>CAVLAO010000251.1:0-2004 GCA_963660915.1 Bacteroides sp. CAG:927 | reverse complement strand
TTATCCTACACGGGGAGGCTTTTTGTCTATTGTCTACTTTTTACGGACCTGTTCACAGTTTAGTTAATTCCAAGCTCTTTCATAAGCTTGTCACGGTATGTTTCGTCTTCAGAAGCCCGCTTGACATCTTCAATACGGCTCTGATCAAGGAGTTTCTTGACGAGAAGTGCCATTTGATTTTTGCCTTTGATTTCGCCTTTGTTTTCCACTTTATCAAGCACATCACACATATTGCGTGGGCCTCCTTTCTGGCCATCATTGTAGGATTCCAGCGTTTTCTTGGGCGTAATACTTTGCTCCATATCTTTATCCTCAGTTCTTATACATTATTATAGTAGCATGTGGATTTGAAATTTACAAGCATTTGCCTTATGCTACGTTCAATCTGGTTGCCTTGTAGCAGTCCGCGCACATTCCATCATGGGTGGCTGCAAACTCTGCTGCCTGCATAATGGAACCATCCTTCAGCTTGACTCGTTTGATGGGCTGGTTGCAGCGGGCACAGATGCAGGGCATGGGAGGCTTCTCCTGTTTTGAGTTGGTGGATTTTGGCTTCGGCTGCTTTTGCTGCTCTGCATCCGGCTGCGGTGCAGCATCTTCCGGCAAATCTTCTCCAGCATAGACATACAGCCCCAGACCAAACATGGCAAGATTTTTGACCAGACACCGCATAATAGCCTTGTTTACATCAAACATGGATGCAGCTTCTACCGTACGCTCTTCCATACCAATTTTCTCACGGCGGCGGGTTTGCGGGTTGTACTCCCATTTCGGGGTAGTGTAGGTGTAAGGCGTGGCTTTCATCGCTTTATTCGCGCCATCCAGCACAGGCAGCCACATTTCATGCGAAATGCCCTCAATCGTGACGGTGGTGTACACCATGAACCCGGTGATGGGGTCATAAACGTAGGGCAGGCCGTTGAATTTCTTGACTTCATAGCTGGCAGCGGGGTACAACTTCTTTACCTCAGCCCAAGCATACGCCCAGCTTACATATTTCAGTTCCGTATTGCCAGACTTCTTGACTTCCAGATGATCTTTGAAGTCGATACCGAATAATTTCTCGAATGGATTTTCCATAAGAATGCCTCCAATTCTAATAAAGAAAAAAGGGCACAACAGCGTCAACTGTTGTGCCCATAATGTGAAATTTACGGATTGAGCAGAAAATCAATGATGTTTCGATGAATGATTCCATTTCGACTTAAATTCACTAAATCACCACTGATAACATACTTGGGATAGTTGTCGTGCAGCCGCTCCAGATTTCCGAACTCCCGTTCTTCATCGGCGGGAGTAATCAGATAAGCAACCTGAATATAGAGTTTTTCATCTCCACGGTAGCAGATAAAATCAATCTCGGTGTCGTCCAGCTTGCCGACCTGAACTTCATAGCCGCGGCTCCGCATTTCCAGATATACGATGTTCTCATACAGCTTGTTGCTGTCAAGCTTTTCGCTTTTCTTGATAACGTTTCGCAGGCCAAGATCGACTGCGTAGTATTTCTCTGTGCTGGACAGGAGCGCTTTTCCTTTGATGTCATAGCGGCTTGCATTCAGAAGGATAAAGGCTTCCTTGAAATAATCAACGTAGTTCAGTACGGTAGCAGTGGTTGTCTTGATTCCTTCCGAAACCATGCGTCCACTGATATTACGGGCAGAAAACGGATTACCGATATTGTCCAGCAGAAATGCAAGGACATTGCGTAATGCAGTCTGTTCGCGGATATTGTGACGCAGCATGATGTCACGGACAACGATAGCCTCGTAAAGATCATCCAAGTAGGTGGTAATTGAATGATCGTCCGGGAGGAAGAAACGCTGCGGAAAGCCGCCGTACTTCAAATAGTCTGCGAAGAGCTTTTCATCCGAAGTATAGGTTCCGTTTTCAATGCATTGCTGCTTTGCTTCGGCCAGCGAAAAGGGAAAAACCTGAATCTGGATGTATCGTCCGGAAAGATAGGTTGCCAGCTCGCCGGAAAGCAGCTTGGAGTTGGAACCGGTC
>CAVLAO010000250.1:0-2014 GCA_963660915.1 Bacteroides sp. CAG:927 | reverse complement strand
GTGTAGCAAAATATCATGGAGAAATGGAAACAACAAAGTTCAATCAAACTTATCTGGTCAGTATTCAACTTCCAATACAAAAATGATATGTAGGTAGCTTGCAGAAACAGTAATGATTTCTGCAAGCTACCTTTTTTTACATTTCAGGACACTATAATCTCATTTCACGTCAGATGTATTGTGAATCTCGACATGAATTGGTAATATGCAATTGAACATTTTAGTTATTTTGCTCATCTACAATAAAGGACGAACAAAAAGTTACACTTTTCCTTTGTCCCCCGTGCATAAGTGTTAAATCCATCTCCTTGCAGATGTAATTCAGCGTCAACAGAACAAAAATCTCATCGTCAGCATCGTATCGCAGGTAACAACAGATACAAAATGTATAATTAGAAGTGAATATATAGAAAATGACTCAATACAAGCAAGTTGAGTCCAATAATAACAAAATGGGGGAGGATCGGAATGGTTAAAGAATCGATATATAACTATTCTACAAGCATAACGCTTGGAGATACGGTGCGTTCACTGTGAGAAAAACGAACGGCGATTCCACCTTGGGGCGTCCATATTTGATGTAATCAATAATGGCCCAGCCCACATCGTCCAGAAGCGGTTGCGTTACCCGGTTGCCTGTCTTATGCTGAAGAAATTCAATCTCGTTTCGTTCCCATTTCAAGCTCTCCAGCCGCAGGTTGGAAACGTCTGCAATCCTCAGACCGAGTTGTACCACCAGCAAAATAATGGCGTAATCACGCTTCCCCGCCGGACCGCCCCGGTCAATACTCTCGAGTAGCCGTTCCAGCTCCTCTTTGCTCCACAAAGCAGGCACATTCAGATTTTTAGGCGCAATCACCTTCGGGACAGCAAATGACCAATCGTATTCCAATATGCTGCTTTGTTTCAGGAAGCGAAAATAAAAGCGCAGAGTTGCCAATCGGTGCTTCGTATAGACAGGGGATTCCCCTTGAAGTGATGCGGCGTAGTCAGAAATAATTTGTGCGGATATGTCATGGATTCCAGATACTTTCCGCGATGCCAAAAACTCATAGAACTGCCTGATGTGGCGGATGCGAAGCTTTTTCGTAGCGTCGCTGTTATCCGCAGTTTGTACTGATTCAACATACGCAGCGACGATTTTCTCATCACCCAGTTCCCATCCGTCAAGGCTTTTGGCGTTCTTTGCGTGATTTCGCAGCACCGCACCATACAGTTGATATTCACCAATCCTGCGGACGCAGCGTATATGGGATGCCTCTGGACTTGTCAGCCAACGGTTTTCTGCAAATGGAAATCCAATCGTGTCGGCCAGATACCTCCGGCCCAATTCCTCGGTGAAGTAATCTGTTCCAGTTTTCTCCTGCACATAGCGGCTTAACTGTTTCGCCTTCACACGAAACGTTGAGATAGTTGCTGGCGAGTACTGCATCCGCTCCATTTCCGAAATCACACATTCTGCTATCTGACTAATTGCTTGCCTTTGTTCCATGATCTTCCTCCTTGATGTATTTCCGTTTTTGCGGTTCAACATCATTGTAAAAGATTATGGAAAGTTTTTCGCTCATCAATCCACTATTTTTCAATCTTTTTGGAGGCAACTTTTCATTTTATATCTCTTTTCATTATCCTTGTTATGGATAGCTTTGCATAACAAGGACAGCACCGCCATGCTGCTCATGATGCTGGAGCGCGGAATGCCCATTGATGCCGTGCTGTATGCTGACACCGGCATGGAGTTCCCCGAAATGTATGACCACCTTTCCAAAGTGGATGCGCTGCTGTATCAGAAACGGAGCATCCACATCACAGTGTTGCGCCATCCGCGAGGCTTTGAATATCTCATGTTTGACGAGCCAAAGACGAGAGCCAGCGCTTTGGAACGCCGCAAGGAACTGAGCGTTCCGCCCTATGGAAATGGCTGGCCCGGTATTCGGGTCAGGTGGTGTACCGGACAGCTTAAAACGCACCTGATTACCAAGGAAGTGAATCGGCTCAAGGGTGAGTATCACGC
>CAVLAO010000249.1:0-2014 GCA_963660915.1 Bacteroides sp. CAG:927 | reverse complement strand
GTACAACAACGTCGTGGAAGGCGTATATTGATTGATATCCCCCGGTTGCACATTTGACCTGCTGTTTTATAACCGTACGCTTTCCTGCCTTGTCCCGACTGAACTGAAAATCGGAAAACTCAAGTATGCCTGAAAAAACTGCCTTTTTCAACGCAAAACCTCAGGCTGAATCCTCGCCGCCAATTTATGCGGTATTGCCTTAAAAGATATGGGAGTTGATATCATTATGAATCAGTGCCCACATATTAAGAGCTGGATTGAATCGATTGTAACCCTTGCACGGTAACAACAGAAGTGCAAAATGAGCAAAGTAGGAGGTCAACGATTTGGAGTGTTCAAAGAATGACTGGAAGGTGTTCCGTAAAAAAGTCCCGAAATGGCAGGAGCAGTACATGGATCGGCTTACAAAGGAGTATATCGAGTTGTTATCCAGCAGTAAGCCGGCGTCTGAACGATTTTGGGAACTGTCTGATAGGATAAGAAAGGACCGACGCAATCCTGGAGTGTGTCTCAATGTGAGAAGATCCATGATGCTGTATGATCTGGTTCAAATGATTCAGCTTGGAGTAGTTGATCAAAATGAACTCGATGGCTTTAGCGATGAATTGATAGAAGCAATAGATATGCTGTTGAGGCGCAATGAGATGGAATGGTAAAAGATGTGCAGCCCAGAAGTCAATATGTCAAATTTGGAAATATTGTATCATACTTGCAACAATAGATTATATGATGTTACAATTTTTGTGTAAATTCGCAAAATTGGATTTCCAGTGAGCGACATAAGAGGAGTTTTGTAATGACAGAGCTTTGCGGTCCATGTACTTGAAAGCGGCATAATCGGGGGCCGGCAAGCGCCTTTTGATGGAACGGAGCAAATTATAGCTCTATGGAGGAAAGGAGCACATTGCAATGGAATTGACGCAGCTACGCTATTTTCAGGCGGCAGCACAATATGAACATATGACCAGAGCAGCCGAGGCGCTCTATACATCCCAATCCTCGCTGAGTAAAACCATTGCACGGCTGGAGGCAGAAATTGGACAGCCGCTGTTTGATCGGATTGGAAATCGAATTCGACTGAATGCGGCGGGACGGCAATTTGCGCAGGCAGTGAATCTGATGCTGCGAACTTTGGACGACAGCGTCAGTGCCCTCCGTCAGGAGAATGTCCAGGTGTCCATAGCGGCATCAATGCCTGGACTTTTGCCGGATTTGATGGAACAATTTCGCATCAGCCATCCAACTGTACAGCTTCAACAGCGGCTTATGGAACCAAATGCAATGCTGTCAGCACTGCTCCAGTGCCAGCTGGATTTGGCGGTTTCTCATCAGCCGCTGCACCATGGCAATGTTATTTGGCGTCCGGTCTATCGGGATCGGGTGATCGCGGTGGTTTCGGTGGCACATCCGTTGGCGTCCGGTGGTGCAATTCCCCTTTCCGAGCTGAAAAATGAGCAGTTTGTGTCCAACAATGCGGGCTTTGGCGCCGAACAGTTGCTTCATGGACTGTGTGCCCAGGCCGGGTTTATTCCCGAGGTTTCACTGGAATGCAACGAGCCGGAGCTGCTATATAAAATTGTGGCTGGGAACAACGGCGTGATGCTCACTCCGGAGCTGCCGTTTTTGTGGAAAGCGTTGATGCTTCATCCGGACCCGCCGTTTCAGTTCCTCACCACCCTTCCGCTGACAGACCCGGATGCCTACGTGGAGATTGGGCTTGGCACGCTGCGGGATCGTCAGCTGCCCAGCAGTGCAGAGGACTTTTGTCAGCTGGTAATTGGTTCCTTCCAGCGGCTTCAGGTGGTTCGGGACAGCGGCAGGGAAATTGGGAGAAATGATTTGATGCAGGCTCTGGAATTCATAAATCCCCTGGCATAAGGGGGATTTTCATGGCCTTACTATGACTTTAAAGGAATAGTCTCATGATAAATGGAGATTGTGATTTCATGATATACTCGCTATAATATGTTTATATCGAACGAATGGGAGGTTATGTCTATGGAAATCAGCACCT
>CAVLAO010000248.1:0-2032 GCA_963660915.1 Bacteroides sp. CAG:927 | reverse complement strand
GGCGAAGGAATTGCTTAAACTAATCAAATGTGAATTTTTGAAATTGAAACGGAAGAAATTTATTCCACTGATTATTTTGGCTGCTTTCCTGTTTCCGATCTCACTGACCTATCTGATGACAACTCCGTCTATGATGGAACGATATACAGATAAGGCAGACGCATTTGACGGACTTTTTAATATGGTACTTGGGTATGGCATACAATTTCTGCTTCCCTGTATCATTGGTGTCATTGCAGCTATGCTATTTTTTATGGAACGTGACAATGATACATTCAAAAATTTACGGACTATTCCCGTAACCAGTACACAAATGGTGCTTGCAAAGATTATTGTCCTTTTTATCTTTGGAATTGTTTTTTGTGTGGCTTCTACCATTGCAACAATTCTTTGCGGATTTGGAACATTAGAAGTTTATGGAATCGGTTATAAGTTGTTTTTGGCGGTTGAAACGGGAATTTTCATTACGGCTGGAACACTTCCATTGATTATCCTTGTTGTCTTTTTTAGTAAGACCTATGTATTTTCTATTTTACTGTGTGTCTTTTACAGTGTTTTGAACATGAGTGCTACAGCATTGTTTGACACATTGCCTACGTTGGGAAATCATTGCAAGAAATCCCTTTGACAATGTAATCCTCCCGAAAACGGAGTATGCGAAACGGGATATCTGGACGGCGGATATGATCCGCCTTGCCCTGGACAAATGCACAGACAGCAAGCTCTATGTAGCAATGAACCTTTCCTTTGCCTGCTCTCTGCGTATGGGTGAAATCCTGGGGCTGACCTGGGAGAACGTCCATATTTCCGATGAAGATATTGCGGCGGATAACGCCTATGTCTACATCGACAAGGAGCTGACACGGGCTTCCAAACGGGCGATTGAAACGCTGGGTGAGAAGGATATCTATTACATCTTCACTCCGCTCATGCCGAACACCAGCACAAGAATTATCTTGAAAAAGCCGAAAACCGACTCCAGTATCCGTAAGGTGTGGCTACCGAAAACGCTGGCCTACATCCTGCGGGAATGGAAGAAGTCCCAGGACGAGCTGAAAGGCTTCTTGGGCGACGAGTATCAGGACTTCGATCTGGTCGTGGCACTTCCCAATGGCCGCCCCTGCGAGGATCGGATCATCCTCAAAGAGTTTGCAAAGCTCCGTGAGGACGCAGGGCTGCCGAAGGTGGTCTTTCATTCTCTCCGTCATTCCAGTACCACCTACAAACTGAAACTCAACCACGGCGATCTGAAAGCCACCCAGGGCGATACGGGCCATGCCGAGATCGACATGATAACCAGTATCTATGCTCACATTCTGGACGAGGATAGAAAGGTCAATGCTCAGAAATTCGAGACTGCCTTCTATGCCAAGCCTGATCTTCGCAACGTCCGTCCGCCGGAAGAACCGGCAAAATCGGAGCCTGCGACCCTGGACCTTGAAAGCCTTGTGGAGCAGCTTCAGAAGTCACCGGAGCTGGCAAGTGCGCTCGCAGCCCTGATAGCGGCGCAAGCCCCGGCAAAG
Organism: Bacteroides sp. CAG:927; assembly: GCA_963660915.1. GTDB lineage: Bacteria > Bacillota > Clostridia > Oscillospirales > Oscillospiraceae > UMGS1766. The sequence continues at coordinate 509 of CAVLAO010000248.1, read as the reverse complement.
TGATCCGAAAAATCGAATTAGCAAAACGCAGAATTTTCTTAGCAAATTTCTGAAAAGCGTTCGAGTCCAATTAGCAAATATACATCATGCGGCGTATAAAAATCTCCCGGTAACAGAAGCAAATTTACCGGGAGAAGGAGGAACAAAAAAACGCTGCAAACCCCGAAAAAAGGCTTGCAGCGGTGCTTTCTGGCGTCCCAGAGAGGATTTGAACCTCCGACCCCACGCTTAGGAGGCGTGTGCTCTATCCAACTGAGCTACTGAGACATTTATTGGTTTTATTCAATTTTCACTGCTCGAAGGAATCGAACAATCTGCCGCTTAGGAGGCAGCCGCTCTATCCAACTGAGCTACGAGACCGTGCGTACGGTGTCACACGGCACGGCGTTTATTATACCATATCAGCCGGGAAAGAACAACCATGGAATTCTCCATGGGGGAACGATAAGAAGCCAAGTGAATTCCCAAAGTAAATGCCAGAGCTGCATTTAACAGTGGCATTTAGTCTG
>CAVLAO010000247.1:1411-2046 GCA_963660915.1 Bacteroides sp. CAG:927 | reverse complement strand
CTCTTGATAAGCTCAAGAAGCTTCTTGATTGTGATAAGAGCTTCGATGCAGCCTACAAAAAGCTGGATAATAAAGGATTGTATAATTTCATAGCGCATGATGAGTATAGAGAATGGTCGAAACAAATTGTTCCCGGCATCTATACTGCAATGGATAAGCTCGGTAAAAAGTACAATATTCCTCTCCAAGGCACACAACGCAATCGTGAGAATTCTATGAGCAAATCCGGCAAAATCGAAAATATAAAGCACAATAAAACAAACGCAATAAACAAACCATAATCATTTGTAAATTACGGCTCACCGTGCTTCTGTGATTCATTGCACTCCACAAAGGCACGGTGACGTAATGTAATAAAAACAGGAGAATGATAATCATGCAGAACAAAAACTACTTACGCGTAACCTCCCTGCTGTGTGTAGGCGCACTGATGATGAGTCTTGCCGCATGTGGCAGCACTAAGGACACCGCTGCAGACACCTCGGCAGACACTACCGCCACAGCTACGGTTCAGCCGCTGGTAAATCATCTGTCGATTGATGGCAGTCAGGATGACGTCACCTTCCCCGCTGCTTTTTCCTCCTCGGATATCACCAAGGACGGCGATACCTATACCATCAGCTACACCGCCTATT
>CAVLAO010000247.1:0-1401 GCA_963660915.1 Bacteroides sp. CAG:927 | reverse complement strand
CAAGGATGGTGATACCATCGTACTGAATGGCAAAGATGTACTTATCGACTCAATTGAAGAAGAAAACGGCGTATACAAGATCAATGGCGGCTACGATCAGGAAAATGGCTGTGACCTCTCCCCTTCCTCTACGAACGAAGGCAGTTATTATCAGAGCGGTGCCGACGATCTCGGCGTATATGAGGAGTTTGGAACCGCTTCCCTGCCGGTAAGTGCAGACTGCGTTATCAAGGACAGCGCAGACGGCACCGAAAAGCAGCTGACTATGGATGATGTTATGAACGATACCGGTTCCTTTGACCAGTTCAATACCACCATTTCTCTGTCCGGCGGCGAGATTACCGAGATTACCCGCGTTTACCGTCCGTAATTCCATAAAATCAGATAAACAACCCCCAATTATGGCTCTTCGGGCATCCCTGTGGGTGAGAAATGCCATTTCCCTCAGTAACTAAGCCGCTTTCGCTGGCATAGGTTTTCGGTTAGGAAGTGGAACCCAGATATCAGAGCAAACCAAGTACACCATATCCATCAAGTTCTGGATATTTCGGAAACCATATGCCTTGCGAATGATCAGCTTGATTTCGTTGTTGGTCGCCTCAATTCGTGCATTGCTCAGCCCCAGCCGGATCGTATTCAGGATGTGATCCTTATGGCGTTTGATCTTCCAGAACCAATGCTTCAGGTCAGCTTCGGCCTGCTGAACGTTGGTTGATTTCAGCAACAGCCTCAAGGATTCCTTTAGCCGGTATGCTCGATACAGCTGAGGGTCGTTCGCCTGGATCAGATCAAGGCGTATTTGCTGATTCTCCGTGAGATTTTCCGGTGCCTTACCCAAAGAATAGACGGATCGTTTGATTTCCATGGCTTCTCTTCGAGCAGCCTGAACTTTTGCAGTTGCTTTGTCGTCTGCTCTGGGGCGACTAGGTTTCTGTGGTTTTGCCTGAGCCAGTTGGTTGGCCTTTTCATATGCAACGCGCCAACGGTCCCTGCGAACCTCGTCCAGCGCATCCATGGCCCATTCAACGACATGAAACGGGTCGACGCAGCGCTCACAGCCAGTCCAATGGTATGAAATCAAGTAGGTGATGCAAGAAAATTTTGAACGCAAATTGCAAGTACAAGTTGGACACTTTCAATTTGCGAGCTCTTTTTCTATCATCTATTAGGTGAAAGCGATATTGGCAGAAAATATAGTAGTTATGCGGCTTTCAGCCGCGTTGTCCCTGTTGGGATGAATAATTCAGGTTATATGATATTTTTTTGAACGAAGACTGTTCTATTATTTTTGTTTACCATCCTTTTCGAGCCTGTGAAACTTTTTCTGTAAAATAACCTAAGCAAGGTTGTGTTTGTCAATAGAAAAGTCTTGCAAAAGGGCGTCAAAAAGGTGAGCACCTT
>CAVLAO010000246.1:0-2058 GCA_963660915.1 Bacteroides sp. CAG:927 | reverse complement strand
GTCTAAGGACATTTGGGATGAGTACATAGGCGTGACGATGTTTGTTCTCCGGCAGGGTGTCTGATGCGATAGTATATAGGTAAAAGTCCTTGACTTCCGTGTGGAGGTCAAGGGCTTTTCTACATCTTGTTTTGTGAGTGAAAAGAGGGTACAATAATAAAAAGTAACTCACATCTGCGAGGTGATACAATGCTGAACATCTACTTTGGAGATGTGTCGGAAGCAGTCTACAATACATCGGTCTATTTCAACTACACGTATGAGGATGAATGGCTGACTTCTGATTTTGCAAAAGAAGTTATCAAAAAAATCGACAAATCCAATGTTCTGGGGCCTCATGCGATCGAAAGCCCGGTTTTGGGTGTGATTCCGCCGGAGAACCTGTCTGGTGGCACAAAAACGCTTCTGCTGATGGCAAATGATCCGGAAAAGGTTTTCAATGCTTCAACTTGCGGCGATAACTGCGCACCTTTTATCCTCAAATTGGCCAAGAAAAAAGATCTAACGATCAATCTGCGTCACCTGATGGATTTCGGAAAGAAAAAATTCCCGGTGGACGTAAAAGTTCTGAACACCGGTGATGTGGTGCACAGCATGGAAGAACTGATGCCGATTGCATTCAAGTTCGTGTGAGGCTATACGATGAAGGGAAAACATAAAATCGAAGTCCGGAGCAAGAGAATCGTTTTTACCATAGAGCTGGAACGCAATATTACGATTCTGCGCGGTGACAGTGCCACGGGCAAGACGACACTGGTTGAGATGTTGAGTGCCTATGAAAACTATGGCAGAAAAAGCGGCGTTACGATCGTCTGTGACAAAACGTGCAGAGTCCTGTCTGGTGCACTCTGGGAAGCTCAACTGAAAGACATTCAGGACACCATTGTGTTTGTGGACGAAGGCAGTACCTTTGTTTCAAGCCTGGATTTTGCCCGTGCGATTCAGAAAACGGATAACTACTATGTACTTGTAACAAGAGAGAATCTAAGTACACTGCCATACAGCGTAAATGCAATTCTGGAATTGAAAAAGACGACCAGTCGCTTCAAACGAACCTACAATAAAACGTATCCGATTTATGATACGCTATCTGCCAGCAATGTGCAGCTTGAAAGTATCGAAAAGCTGTTAACGGAGGATGCAAACTCCGAGTATCAGCTGTTTACAAAAATCGGAGAGAGGTACGGGGCTATTTGCATTCCCGCGGCAGGCAAAGATAACATCAAACAAAAGATTGCATTGGGGAATTGTATCAACTGAACAAGCACGCTGCCTAGCACATGGGAAAATCTGGTTATACTGGATCGGACTAGATGACAACGTGAAAATAAAGGAGTGCGCCAGATGGATTTTTTGGATATTTTACAGAACCGCCACAGTGTGAGAAAGTACAGTGGAGAAGAGATTCCTCAATCGGCACTGCTGAAAATTCTTCAGGCAGGATTACTTTCCCCTTCCAGCCGTGCCATCTGTCCATGGCAACTGATCGTTGTACAGAAAAAAGATACCTTATATAAAATGTCCGAATGCCGTGAAGGTGCCGCCAAGATGCTGGCCAACGCTTCCGCTGCCATTGTGGTGATTGCGGATAAAACAAAATCGGATGTTTGGGTAGAAGATTGCTCCATTGTGATGTCTAACATGCATTTGATGGCAGATAGCCTTGGGCTTGGAAGCTGCTGGATTCAGGGACGAATGCGGAATGCCGCCGATGGGCAGACCACGGAGGCATATTTACGGAATTTGCTTGGATATCCGGAAGAATTTGGTCTGGAGGCGATTCTGTCACTTGGAGTTCCCGCTGCACACGCACCCAGACGAGAACTGTCTGACCTTCCGATGAGTAAAGTCCACTTTGAGGGCTATCAGGGTGATACTGCTGAAGAATGAGCGCTAAAGGGTTCAAGAAGGTAAGACGCACAAAGAGCTGTTAGAGGTGAAAAATGAGACCTAACGCAGATTGTGCGAACAAAAAAGAAAGCTGCCATCCATGAGAGCGAAATTGAACAGGTCCGTAAAAAGTAGACAATAGACAAAAAGCCTCCCCGTGTAGGATAA
>CAVLAO010000245.1:0-2060 GCA_963660915.1 Bacteroides sp. CAG:927 | reverse complement strand
TCGCCCGCATCAACCGTGGCGTGACCCTGACCGACAACGGCACACGCCTTTTGCCCTACGTTCGGGAGTTGGCCAACCAAAAAGCCCGGCTGCGGCAGGCTGCGTTCAACATCAACCACAAGGTGGAGGGCAAACTGCGGGTGGGCAGCTTTTCCAGTATCACGACCCTATGGATGCCGGAAGTCGTGCATTATTTTAAGAAGAACTACCCGAAAGTAGACGTGGAGATCCTTGACGGCAACTATGATGAGATCCGGGACTGGATCATCCACGGGCAGGTGGACTGCGGTTTTCTCTCGTCCATTGTGGCGGATGACTTGAAATTCTACCCTCTCTGGGACGACCCGCTGTGTGCGGTGTTCCCGGAGGGGCACCCGCTGGCAGCACAGTCCAGCGTGACCCTGCCGCAGCTGCTCCAGTATCCGCTTATCATTGAAACGCCCGGCTGTGACAACGACATCCAGCACCTCATGCTCAAGTGCCCGGTGAAGCCGAATATATCCTACAGCTTCCGGGACGATACCCTGATTATGGCATTCGTGCGCAGCGGGCTGGGCGTGACCATCTCGCAGGAACTGGTGATGCAGGCGTTTGGCTGTCCGGGCGTGGTGTCCCGCCCATTGGAACCCGCCTGCTGCCGGACGCTGGGACTGGCGTTTTCCAAGACGGCCAGCTCGGTGGTAAGCCAAACACTGCTGGAATACCTAAAAAGTAAAAAATAAGCACACTGGGCACCTCAATGAGATGCCCAGTGTGCTTATAAAATAAAAAGGAAATTTTTAAGAGATGCCAATATACTTGCTTTGACGAAGCTGGAAAGCGGTACGACCGCCCTCTAGGATATCGCATATCTGCGTCTGAATACCGGATTGGTTCAAAATTCCGGAAAGAGGACCTCCGTTGCAATCTTTTGGAATGAGGTCGTTTTCGATAGAACCACTACGATATTCAAAACGTCTTCCAGAATTTTCGGTACCCACGCCATCTTGGTTAGCAATGATAACCTCCTCTGCATCTGCGCCTAAGACCACATTGGCATTATGCGTAACAATGATGAATTGACGTTCTTTCTTTTTCTCTCGAATATATTTAACAAGATCATTATAAATGGAACGATTATCCAAATCATCTTCAGGTTGGTCAATCAGGATGGGACATCTGTTGTCTTCTAGACTGATTAACATTTCGAGAAGAACAAGGGCCTTTTTGCCAGGGGACATACTTTCGATGTCATCATTTCCACTTCTTACGATATAGTGAACATTATACCAGTCACCGAAAATCTCCGGTAAGACTTGAAGATTTGAATGCCCTGCTTTGAGGGCGAGTCCCCCTCGTATATCTGGGTTCTCCCAAGCTTCAATAAGTTTTGTAAGAAACGTGTGATTATAGTCAGTTGGTTGCAAGTCGGATAAATCAAAACCATTGACAGTTTTGAAAGGTGAAAAGTTTTTATTGTTAAAAGTGTCAGCGATATACTGCATAAAATCAGTTTGTTTCCAGACAACGTCTGCATCAAAAATCAACGATGTGTGTTTTCTGGTTCCGGTAGATTTGACAACAGCGCAGAAAGCTACATAAGCAGAATGAAATTCAGCTTGTGAACCCAATATATCTTTTTTTAGATCAGCAATTTTTTGAGTAGTCTGATCACGGGCAGATTCTCGCTCTTTGGCTATTTGCAATTTTGTGCGTTCCGCAGTGATTTGATTTGTAAGATCTTGCAAACGTTGATTTTGCGCAACTCTGTTTTTTAGGGCGTTATACTCGACTGAAATACGCTGAATTTCCTCCTCGGTATGTTGAATAATGTTTTTTAGATACTGAACATTCTGCTCAACGGCTTGAGACCAAATTGGAAGGATGGCAAGATTTGCTTGATCCATTGCCGAAGATAATGCTTCTTCTGTTTGAGGAAAATAAGAAGCGTAAGTGTGTACAATATTCCGAAAATCTTTGCTAGAAAAGAATCCCGGAATAATGACGCAGGGTTCTGGCAAGGAACTATAATTATTAAGTTCAAGCTCAGCTTTTTTCTTTTGGTTGGACAGTTGCTGAAG
>CAVLAO010000244.1:0-2071 GCA_963660915.1 Bacteroides sp. CAG:927 | reverse complement strand
CTTTATTATACAGAAAGCTCCCGCACTTGGCGAGAGCTTTTTTGACACGCTGAACGGGCAGACCGGCATTGAACGCCGGTCTGCCCGTTTGCGTATGTATCATTTCTGCCCCTTCAGATGCTTTGCGGCGGCATCCACCAGTTCCAGCTTCTGCTCCGTGGAGCAGGGCAGCTTCTGGACGTTTTTCAGCACCTGCTCGGACTGGAACTTCGCCAGTTCCTGTGCAAGCTCCTGCTTCGCCTGCTGGGACTTGGGGAAAATCAGAAATACTTCCATCGCTGCCCTCCTTTCCAGAGCATTCGCTGCTTCAATCTATGCGTGTTTTCCAATGCATATGACATGCTGTCCATGAGTGCGCATAAGCTCGGAGGACCTCAGGGAATCGGTGCCTTGATTCTGAGAAAGAAAAGATACAAGCTGCCGCCCGTTAAGAATATTATGTATGGTGGACCGCAAGAACACGGTATTCGCCCCGGAACAACGCCGGTCGCTTTGGTTGCCGGTTTGGGAAAAGCATGTGAATTAGCAGCAATCGAGTACACGAAAAATGCTGAAAGATGCTGTGCGATCCGAAACTGCATATTGCAGCTGCTAAAGGAATCTAGTACTTCGTATCGGATAAATGGAGACTTGCAGTATTGCATCCACAACACACTTAATATGTGCTTTGATGGAGTGTCGTCAGAGGCACTGATGCTGGCCACAAAGCAGTATTGTGGTATTTCCAATGGCTCAGCTTGCAACTCACACTCCTATTCTCCGAGCTATGTGCTAACGGCGATGGGGCTTCCAGAAGAGCAGATTGAAAGCTCTATCCGGGTTAGCTGGGGACCTTTAACAGATATCCAGTTGGTTCAGGTTGAGTTTGGTAGATTGCTGGAATATGTTAAAAGCATCCAGTAATTTGCGGCAGATAAAAGAAATAATCAAAACGAGCGCTTGTTTTCAAAAGGTAATTCTTATCAGGAACATTTGAAATGGTGAGAAATGGAATGCTAGAAGATGTTTGCGGAGGCGGTTGGTGTCCACCGTCACTAAATTATTCTGCACCTACACTAAGTCGCACCAAAACCCACCCCTCCGGCATATCAAACGGAATCCCATTCTTAATGCACTTCACGCTGCTATCGGTGAACTCCTCATAATGCGAATCATGTAGATAGCAAAAATGGAAAAGATATTGCGTTTTGAATACTTGTGATGCAATATGCGGTGGATAGGCAATAGCGTATCGTCAGTATATCGGTTACAAAGTAGATAAGAACCCAAAACACACCACGCCCTATTATACCCTTGATTTATTGGGTATAATAGGGTATAATTCTGCATAGAATAGTATCTCACAGGAGGTGCGCTATGGAGTTATCCGAAATGCAGGCGCGGGCAGTGGAGCTGGAACAGCAGATTTCAAATCTACCTGCCGGTTCTATTGCGAAGAAAACCGTCAATGGCAAGGAGTATTTCTACCATCGTTGGACGGAAAACAAGAAGCGGTGGGAGAAGTATATTCCTGCGGATGAACTGGAGAATTTCCGTGCTCAGATTGAGCAGCGGAAGGCGTTGGAGCAGGAACTGAAAGCGCTGAAGAAGCAGCTTCCCAAAACAAAAGCCGTAGACACTTTTACCTTTACAACCAACATCCGCACCGGCGAGGCGCTGCGGTCTTTTGCGGCACCTGTCCGCGGCTATCGCAAGCGCGAGTGCTTCCGGCAACTGCATGATTTTGTCCACGGCGAGCCGCAGGACAAGGTATTCATTCTCTATGGCCTGCGCCGGACGGGTAAAACCACCATGATCCGCCAGATTTTTGCGGAGATGGGCGATGCAGAACTTACTAAGGCGGCGTTCATTCAGATCACCGCAAAAGATACGCTGGCGGATGTGAACCGCGACCTCAAGGCATTGGAAGCCCAGGGCTTCCGCTATGTGTTCCTGGATGAAGTGACGCTGATGGAGGATTTCATTGAGGGTGCGGCTCTGTTTTCTGACGTGTTTGCGGCCTGCGGCATGAAGATTGTGCTCTCCGGCACGGACTCGCTGGGCTTCCTCTTCACCGAGGATGAACAGCTCT
>CAVLAO010000243.1:0-2085 GCA_963660915.1 Bacteroides sp. CAG:927 | reverse complement strand
GCGCAGGAGAATCTGAGCAGGCGTTTTGCTGTATTTTTCTGCAAGTTTTACAACGTCTGCCTCGGAATACATGGTATTAGCCTTCCCCTGACCAAGCGGAGCATAGGCCATGTGAGCAACACCGTATTTTTTCTCCCAGGAATGTTCCGACTGACGCTGACAATATAGATGCGTTTCAATCTGATTCACGGCAGGCTTTACATCCGTATAAGCAATCAGGTCAATGAGCCTGTCCGGTTCAAAGTTGGACACGCCGATGGCTCGTATTTTACCTTCTTTGCTCAGCTTCTCCAACTCTCGCCATGCGGTATAGTAATCCGCAAACGGCCAATGAAGCAGAACAAGATCAAGGTAGTCTGTTCCAAGCAGACGCAGGGAGTTTTCCACCGTCTCGCGCGTATGGTTGTAAGATTTGTAATTCACTTTTGTGGCAAGAAACAGTTCCCGACGGTCAATGCCGCTTTGACGGATTCCGTTGCCGACCTGCTCTTCATTTCCGTAAGCTTCCGCTGTGTCAATCAGCCTGTAGCCGGTATGGATTGCCTCTGCAACAGATCGCTCGCAATCCGCCCCCACATTAAGAAACGTGCCGAAGCCCAGCATTGGCATATCGACACCATCTGCTATTTTTTGATAGATCATTATGAAGTCCTCCGTTTTCTGTTGATTTGCATTCCGATGGAATGCTATAATCATTCTAATAAGTTTGTGTAACACGAAGTCAAGAGGGTGGAACAAAAATGTACTATACGATTAAGCAGATGGCGCAGATGTTTGATGTGACAGAGCATACCCTGCGTTATTACACAGATCAGGGGCTGCTCCCCTGTGAGCGTGACGGCGGAAACCGGCGTGTGTTCAATGAAGAATCAATCAACTGGATGCAGGGCATCAAATGCCTGAAGGGATGCGGTGCTTCCATAGAGGATATCCGCGAATACTGCCGCTTGTGCCTGTTTCCGGAATCAGAAGAAAATCTGCGCGCGAGATATGCGATCATCTTGAAGCAGAGAGAAGAAGCTTATAAGAAGGTAGAAGAAGCAAAACGCACTGCGGAATATATGGATAATAAGGTTTCGCATTATGAGGCTGTCCTTGCGGGACTTGCGCCTGATGATACCAATCCGAAAAACTGGACAGCTGAAAGCCGTCCAAAACATTAAGCGGATGGATAACTGCAACACGACAATAATGAACTTACGGCCAGGTCTTGCCTTCGGACAAGGCCTGTTTTGACATCCTTGAGCAGTTTTCAAAATCTTACTACAATGAAATCAGAAAGAAACAAGGAGGTCTCGCTCATGAAGATATTACTCAGAATCCTGCTTGCACCAGTCTTTGCACTGCTGACCATTCTCATCTGGATTGCTACGAAAATAGTGGAGATATCCGCTGTTGTACTGAATTTCATTGCTATCGGAACCGCATTGGGAGCGATCTGTATCATCATCGACGGTAGAACCGCCAGTGGCATTGCCGGTCTGATTGCCGCATTCTTCCTGACGCCGTTTGGCTTACCGCTCCTTGCAATGCTGATTCTGGAAGGCGTGAAAAGCATTAAGCGTCGGATTCAGGAATGCGTGTACGGATAAAATTGTGACCAACCTGGGTACAATTAACTTCTGACCAAGTTGAACAGAAGTGACTTCGCCGCAACTTGCGGCAGAACAACTTCTCGCCATGTTGGCGGGAAGTTAATATCTCTCAAGCTCTTGCTGATAAAAACAGCAGGGGCTTTTATTTTGCGTTGAAGGAGGCGAACCTCAGTGGCAACAACCCGCATCATCCCTATGCACCTGAATAAGGGCAAAAGTATCAAGCAGTGCCTGTCCGAGCGATTGGACTACGGTGAAAATCCGGAAAAGACGGAGAATGGTCAATTCATCAGCTCTTATGCCTGCGCCCCGGAAACCGCTGATGCAGATTTCGCTCTTTCCAAGAGGGAGTATTTTCAGCTGACCGGACGAAAGCAGGACAGCGATGTTATAGCTTACCAGGTGCGTCAGTCCTTCAAGCCGGGAGAAATCACTCCGGAGGAGGCTAACCGCATCGGCTATGAATTTGCCGAGCGTTTTCTAAAAGGCA
>CAVLAO010000242.1:0-2085 GCA_963660915.1 Bacteroides sp. CAG:927 | reverse complement strand
TCCGTTTCATCTACAGTGATATCAAGTCCGATTGCATCTGCGAGAATGGAAATGTTATCATCCTGCGAAAGCCATGGCGTAAAATCCAAAGCTTCATGCGGCCATACGGTTCGCAGATCCTTTATTTCTTCGAGTTTGCTCAGGTTCACCATTATTTCACTCCTCCCGCAGATGACCGACCATTTTTATATCAGCTTAAACTCTTTCATCGGCTTTGTATGATATTCGGCATCTTGGCATGAAAGCGTACATCAAAGTACACCGTACCTGTATGGAGGGAGCTCGACTCGGAATTCAACTTCGTGATCTGTTCATCGCCGTTGATTTTCTTGTTCTGCTGATCCTGGTGAACGGCGTGCTCCGATACCTCCACATGGCCGACCATACAATGATTCATGATGCATTCAACGCAGTGAAACGAAAACTCCTTGGTACAATACTTCAGAATCCATGCGTCAATCGCCTTGAACGCAAGAAGCTTCTTTGCATATTCATCATATTTGGCTCTGTCTGCGACAGTATCCGATCGTCTCAGCAAGATCCGTCTGTCTTTCCATCGCCATCATCTCCATCCCTTTGTGTAAACTTTTGTTTCTAAATTAACACAAAGTAATACTTTTATCAAGCGGTATTCGTGCAGGTGGTTCAAAACCACACGGCTCTTCACTCGCTGTCATCGATGCTGTTTACCGTATCTTGCGAAGCTCATCATGCCAATGTTGGCTGCGCGAATTCCGCGCGTAAGCTGAACTGCTATGAAGTGAAAAAACATGCTCAAAGCAATCTTTTGATGATCCGGCCCCATCTGCCACATCAAAAACGCCTCCCGACGATGGGGAGGCGTTTTTGATGTCCATTCAGAACAATATCTATAGGATGAGGCTAATGCAAACAACTCAACGTCTGCTGTTATCCTTCGCTTTGATTTATGAATTTTTGCAAATGTATATTCTTCGTTTTGCCAGAATTTCTTAAGAATGTTTATTCTTTCATTCGAGTGCCTGACACCAATGTGCTGATCGCAGACTTAATGATATCGTTTACATCCTCTTCCTTATATCCCACTGAAGATGCCCATTTTTGTGCTTCATCAAGAGAGGCTTCGAATTCCTCGGCTGTTGGTAGCTTTAATGTCTTCAACATAATCGAGTCCCCGGAAGCATATGCCACTAACTTATCACCAGCATCAATCGACAATAACTTTCGGATAGCAACAGGTAAGGAAATTTGCCCTTTAGACGAAACTGTTAAAACCTGTGTGTTCATAGAACCACTCCTTTCGCAAGTAAGATTTTCTTACCTATATTATGCTCTTTTCCATTTCTTTATGCAAGAGGAATCGCGAAAATTTCACAAAAGATAATGTCTTCAGGCCGCAGATGCTCACAATGCGGGAGGTTCAGAGCAGTAAAAGGATCCCATCGCTCTGCTAATCCGCTGTGAGCATAACGCCGCTCTCCCCCGGATCCGCGATGTTCCATCTGCCAAAACAGGATGCGGCCAATCATGTGAACCTCATCGTCCTTCGCCACCTTTTTCGTAAGATTCCACATCCCTTTCTCGTCAGAAATTCTCAAGAAAGTTTATTCTTTTATTCGAGTGCCTGACACCAATGTTGATCTGCCCTTCGCTGTGCGCACTGCCTGACACCAATGTTTTTTTTAGCCGGGATGAATTCCAGCTTCAGCCGCATTCCCATACCGGCCGCCAGCCTTTTCATCATTTCAAGGCTAGGGTTACGTGTTCCATTTTCAATTCTGCTGATATCGGCTTGTGTGATGCCGGTTGCCTCTGATAAATCTTTCTGCGTCATGTGCTGACTTTTCCTGGCATCGATCATCGCCTGGATGATGTCATATTCCGGCTGGAGCTCATCGTAGGCCGTCTTTACTTCCGGGTTTGTCAAAAATTCTTTTTTAAGCTCTCTGTAGCTGCTCATTTCGAATATCTCCTCTCATAATCCGCCTTGTACTTCTTTGCAAGTTCAATCTCACGCTTAGGCGTTTTCTGCGTCTTTTTGATGAACCCATTTGTCAGAATGGCACTATTGCCAACAAAGAAAAAATACATCACTCTGGAAATGTC
>CAVLAO010000241.1:0-2104 GCA_963660915.1 Bacteroides sp. CAG:927 | reverse complement strand
GGACGGTTCTTGCTCTATATGATTTTGCTCTATATGATTTTGTCAAAGAAATTTCTATGGATATTGAAGTAAAACGAATGTCATCCGACACCGTGGAGATGCTCGAACAACTCGACATTACCTGCAAACGATTCAATGTGGACTATCCTCATGCTTCTGAAAAAGACAAGTTCTTTGTAGAAGCAGTTGCTCTGCATGAATATCAGTTGAAGAAAGCGCACGAGCAAGGACTGAAACGTTCTGAAGTTCCTCCATTCCTCGGTTTGAAGCGCACAGACCGGAGCAATGATATGCCTGCTTAAAAGTTCGACTGCCATTGACAATGCTCCACCACAAAAATCCTCAGACGAATGTCTGAGGATTTTTTGTTTGTGGCGGATGGTATAGGACTCGAACTAGCCAGTAGGAACGTCTGCCGGAATGCAGAAAAATAATAAAGGCAGGGTATCACCATGGCGGTGGTATCCTGCCTTTCATACTATATAGCGTGGTACGCAGCAAAACTGTTGAATCGCTCTTATTATATAGAGGAAAACGAACCTGTTATCGATGTAAACGATTCGTAGAGCTCTTGACAGCCGGAAGAATTGCAGCATTTATTGATTGTGGGCCAAGGTCGTGCTATCTTGTAGTGGCAAGGAGGGAGTGAAATGGATTCACAGAAGTTTGGTGCGTTTGTTGCCCAGTGCCGCAAAGACAAGAAAATGACACAAGCCGATTTAGCTGCAAAACTGAATGTGACCGATAAAGCTATCAGCCGCTGGGAAAGAGGTGTAGGGTTCCCCGACATCAATATCATTGAGCCATTGGCCGCAGCTTTAGATGTCAGTGTTGCAGAGCTTATGAAATCCGAAAGGATAGATGAATCAGAGGTGTCTATATCGATGAACAATGAAATTGTGAACAATACGTTGAATTTTGCAGAGAAGCAAATTCAGCAGGAGAGAAAAAATATTCTTTCTATTATTGGATGCCTTACAGCTGCCGTAGTTTTGATTCTATATCTGGACAGCATTGGATGGCAGCTTGATACTTTTCTTTTTACAGTAGTGGGTGTAATTCTACCATTTGTAGCAATCCTCTCGTTCCTTATGCTTCTGGGATATGCTGTATACCGAAAATTCAAGGGACAGTCTTGCCGCCAAACCTTTTTGATTGCCCTTATTGGTTTAGGCGTTGTTGCTCTGATATTTGGAATCTTTATGTTGGCTGGAACTTTGGGATTAGGCCCTGTACCTCGGTAAACATAAGCAGGGTTTGGGGCGGTACAGGCAAGGGCTATTCATTCACCGAGCAGTATGCTATACTCGGTTTAGTCCAACAAACAGTGATCGGATGGAGGAACCTATGGCAGACAAGATACAGAACGCTTACGAATCCTCAAAAGACATCTACGACGATGTTCTCACGCAGGGGAATTTTTTCAGCAGAATGTATATCAAGCTGTTCTGGAGCGGCACGGACGACAATGTCATCGCGCAGAAAGTCCTGGCCTATATTCCGGGCGACTTCTCAGGTGAGATTCTGGACGTTCCGGTCGGGACAGCTGTGTTCACGGAACACAAATGGGCGTCCTTGAAAAACGCTCACATCGCCTGTCTCGATTACAGCCGGGATATGCTGGAACAGGCCGAGAAAAGGCTTGGCAGCTATCCGCAGGTCAGATGCATTCAGGGCGATGTTGGAAAGCTGCCGATGGCGGATGCGTCATATGATATCGTCCTCAGCATGAACGGTTTCCACGCATTTCCGGATAAACAGAAAGCATTCGGCGAAACATGGCGTGTTCTGAAGCCCGGCGGAGATTTTATTGCCTGCTTTTACATCAAGGGAAAATCCAAAAGAACAGACTGGCTGGTGAAAACATCCTTGCAAAGAAGGGCTGGTTCACCCCGCCGTTCCAGACGGAGGAAGAGCTGAGAGCGTGTCTGCAGAAACTGTATAAGGAAATCGACCTCCATGTTGACGGGTCGATGGTGTATTTTCATTGCGTCAAATAATGTTGGCCGTTTGAGCCGGAGTCTTTGTAGGCTTGTCAATGATGTGTTACACAGGGGAAGCAGAAGGTTGATTCCTGTATTTAGCAAGAAAAGCTAAAGGATCG
>CAVLAO010000240.1:0-2106 GCA_963660915.1 Bacteroides sp. CAG:927 | reverse complement strand
GCCGCTGCTCACCGCCACGGATACCGGGCTTCCCTCCGCCACCGTGATGTAGCCCGCGTGGCAATAGCCGTACTTCCCTTTTGCGTATTCCACCTTCCACCAGTCGCCGGACTTGGAGATCAGCGTAACATAGCTGCCCTTATTCAGCGACGCGACTACCGCCGCGCCGGAGGACGGGCTGCTTCGCACGTTCAGCTTCCCGGAAGCCGTGGTCACAGCACCGGCTTTGGAATCCGCCGTGGCCGCCTCCGTCCGCATCGGCAGAAGGAATGCTCCCAAAAGGAGCAAAACCAATGCAGTACAAGTCAGAATTCGTCGAATAACAATCACCTCATTCTGTTTTCTCGTAGCCTTGAGCAAAATACAAAAAGTCATAGCGGCACAAGGCTTTTTTGAATTGTCGACTATACTTTGTCACTAGAAAATATAGAAAGCGGCCAGCTAATTTGGTATAATTCAGTTGCAAGAAAACCATCCAAAGGAGGCTGGCCGCTATCTACCGACAAGAAATCATACAGGACATACGCCTGTTTACTTCACAGCCCAAGGCTGCGTTCTACGACACCCTGTTTCTTCATCTTGACCTATCTGAACTCGAGCAGCAAAAGAAGAAGGTCGGGCGCACTGGTTATCCGGTATCTGCCATGATCTGCGCGTTTATGGTCATGAAGTGCGAGGGCTTCGGCTACATCACCGACCTGGTGGATTATCTGGAAAACAATCGTATCATCGCTTACTACTGTGGCTTCGACATCACGAAGAAGCTCCCCTCTTATTGGACATATGACCGCTTTTTGCGGAAGCTGGATCACAGCATTCTTGAGAAAATCATGCAGACGCAGGTCAAACAGCTCTATTCCTTGGGAGTCCTGGACGCGTCCTTTATCGGGTTGGATTCCACACCTGTTTTGGCGAATACCAGGCAAAACAACCCAAAGTCCTTCACGAAAAACAAGTTTGACCCGAAAAATCAGCCAAAGTCGGATAAAGACTGCGCTTTGGGTGTCCATACCGCTTCCAATCAACACAATGAACGCAATTATGAGTTCTATTGGGGCTACAAAAGCCATGTGCTGGTAGACTGCATCACGGGGCTTCCGCTTTGTGAGCTGACCACCACCGCTGATGTGACAGATTCTACCGTGGCGCTGGATATCCTCAAGAAAACCAACAGCTATCTGTCTGTGGAGGAATGCACGTTCATCGGGGATAAAGCCTATGACGTCAAGGCCATCTACAACACCGTCCGGGAGCTTTATCACGGAGAGTGCGTCATTCCTCTCAACAAGAGAAACACAAAGTCTCCCGCCAAGCTGCCTTGTGGGGCACCAATCTGCGAAGCGGGCCTTGCCATGCACCGAGACGGAAAGTTCACAGAGAACGGCAAAACCAGGCAGAAATATTGCTGCCCCTATAAAAGAACCGCCCATCTGCACGATTGCCCCTGCGACCATAAATGTTTCCACAAGGAAAGCAAGGCCACCGGTTGTACCAAATATGTGACGATCCCAAACGACTACAGGCTTTCCATCCAGAGGGATACTCTGGAATTCAGATCCGTTTACGCGCTCAGGACTGAATGCGAACGGTACAATTCCAGGTTCAAGGCTACCGCTCAGGAACGGCTTTGGGTGCGCAACAGGCATTCTGCCGAAAACCTGAATACCATTGCCCACATTTCTCTGCTGGCCATTGCTGTCGCCGCTTTTGTCACTCGCCACCCGAAGCTTGCAAGAAGCCGAAAGCTGACTTCCCGCTGCGCTTAATCTCTTTTTTGTCCCGATATCCTATTTTTTACTTCCGGCACAGCCTGTTTTCCGGGCGGTGCCTGATTGCCGTGCCTTTGCTCACATACCCTGCATCCCGTCTCCTTTTTGAACGCTCATTTTGCTCATGTCTAGTCATTTAACAATTAACTGAATTGTTAAATGTAAGATACTACAGATGACAATCTTTGTCAAGCAGAAAAAGGGGAGGTCGATTTATGGGTGGTCGTAAAACAGTGAATGGAGCGTATCAGTGCAGATACGCTCCATTTCTCGTGCCGGGGCATAGCCCCTTGGCTCTCCCTCTGGGAGAGCTGTCACCGAAGGTGACTGAGAGGGT
>CAVLAO010000239.1:0-2131 GCA_963660915.1 Bacteroides sp. CAG:927 | reverse complement strand
ATTATCGGTAACTGGAAAATCTTCACGAAAGCAGGAGAGCCGGGGTGGAAGTCTATCATTCCATTCTACAACACCTATATCGAATATAAGATTAGCTGGAAAACCAGTATGTTCTGGGTCGTATTGATTATGAGCGTGCTCAGTTCGGTGATCGAAGCATTGGGCGGCGCAGACCCGAGCACTATCATACTGGTCGTGTCGCTCATACCGTTGATCGTTGCTACGGTGATCGGCTGTGTGGATCTGTATAAGCTGTGTGTTGCATTCGGCCACGGTATCGGTTATACGATCGGTCTGATCTTCCTTGAGCCAATCTTCCGCATTATCCTCGGCTTCGGCAAATCTGAATATCGGGGAAACAGCAGTACAGAGCAGCAATAATCAAACAAGGCAGGGACGAAAGCAGGAGGCTTTCGTCCCTGTTTTTTGCTTTATAGACGAAGATGCGGAATTGGCACAAAATCATGCAATATCTCATCGAATTATAAAGACAGTCTGTCGAATATGTGCTATAATCAGCTTGTATATACACCATATACGAAAGAACACAGTGCCGCAGGCATACAGGCAATGCAAAATATTCAGAGTGGTGGGACATTTTATGTTTCTGCCGTGTATTGAATATATAGAGAGCGATTACAAAGTGTGAAAGCGAGGAGTATAGTATGGGACTCATCAAAAGTTATGCAAAATTTTTAGAGAAGGTAAAAGCAGATTCTCCGAATATGAGCGATAACGAACTCCATCAGATGATGATGCGTTATAGGAACTGGAAGAAATCGAAGTTTTCGGAAGAACAGATGATTGGCATTATCAATAATCTGTTCTACCAGAAGGGCAGGAAGCTGATTGGCGTTCCCAAAAATCTCAACGCCGATGAGGAAATTGACGAAAACGATGCCAGATGGGAAAATGGTCAGTATAAGCCCGGCTATATTGCCCCGTTTACGCAGGAGCAGCGGGCAGACCGCAGAAAGAAATCGGAAGCTGTGTTCCAGGCTCTGTTTCCGCACATCGTTCTTAAAATGGGCGAGAAGGGAAAACGAATAGAGGCTGCTTTGGGTATCCAGATCAGCGGCTTTGAACGTCAGGAGTACGGGTTGCTGCTTGAACCGGATGCAAATGCCACGCCTGAGGAGCAGAAGCGCATCAATGATTATAACCGGGAAGTATTAGAGCTGTTTGGCAATGAAACATTTGAGCCGGCTCGACAGAAAAGACGAGAGGCACTCATAGCAAATGGCATGACCCATGATGAGGCGGAGCAGACTCTCCGCGCCCGCCGTGCACAGATCGTCATGAACTATCTCCATGGAGTAGGGCCGATAGAGGACGATCTTGAAGCGTTGCTCGACCCCCAACTGCCGGTGGAAAAGCTGCAAAGAAACGTTGCAAGAATTTGCAAGCTGTCCAATACACTCGCAGAGGTCGACAACTTCCTTAAGAAGATACCGCAGTCCTATACCCTGCCTGAGGAAGACGTGGAGATGCTGCACCAGATGCTGGACCATCAGAATGATGTTGGCGCTGCAATTGGCAAAGCCGCTGCGATGGCACAGCCGACCTTTGAGTATCTGGATTTCAATTCGGCGATAGATAATGATTTTTACAGCGTTTTCTTGAATATATTCGAGAGTGAGGATGATATTGACATACCTGATGTGCCGGGCGTGAAATACCCTTCTAACAACGAACCTCTGCTGAATAATATAAGCAATGAGGAAATAGCATATTTTCAAACGCACGAAACTGAATTCGATCCTGCCAGCGATTTTATGAGTGATGCGTCTGATTATACCGATGGCTATAAAAACCATTCCTTAGATAAAGTGCTGCGTGATTTCGGATTTTCGATCGTAACGAATGAGCAGAAGCACTATATTGAGCCGGAACTGAACTCGGGTGTGGATGTTATGGAGGAAAGCACCGGAAACGTTACCCATAAAAATGTAATCACTATTGAGAAAAATGGACGCTACGGTATTTTCCGAAAGACTGAGGATAATACCTATGAGGCGGTCAATCCGGAGGTGCTGTTTAATCACAGTCTGAAATCAATGACCGATTTGCTCACTACGGAGATGAACACAGCCGATCCGGTCGGCCACCATGGCTCCCGCCAGTTCCGTGA
>CAVLAO010000238.1:0-2151 GCA_963660915.1 Bacteroides sp. CAG:927 | reverse complement strand
GTATACAGCATAGCCTCAGACAGGGTCGTTTTTCCCGCATCTACATGGGCAAGGATGCCAATCACCGACCGTTTTATCATAAAAACAGCATTCCTTTGCTTTTTGATGAGATTATCATACCACGTTTCCGCATTCCGGGCAACCGCCCCAAACGGAAACTTACATTTTCCTTGACATTTCTCCCCGTGCTGGGTTAAAATAGCATCAACGCTGGTATGGTGAAATTGGCAGACACAAGGGACTTAAAATGTTCTGCGTGATTTTGTCCGGTCATTTCTCAAACCGTTGCAGTTCCAGCTACTTTTATTTTTGCTGGTTCAAGATTTCGCCGATGGGCCTCCTAAATGGGCCTCCAATTTCTCAGGCTTCGTTTTCATGATGCCAAGCAAATTTCATATGCCGCTATGATGGAATAGGTAGACATAGCAGACTTAAAATCTGCCTGGAGCAATCCAGTACCGGTTCAAGTCCGGTTAGCGGCACCACACCGTCGCAAATCAGCTTTGATTTGCGGCGGTTTTTCTATCCGCTGGGAGTCCTGCCGCCGGAAGCAATTCAACGATGGCTTCCGCAGATGCCACTTTGCTTTCCACATCTAAGTGGGCGTATATATCGCCAGTTGTCGCTATGTTGCTATGCCCCAGCCATTCCTGGATTTGCTTCAGATTGACACCGTGTGCAAGTAAGAGACTGGCACAACTATGGCGTAAATCGTGAAAGCGAATGCGGCGTAATCCATTTTTCTTGAGGACAAGCTGAAAATGTCCAGTAATATAATCTGGTTTAATCAGATTCCCAATGGGGTCAACATAGATATAATCCAGATAATCGGTGTTATAGCAATTACCACACAAGATTTGGTTTTCTTTCTGCTGACGTTTCATGTCTAATAGCAGCGCTTCAAACGGCGCAACTAGAGGAAGAGATCTATGGCTCGTTTTGTTCTTCGTTCGATCCTTTTGAATCACAGTATGTTTTCCTTCTACCATTGTCTGCGTTACTACATGGCGAATTGTAATGGTTTTCTTTTGAAAGTTAATTGCATCCCATTTAAGACCGACAATCTCGCTGCGGCGCAAGCCGTAAAATGCTGCCGTAATTACGGCGAATTCAACTGGATCGCCCTTTACTGCTGCAATTACAGTTCGCAGCTCTTCCTCGTTACAAAATGCCGCCTTATAACCACCGGGCTTCGGACGTTCTACTAATACCGCAGGATTTGACGGAATCAATCCTACTCTCAGCGCATACTGTAGTGCCTTGCGAATGTTTGCATGCCGCCGCAAGATAGTATTATTGCTGAGCTTCCGTTCCGTTCGTTCATAGATATAAAACTCCTGGATATGTGCGGATGTAATCTCTCTCAACTTGATTCCTGGAAAAAAGTGATCAAAATATGGGTTGATTCGCTTTTTCACGCAGGTTGAATAAGACGAAAATGTGGTTTCCTCCACATTGCTTTGCATCATTGCGAGCCATTTCGACATATAGTCAGTGAAACCCACATCTTTTTGTGAAAATAGAGGTTCCTGAGTTCCTGTGCATGGAAGTTGCTGTCTCTCTAATTCAAGTTCCTGTTCCTTTCGAAGCTGAGCTTCTCGAAGCATTGCTTCTGCACGCTTCTTATTTCCTTTGACCGGTAATCCTGTAGATTTGGATGGCGTTTGCCGTTTCCCATTGATATCTTTATAACTGAGGACGATATAGTAATATCCCCGCTTTTCTCGCAGATGGCCTGCTACCATGTTTTGTCCCTCCTAATTTGAGAAGTCCACCTGCCACTGACAGGAATATTATATCAGTTGTACTTCTGGATGAAAAAAATTAGCCGCTGACTAATTGAAGATACTCCATAATGTTTATTTTGGGAATACGATAGCGTTTCCCGACAATAAAACTTTTAATGCTACCTGTTTTTAATAGCTGATAGGCTGTTTTCGTGCTAATGCCGCCAAGCATTTCACACATTTGCTCAACATTTACAATATCAGGGTAGTCAACAAACAATACGTTATATGTACGCTGCTTTTCTTGCGGTAAACTCGCCCATCTGCTGCACCTGATCCACCGCAGATGCTTCAACACTGGGCTGCTCCGGCTGCTTGGATGGTGCCGTCTGCGCCGCCTTTTCCCGAACGGCTCTGAGCACCA
>CAVLAO010000237.1:1330-2158 GCA_963660915.1 Bacteroides sp. CAG:927 | reverse complement strand
ATCCAAGACTTCTATGGCATCAGTCGCACCACCCTTGTTACATGGATTCGTGAGGAAGGAATTCCCACAATTGATGTAGGGCGGGCAAAGCGTGTCCGAAAAGATGTTTTTGATGATGTTCTAAAATCCAAACGTAAAGTGGAAGGAGCTACATAATGGCCAGCATTATCAAGCGCAACAATAATTTCTGTGTTGTCTATTCTTATAAGGATGCAGATGGCACCCCCAAGCAGAAGTGGGAAACCTTTACTGACCTTTCGGATGCCAAGAATCGCAAGAAAGAGGTCGAATACAAGGAATCGGTTGGAACTTTTGTAGTTCCACAGTGCAAAACCCTCAACGACCTGCTTCCTGAATATGTTGCCCTCTATGGAAAAAGCAAATGGGCACTTTCAACCTATCAGGCAAACACTGCACTGATTGCCAATTACATAACTCCGCTCATCGGCTCAATGAAGTTACAGGATATCACCACTCGCGTGATCGAAGGGTATTATCAGCGGCTGCTCAAATATGAAGCTGCTGACCCTAAGTGCGGGAAACGGAAGCACCAATTTGTTTCCCCCAGCACAGTCCGTTCGGTTCATAAGATTCTGCGGAGTGCCTTTGAGCAGGCAATCAAATGGGAACTCATGGAAAAGAATCCCTGCATTTACGCTACCCTGCCCAAGTACACTTCCAAGAAACGTGATATCTGGACAGCCGAAACGCTGTTCCATGCTTTGGAAGTTTGCGATGATCCGAAGCTGCGGCTGTGCATCAACCTCTCGTTCTCCTGCTCCCTGCGTTTGGGCGAACTGCTCGGTCTGACTTGGGATTGTGTAGATA
>CAVLAO010000237.1:0-1320 GCA_963660915.1 Bacteroides sp. CAG:927 | reverse complement strand
GTGTAGATATCTCCCCTGAAAGCATTGATGCAGGACGGGCATCCATTTACATAAACAAAGAACTTCAGCGTGTGGACGTTGCTTCACTGGACGCATTGGAAAACAAAAATGTTATCACTCGTTTTCCCTCGCTGAATTCTCGCTGCACTACCGTTCAGGTTCTGAAAAGCCCTAAAACGGATAGCAGTATCCGAACCATCTTCCTGCCCAAAACGGTCGCTGAAATGCTCGTGGAATTCAAAGCAGAGCAGGATATGACAAAGGAAGCACTGGGTGCAGAATATACGGACTACAATCTTGTGGTTGCTGGCCCATTGGGAATGCCAACCGAGCAGTCTACCATCAACGGTGCATTGAAGCGATTGATTGAGAAAAACGATCTCCCCAAAGTGGTCTTTCATAGCTTCCGACACTCCAGCATTACATACAAGCTCAAACTGAACGGCGGTGATATCAAAGCCGTGCAGGGTGATTCCGGCCATGCACAGGCTTCGATGGTCACAGAGCAGTATGCGCATATCTTGGATGATGATCGGCGTCTGAACGCACAGCGTTTTGATGATTTCTTCTACCAGCACCAAGGAGCCGAGCCTGAAATGCCCCATCATGCAGAACAGCCCATCCCTGAAGAAAACAATGCAGTCGATGCAGACGCGGCAGCAGCACTTACCAAACTGCTGGCTAACCCTTCTATGGCTGAACTCATCAAAAATCTTGCAAAGAACCTATAACCCCCTATACATAAACAGCGACAGCTTTCCGATTGGGAAAACTGCCGCTGTTTTACTTTTTCCGTGTCTTGCACATCAGCCCCCGACATGATACACTTTTATAGAAGGGAGTGGTCAGCATGAAACAGGCGCATACAATGCGGGAATACCAGTATTACGATAACGACACCCTTTGCAGTATCATTGACGCAGATTTCACAACAAAGCAGGTGCGTGTGGAGAACAAGGTGGATTCCATTCTGGACACCGCCTTTGGGGTCAACACAGAACCTACTTGGGATGATTTTCTGGAATTTCTGGCAAGCCGCTGTATTCCGAAAACCCGCTGCGGCCTTGGCTACTACCTTGATGCAGTCGGTGTACCGGAATATGATCCGGTGCAGCTGGTGGAAAAGACGCAGGGACGGATGGCGGAGGATCACAAATGGCTCAAGATCATCTGATTTTACATACCAATGACCGCGTTGTGACCAGCACTTCGCTGGGCAATCAGGAAAAGTGGTTCGATGCAGAGAAGAATCTCTGGTACAAGGTGGACAATGGGCATTTTGAAGCCCTTGCGGAAGCAATGGCCAGCGAAGTGCTGCAC
>CAVLAO010000236.1:1744-2188 GCA_963660915.1 Bacteroides sp. CAG:927 | reverse complement strand
ATATATTCCTCTGACATCGGCTCGATGAGCTTTGCTGTTCCCATGACCTGTACGCTTTTCAACGCACCAAAATCCGGATTCTTTTCAAAGACAGCCAGGCTGACATTTTTGTTCTTCTCAAGACCAATGAATTTCTCGCCGCCTTCTGTGAAAATCCAAAACTTACCGTCATGATAACTGTATTCCAGCGGCGTGCAGCGCACATAGTCACCGGTTCCGGTGGCCAATGCGCAAACTGCATTGCTGCGAAGGAACTCCTCCACAACCGGGCTCAACTGTTCAACCGGCATTTCTTTGCATTCCTTTGCCTTCCAGAAATCTGCCGCTTTTTTATATTCTTCTGTTGTCATTTTCTATGCCTTTCTATCTGCATTTTTATCCATCTGCCGCTCAATCCAGGCCATCAACAACTTCACAATACGCTCCTGCTCATTCTCCGTCAGC
>CAVLAO010000236.1:0-1734 GCA_963660915.1 Bacteroides sp. CAG:927 | reverse complement strand
ATTCAGGCAGCCACGACAGCAGCAGGCGCAGGCATGTTGGGCGATGAATACCGGATGCCCACGCATAGGCGTCTGCTTGCCGTCGTTCGGAATATCTGCCGGTGCCAGCCGCGTCCGAACAAAATCTTCCGCGTGCCGCCGAATCGTATCCATTCCTTTATCCTCTATGTACTGCCTGTCCTTTTCAGTCAGATGGAACCTTGAACGGAAAGTCGATTTTTGCAGACGGGCAAATGTTTGATCTATTGTCGCCATGCAATGTCCCTCGTCAAGCCGGTTCATCTACAAGATAGATGTGTTCGCGGTCGAAGCAAATATGTTCGGTATGATTATAGATTTGAACCATATCTTTCATCCGCTCTGTAAGTATCGAAGTACCCGGATTGCCGAGGGTGGCAAACTCACGCACTGCTTTTTCCTCAAGGCCGATTGCCTTACCTGTCAATCGTGCTCCACTCTCCTGAAGAAGTTCATCTACTTGCCCCCTGCGGACACCTGGAACAGCCCCAATAAACTTACCTACAGCCTGACCTGCTGTTCCAAGTCCCTTCAGAAGCTTAGTGTCAATAGCTCCATTCCCCAACTGTTCAAGCCGTATTGACGCCTTCTCAAAAAAGCCGCGATAGTCTATTGCAAATTCTTCGATTTCCGTCTTGACTGTGCAGATATATTCTTCCTTGAAGTTGCCTCCAAGCATAATTTCCAGCAATGAAGCCAATGAGTATGTATAGAGCGCCATACGGTAATACTTGAATTTCTTCTGCATATCCGCAAAGATGCTTTCTACATTGTTCTGTGCCACCAATAGCTGCTTCTTTCCCAGCAATGCCAAAACCTGCTTCTGATATGAACGCATATTCTTTAACGCTGTACGTTGAATGTCCAGAACCATTTTGTGATTGCTTGCAACATAGTGCTCATTATCCCAGTTGAACTTATATTTCGAGATAATGCCGGATAACATCTGTACATCCGCCTCAATTTGGGATTCATTCTCGCACACCAGAAAATCAATGATTTGCTGCTGCATCTCTTCGATTTTATCAAGCTTCTGCTCAATAGAATGGAGAGCAACCGCCATCATCATTGTTGCCGGATTGATTGGAAGCGTTGTTACTGTAGAAGCGCTAATAGCCCCCGCCTGTTGCAGTTGTGCAAATTTTGATGCTCCGTCCGCAGTTTTGAATGCGCCCCAGAAATTTCCGTTCTTCGCAACTTTTAATACATCGCCAACGCCTGCGTTTGCAAGGGTATATAACCCCTGCATATTGACTGTGGTCGTTTCCGTTACGGTGCGCAGTGCCGGAGCTATGGACGAAACCGCAGCTCCGAGCGATGCCAATGATGTAATCGGAACACTCATGGTCTGCCGTTTTGCCAGCTCAGTACTGGTATCCATGAGCAAGGCATCCGTCACCTGACGCAGCTCGTTTTGCTTCTCAGCCGGAACAACCGCTCTGTTTTTTTGTAATTCGATGTTCTCACTCATAAACGGCTCCTTATTTCCTCACTCCACTCCTAACGCCTTAAACACGGCATCTTCCGCACTGCTATAGAAAATCAGATTAAAACTTCCGACCAACTCTGCCGGTACGCTTCCAAGGTCAGCGGCGGATGTAATTGGCAGAAGAACCTTTTTCGCACCGCTATCGAGGCATACCTGCAAGGAGTTCGCCAGCTCATCCACCTTGAGCATGGTTCCGGCGATACTGATTTCGCCAAGAACCGCCAAAG
>CAVLAO010000235.1:0-2192 GCA_963660915.1 Bacteroides sp. CAG:927 | reverse complement strand
TGGAGGGCAAGAAGGTGCAGCTCGACGAGTTGGGCGACTTCTGGATCTCGCTTTCTAGCGAGGGCGCCGACAGCTGCGAGAGCTTTACCGCCGACAACATCAAGGCGGTGAACATCGTCTTCACCCCGGGCGAGGACTTCGAGAACCTCATCAGCAAGGCTGAGTTTGCCCCCGTGGCGAGCCGTGCTGCCCAGGCCGCTACCCTGAAGGCGGAGAAGACGGGTGCCACTATCGTGGACTTGGCCGCCGCAAAGAAGAACAACAGCTCTTCTACTGGCGGCAGCGCTTCGGGCGGAACCACCACTGGCGGAACTACTCCTTCGGGCGGTAGCTCTTCCGCCGGCGACACCACCTCGGGGGGCGGCACCTCTAGCGGTTCCGGCTCCGGCACCGGCACGGACGACGGCGGTGACGAAGACTCTTTGTAAGACAAGGCTTCTAGCCTCTTGACCGCATCCGGCTCATCCCAGCCGGGTGTGGTCACCCTCCCACAAACAAATGATGTATCACCATTAATTTCATTTTAGATTATGGATAATATCGACAACAGCACCAAGAAGATTTCCTGGGTAAGTATCCTCAACGCAGTAGTGCAGGCACTCATCGCCGCTCTTACGGCTCTCGGGGTAAGCTCTTGCGCCAATGCGCTTTAGCAATGTTGAATGTTAAATGTTGAATGTTGAATTATGAGACAAAAGCAATATATGTCGGCAGAGGACATTGAGTATCTGGTGTTGCACTTCCGTGGCATCGGCTATCACTTCTATGTCCGCAAGGACGGGAAGATGAGCCAGCATCGCATGCTATTGGAAGTGGGTGCCCATTGCGTACCTTATAATAGATGTTCCATCGGCATCTGCTACGAGGGTGGTCTGGATGAGCAAGGCTCGCCTTGCAACACCATGACCGCTGCGCAAAAGGAGCGAATCACCGACCTGCTCGCCAACCTTCATAAGCTCTTTCCGAAAGCGAAGATCGTGGGACATCGTGACTTGCCTGGCACTACGCCGAAGGCTTGTCCTTGTCTGGATGCGCATAAGGTGTTCGGATGGATAGAAGAATTGTAGAGACAGGAGCCATGGTGGTTAGCAATAGCCATCATGGCTCTGCTTATTTTTACTCTATGATTTCCAACTGGTCTCGGCTTATCTCAATGGTGGCACCGCAGATGTTGCGGATTTCGTTGCCGATGATGGCTTTCTTGCCTTGGATGCGCTGCACATAGGCTTCGACTCCAACAAGCTCACCGCCTATCACTCGCACTTTGTCACCCTTCTTAATGGGCTGGTTCTGAATCTTCGCATAGCCTGTCATGACTATTCTGCGGAAATTCTCGAATGTGGAATCGGGGATGATGCATGGTGCGCTTCTGCCTGGTTCCGAAAGCATCTTATAGACATCGGAACGGAAGCGGATCTCGTTGAGCTTCTTAGCCTCGACTCTTACAAAAACGAAGGTGGTGAGAATGACAGCTTCACGAACAACACGCTTGCCCCGACTGTTTATCGAGATGCGTCGCTCCAAAGGCAACCATGTTTCCAAAGCAAACTCCTTTCTCTTGAAATCCAAATTGATGATTGTCTCAAATTTTTTCTCGAAATTTACTCTGACACAAGCCACATACCAATGCATTGGGGTTGTTGCCACGAAACCATTTTCTGCTACTATTCCTTCGCTTTTCGCCACGGCTTCGCCGTCGTCCCCTGCAATAGTGGACGTTACCTGCGGTTGTTTGTCTGCTTCTGTCATCTTTATGCGAATATCAAGTTCGTTTCTGATGTCGTTTTCCTGCATCTCTACGTGAGAGACATAGAAAATTGGGACAAAGATACAAAAAATAATTGAATTCGGGCGAAATATAATTGTTAAAATTTCCCGAAAACCTATTTCTCCCACAGATAACACAGATTTACACAGATTATCCGCCTATTCGGCGATGGTTTTATGTGGCACACGGATCTCACTGATCTCACGGATTTTTTACGAACACGAATATAACGAATTGCACGAATAACAAAATCTTTCGTTGGTATTTTGAGGCTAAAAAATGTGAAAATACTTGCCTACTTCCATATATTTACACTATCTTTGCACACCGAAAGGCAAAATAAACCAACTCAAAAAACAGACAAAGGAAAAATGGCGAACATATTGATTGTAGAGGATGACTTGACTTTCGGAACCATGATACA
>CAVLAO010000234.1:0-2234 GCA_963660915.1 Bacteroides sp. CAG:927 | reverse complement strand
CCGCCTGATGAATTCCCTGCCTTCGGGGGTTGAGAACAAATAGAAGGCATATATAGTGCGGTGAAATTATTTCAAATACGGAGGTGTTGCCGATTGCGGGATAACTGGAAGTATCGGCGCGGAGATGTATATCTTGCGAACCTGAATCCGGTGGTTGGCGCTGAACTCGGCGGCATCCGTCCGGTATTGGTTCTTCAGAATGATGTTGGTAATCACTTTGCGCCAACATTGATTGTTGCGCCGATGACATCAAATATAGAAAAGAAACCGGATCAGCCTACGCATTATTTATTGAAAAATATGCGAGGACTGTCCAGAACGTCAATGGTGATTTTGGAACAGCTGAAAACGCTGGATAAGAGCCGAATCATCAAATACATGGGAAAAGTAAAGCGATACCAGATGAAGAGTATTGACCGATGTGTCGGTATTAGTCTGGCATCTGACTTTCATAGAAATACGTGAGGTGATTATTATGAAATATGAAGTTCCAATTTGGGAAAAGAGCAATTTAACGCTCGAAGAGGCAGCAGCCTATTCTGGAGTGGGCACGACAAAGCTGCGGGAAATATCTGACCGGAAAGATTGCAAATTTGTTCTCTGGAATGGCGGCAAGCGTTTGTTAAAACGCAAAAAGCTGGATGAATATCTGGAGGCAGAATATTCCATATGATGTCTCGTTTCGACATCATTGCGAGACATGATAAAAACTGATTTAATAGTGGCGTGGAATGATTCCTGCCATACAGCAAGGAGGATATACAGATGGCAGAGAAGAGAAAAGACAACAAGAAACGAGTTTTGAAGGAAGGTGAATATCAGCGCTCCAACGGCAGCTACGAATTTCGGTGGCGCACAGAGGGCGGCAAAAGACATTATATCTATGCTGCCACGCTGGAGGAGCTTAGAGAAAAAGAAGAAACCATTCACAGAGATAAGAGCGACGGAATCCGAACGGATGCCGGTAATGTCACTGTAAATGACATTTACGCGCTTTGGTGCAGACTGAAGAAGGGATTGAAGGACAATACCTTTCAGAACTACAAGTACATGTATGAACAGTTCGTATTCCCTGATTTCGGTAAGAAGAAGGTTGGTTCGCTGAAACGTTCTGATGTTAGATTGTTTTATAACATTCTGGCAGACGAGAAGCAACTCAAGGTATCCAGTATCGACAATGTGCATACGGTACTGCATCAGGTATTGGATATCGCGGTGGAAGATAGTTACCTCCGCACCAATCCATCTGATAATGCACTGAAGGAATTGAAGCAGTCCCACAACTTCGATGGAGACCGTCGTATGGCGTTGACGGTTCCGGAGCAGAAGCTTTTTTCTTCCTATCTGGACAGCTCACCGCAGTATCAGCATTGGAAGCCGATCTTCACTATTATGATGGAGGCAGGACTCCGTGTAGGCGAAGCCACTGGATTACGCTGGGAAGATGTTGATATCGAAAATGGACTTATTGACATCAATCACACTTTAGTTTATTACAATCATGAGAAGGGCGGTTGCTACTTTGGTATCAATTCTCCTAAGACATCCGCCGGACGCAGAATGGTTCCGATGACACCGGCTGTGAAGCAGGCTCTCGTCGAGGAGAGACAGCGACAGGACAGTGAGGGGATCAGCTGCAAGGTGCATGTGGATGGCTTTACAGATTTCATCTTTGTCAATCGCTTCGGCAACGTACAGAACCAGGGAACACTGAATAAAGCGCTCCGGCGAATTATGAGAGACTGTAATCAGGAAATTCTGGAGCAGGCAAATAAGGGCAAGAAAAAGCAGAGCGAAGTGATTCTTCTTCCGAAGTTCTCCTGCCACTCTCTCAGACATACCTGTGCAACAAGACTCTGCGAAGCCGGCATCAACATGAAGGTCATTCAGGATTTTCTCGGCCACGCTGATATAAGCACAACGATGAACATCTACACGGATGCCACCAAGGACTTCAAGGCAAGAGAAATCAGCAGATTCAGCGAATTCCTTGCAGCAAAGATGGAAGAAGCTGCCAAGCAGGACTAAACGAGACATACCACCAACCATACCACCGATTTACCACCATACCACCAAGAGTCACAAAGACATACAGAGGCTTATAAAATCAGGTGGCTTAACAAAGCCGATGAAATCAGGGATTTACAGAGATATCGAGGTTTATAAGATTGCAGGTGCTGTAATCCCGACAATGAAGTCTTTGGACAAGTAAAACAATGTAGGACATGGAGCCT
>CAVLAO010000233.1:0-2237 GCA_963660915.1 Bacteroides sp. CAG:927 | reverse complement strand
GCTCTAATCCATCTATTGATGAGAATAACGTTAAATCTGTACTCCGAAACTACAGACATTACTGGCGAGAAAAGCTACGTTCCCTTCAAATCCGTCTATTTAGCTTGCATCATCTGGTTCGTTCCTGCTTTTCGGATTATTCTTCTCAGTTCATGCAGATACACAGGAGGATCAACAAACTTTTTTCCTATACCACATAGCCTTACCTGACACTGCTCCTGTTGCTTCTTAAAATAAGGAAAAATCAAGGTAGTGTCAAGTAAGCTATGAAAAAATCGAGCCAAAAAATAGGCTCAAAAGAACCTTTAAAAATGCAGATATTTATTCCAGAAAGCTCTCCGAGGGCTTAGGGCGCTGCCCTAAGAACCTGCAAGGGACTTGTCCCTTGACCCGTTATCGGGCGTTGCCCGAACCCATCCTCGCCGGAAGGCAGGAAAAGGGCGCAGTTGCCCCTTTTCTGCCGGAACAAGATAATCCGAGAGCTTTATGTCAATAGACTTTCGCGGCATATCCTCACAGCCGGCTGTGCCGTCTGCTTCGGTATTCCACGGTTCTATTGACAACAGCTCCGCTCCGATGCGGCAGCAGGGTTACGTTGCATATTTAGGATGGTCTGTTGGCCGAGGAAGATTAGAAGTTGCCATTTGGCCGGCATGTTGTCGGCTCCCTCCAGAATATCCACCTTGTTGAGGACTTGATATTTGGTGTATTTATGCGGGCGCAGGAAGTTGTAATAAGCTACCCAGAGAGTCAGGTCATAGTTGGCACCGTCGATGTTGTCGAAGCCGTTCGTATGACGGTAAGAAGCTTTGTAGGTGCGGTTCAGACGTTCAATCATCTGCTTGAATGGACGGTGTTCCGTAGAAACAGCATCGTCGTTGGTAAGTCCAATAACCTGAGTGATAGCAAAGGAAAAATCTTTGCCGAATTTTTTGACAAACTCCATTGCGGCAAGAGGGTAAGCACTGTAGCCATCCGCAATGAATTTAAATTTTTCCGGGAGCTTAGAGAGTCCGCGAAAGGCCATTCGCATGGCAAGGATGCACGGGCCGACGCCCCGGTTATCAGACACCTGATAGCCGAGAATAGAGCGTGTGGCGGCGTTCATAATGAGCCAGACGTAGGTTTTGACTCCGCGGATCTTGATGTAAGTTTCATCCGCAACAAAAACATTGTTCTTCTCGTAAGGATACTGGTCTACAAAGGGCTTAATGCATATAGCAGCGGTTTTGCAGTAGTTGGCGATCTGCTGGTGTGAGATGCGGATGTTGTAGAGATCCTTTAAAGCCTGCGATGTTTTGCGTAGGGAAAGTCCAAGGTTGACGTGTAGTGTAAGACACAAGGACATGACATGGGCGTTGTGTTTGCTGAATTTAAGAGAAGATGCGTTTTTAGGCAAAGAGTTTAAATCCATGCTGAAGAAATCCATCGTGAACTCACGATAAATGTAGTGAAGCTTGTATTTGTTCTTGCCGTAGTCTTCAGCCAGATCTGCCTTATCGACCTTCTTGAGATTGTGGAGGTAGTAAGGACATTTTGGATTTACGCACTTATGGACGATGAAGTGTTTCCTATCCTTTATGGGAACTAAGGTACTGGCACAATGCGGACAGCGTAGTTTTACGGAAGAGAATCGACTTTCAGATGGAGAAAACTTCGCATCGCAGACTTTGCACCACAGCTGCCCCTGCGAGCCATTATTCTTGTAGAGGAATTGCTTAGGAGCGTTACAGCGGGGACATGTGCAGGAATCAGGAATATTGCATTCTGACCGCCGGCTGATCGGCAGGATCGTCTTGCCATAGCGTTTCTCGTAGTATGGGATAAGATCCTTGTAGGTCCAATCCTGGCGAAAGTTAGTGATCAGTGGAAGCCTGTCTATTTTAAACTTTTGATACTTGGGCGAGTGAGAATCATCGTAAGCCCACTGCTTCAGAGGGATGTATCTGCAGATAAAAGTAATAAGCCAGCAATTTTGCTGATAAAGAAATGAAACAAGATTAAGTAAATACGATATAATGTCCATGAGCATTACTCCTTTTTAATGGAAGTTTGGTCGCTGACATTATATCAAAAAAGGGAGGTAATGCTCTTTTTGTATTCAAAAGAGCCGCCAACTGCAGTATTTACTTGATTTTATAAAAAACAGGGGTGTCCATGTTGGACACTACCGTCGCAAACCAAGAGAGAGAAAAAATGGGACTTAAAAATCCGGTAGTACACAATACGGATAGTGC
>CAVLAO010000232.1:0-2267 GCA_963660915.1 Bacteroides sp. CAG:927 | reverse complement strand
AGCTGCTCCGGTATGTGATTCAGATGTTCAAGAACCCGGAACTGAACAAGAAGGGGGCGCAGCTGCTATTCAGTTCTCACGACCTGACCACGATGAAGAACACTGTTTTCCGCCGTGATGAAATTTGGTTTGCCGCGATGAATGATAATCACGAAAGTGAGATTTATTCACTTTATGAGTTCCGGCAGGAGGACAACACCCGCGTTAAGAGCACGGCGGCCTTTGATAAGCAGTATTTGGAAGGTCGATATGGTGCAGATCCCTATCTTTCTAATATGCTGACAGGGAGGGATTGGGCATGAGTCTGAAACCTCCAAAGAAAAGTGATCTTGGGAAAAGCTGGATGAAAGATCGCCGCGATAAAGCGAGGATGATTCAGCCGGAGTACCATTTGATTGCATCTGAGGGTACAGAAATAGAACCGCAGTATTTTGGCGCAATTCAGAAAATTATCAATACTAAGTACCGTGATAGAATCCAGCTAAAGGTAGAGGGTATTGGCGACAATACAGTGAACCTACTGATGAAAGTACGTCAATACGTTCAGAACTACGGCATTGTGTTTAAGCACGTCTGGATTGTCTATGATACAGATGATTTTCCGGCAGAAAATATCGACATGGTGGCACAGCTGTGCGAAGAATACAGTGTGCAGGGTGAAACAATTTACCATGCTGTATGGTCGAACCAGTGCGTAGAACTGTGGTATTTGCTACATTTTATGTATATGGACACTGATATTGATAGATCTCGTTACTGGCCGAAGCTGAGCGATTGGCTGAAAAACATTGGTGCAGGTGGTTATGAGAAGAACCGTCCGGATATGTATGAAGTGCTGCGGCCTTACATGGACATTGCGATTGCCAATGCAAAGCGATTGGACAAGCGGAATGAAGGCCGGAAACCCTCTGAGTCAGCACCCGGAACGAAAGTCTATGAATTGGTTGAGATGTTGAAGCCTTATCTTTCGGACACGCAGTAACTTTGACGCTGGAAAAAGGGGCTATGCAATATGTGTGATGTGCTTGATAAAGTGGAAAACCGTGGCATTGCCAAGGGAAAAATTGAGGGCGAAATGGAAGGCAAGGCACAGGTGACAACTCTTATGAAGAAGCTTTTTGAACAGAATCGCATCGACGATGCGAAAAAGGCTTCCGAGGATGTGGCCTATTGTGACCGTCTGCTGAAAGAGTTTGGAATCAACTAAAAAACGCATTTGTCAGGATTGCAGTTGAGACGTTTCAAAAACAAAACTTGAATAGTATAAAGCAGATAAGGGCTCTTGGCTTCTGTAATAGGAGGTCAAGAGCCTTTTACGTCTTGTTTTGTAAGCAGAAAGAAGGTACAATAATAGCAAGTGACTCACATCTGCGAGGTGATACGATGCTGAACATCTACTTTGGAGATATGCCGGAGGCTGTCTACAATACGTCGGTTTATTTCAACTACACTTATGAGGATGAATGGCTGACTTCTGATTTTGCGAAGGAAGTTATCAAAAAGATAGACAAATCCAATGTTCTGGGGCCTCACGCAATCGAAAGCCCGGTCTTGGGTGTGATTCCACCGGAGAACCTGTCTGGCGGCACGAAAACTTTGTTGCTTATGGCAAATGACCCGGAAAAGGTATTCAATGCTTCGACTTGCGGTGACAACTGCGCACCCTTTATTCTCAAATTAGCTAAGAAAAAAGACCTGACGATCAACCTGCGCCATCTGATGGATTTCGGGAAGAAAAAATTTCCGGTGGACGTAAAAGTTCTGAACACAGGCGATGTGGTACACAGCATGGAAGAACTGATGCCGATTGCATTCGAATTTGTGTGAGGCGATACGATGAAAGGTAAACATAAAATCGAAGTCCGGAGCAAACGGATCGTTTTTACCATAGAACTGGAACGCAACATCACGATTCTGCGCGGTGACAGTGCCACAGGCAAGACAACACTGGTTGAGATGTTGAGTGCCTATGAAAACTATGGCAGAAAAAGTGGTGTTACGATCGTCTGTGACAAAACGTGCAGAGTTCTGTCTGGTGCGCTTTGGGAAGCACAACTGAAAGATATTCAGGACACCATTGTGTTTGTGGATGAAGGCAGTACCTTTGTTTCAAGTCTTGATTTTGCCCGTGCAATTCAGAAAACGGACAACTACTATGTGCTTGTAACAAGAGAAAATCTGAGTACCCTGCCGTACAGCGTAAATGCAATTCTGGAACTGAAAAAGACGACCAGCCGATTCAAGCGAACCTATAATAAGGCATATCC
>CAVLAO010000231.1:0-2268 GCA_963660915.1 Bacteroides sp. CAG:927 | reverse complement strand
GATTCGTGGCAAACTCGTCCCGCAAGACCCGAACGACGAGCCTGCTTCTGTCCTGTTGGAACGCATCCGCGCTGAAAAACAGCAGATGGTCAAGGATGGCAAGCTGAAGGCAAAAGATATTAAGAACGACACCGTCATCTATGTTGGTGAGGATAATTTACATTATGAGAAGTTCAATGACGGCAGCGTGAAGTGCATCGAGGACGAGATACCGTTTGAGCTGCCGGAGGGGTGGGCGTGGGCAAGGCTGAAAAATATTAGTGCTATGTCAAATGGTACCGCAAAACGCAGTGGTTCAGACGGCACCCAAACGGCAGTGCTTCGGCTTGCAAATTTGGGAGAGAACGAAATATCTTTTTCAGACATACGAAATGTTATTCTGACTGATAGTGAAATTCAGAAGTATGCGCTTTCTGCTGGAGATGTCATATTTATTCGTGTCAACGGAAGCAAGGAAAATGTGGGAAAATCCTTCTATTTTGAAGGAAGATCTTTTCCTGTCGCTTATTGCGATCATTTGATTCGTTGTACATCATCAGTTGCTCTTTGTGGAAAGCTTCTGTCAATGTTTATGCGATGCGGATATGTAAGGCAACTAATTGAAGACCGTATGGTTTCAGCTGCGGGGCAAAATACTATCAGCCAACCGTCTTTGGGAACTATACTTTTGCCGATTCCTCCTTTGACGGAGCAAGAACGTATTATCCAGAAAATTGAAGATGCCGACCGTTATATTGCGCAAATATCTGACTCTAAGCAAAGATTGTCAGAGTTAGTGGATAACACAAAATCTAAGATTCTCGATCTCGCCATCCATGGTCAGCTCGTACCTCAAGACCCGAATGACGAGCCTGCTTCCGTCCTGCTGGAGCGTATCCGTGCTGAGAAGGAAGCGCTCATCAAGGCAGGCAAGCTCAAGCGTGATAAGAAGGAATCCATCATCTTTCGAGGTGATGATAACTCTTATTATCTGAGAGACATGTCTGGCACAAAAGAAATTACCGATGAGCTTCCATTTGATATTCCTGATTCTTGGGCATGGGGCAAAATTGGCGATATCATGCAGATCAATCCCCGCAATAAACTTGACGATTCACTGGAAGTTTCTTTTGTCCCTATGCCGTTAATTGATGACGGATTTAGTGGGAAACATACATCAGATACTCGCACATGGAAGACTGTGAAATCTGGATTTTCGCACTTTATGGAAGGTGATGTAGGCGTTGCAAAAATCACGCCTTGCTTTGAAAATCGCAAATCCGCCATATTTAAGAATCTGGCAAACGGTTATGGCGCAGGGACAACTGAATTGCACATTCTGCGTCCTTATACATCTACCATTCTACCAGAATACGTGCTTGCCTATGTCAAAGCCTCCATTTTCATCGATAATGGAGTGCAGGCGTTTACCGGTGCTGTTGGACAACAAAGAATCGGGAAGGACTACGTTGAAGGTTCATTTTTTCCCATTCCTCCACTGGCCGAACAAGCTCGCATTGTTAAACGAGTAATTGCCGTGTTCAAGTATCTTGATGCAATTTCAAATGCTCTTGCTTAACATACAGCCGCCCTCATATGAGGACGGCTGATGCTTTTACCAGGTTACAATTTTATCGACAAGTGCTTGTTGCTCGCTGGCAGTACGGCGAAGGTAGATGCGAGTTGTTTCGATGCTTTCGTGCCCCATAAGATCGGCAAGCAGAGCGATGTCGTTGTACTTCTCCAAGAAGTTCTTAGCATAGCGATGTCGAAAGGAATGCGGATACACGACCTTCTTATCAAGGCCGTACTTGTCGGCATAGTTCTTGAGCTGTTGAGAAATGCCACGTGTGCTGATGCGCTCACCATATCGGTTAAGAAACAAATAGCCGGAGGAACGTTTCGTTTCCTCCAGCCATGTCATAGTCTCCGCTCTAAGTTTTTTTGGTATGTACAGTCGCCGCAGCTTTCCGCCTTTGGTGTAGAGATCGAAATAACCAAGCTCGACGTGTTCAATCTTGATCTGAATTAGTTCGCTTACTCTGGCACCGGTCGCAGCCAGATACCACACGACAAAATACCATTCTGTATTTCCATCCTTCTTAAGCTGCTTTTTCAGGAAGTTGTAGTCAGCATTACTGATTACATTTTCCAGAAAATTCTTCTGCTGGATCTTTACCGACTTTAATCTGAGTGCAGGCTGCTTCAAATATTCCAGATATTTGTTGATTGCCTGAATCCGCAGATTTACTGTCTTTGGCTTGTAATGCTCCATCAAATATCCTTTGT
>CAVLAO010000230.1:0-2292 GCA_963660915.1 Bacteroides sp. CAG:927 | reverse complement strand
TTTTCGGCGGCAATCGCCCCTTCCACGATCCAGTAGTCTTTGGCAAAACGAAAAGTCCTCTCCAAGTCACCGCAGACGAGAATACCTGCGGCGGCGTTTTTCAGCGGGCGGACAGGCTCTCCGTTAGCTTCGGTCATCTTTTGGAGCTTGGCCTTTTCGGTCACGACCAAGAACGACCAATCCCCTGCGTTCACACAGCAGGGGCCGCTCATAGCAGCGTCCAGGATCTGATGCATTTTTTCGCTTTCAATAGGCTGCTCTGTAAATTCCCGCATGCTGCGGAGGGTAAAGAGTGCGTTGATCGCATCCATGTATTTATTCCTTCGTATTGTAAAATTGATATTCTTCCTCGTTGATAGGGATTTCCCATGTGTGCAGCAGTGCATCCAAAAGTCCCGCAAGCTGCTGTTTTTTTCGCTGCGGCACAGCGGCGAACAGCTCGTCCGCATAAGACTGTCTGTTCTGAAGAGCTTTTGCCGCAGCCAGTTTACCCTGTTCTGTCAGTTCAACATCTACATTCCGCTTGTCCTGTTCGTTCTTGTGGCGGACAATCAATCCTGCCCTCTCCATGCCCTCCAACTGCTCACTAAGCGTTGCGGAGCGACGTCCGGTCAGCTCGATTAGTTCCCGCTGGGTCAATGCGCCATATCGGTTCAAAAGAACCAACAGCCGTCCCTGTCCACGAAATTTCTCCTGCGTCTGCATGAGGTAAGAGATCTGGTGCAACATCCCCAGCAGGCGTAAATTCAGTTCGCTATCCATGAAATCACCTCAAAAATCGTTAGGGTACTTGCAATTAAAGTATAGCACGGACATTCTTGTTTTACAAGGTGCCTAAAGAAAAAGTTGAGGCATAGAAGAAAAAATCGTTTGAAATTGGATTTCAAATCTGCTAAAATATAAGCATACAAAGGCATCATGGGAGTGCATCCGGTGCAGCGGGCGTCGGCGGCAGACTGGCGCTTGCAAGCTGTTTGTTCACTGATCATCTCTCTGAAAAATGGCATCCGTTCTGACCGGGCGGAGCCGAGGGAGGTGAAATGAATGAAGCGTGTAAAGGCAGCCTGCATCCTGCAAACACTGGTGTTTGCACAGAAAGACGATTGCGGTTTGACCCATGAGCAGCAGCTCAAGGTCAACCACGACGAAGTGAGCCGTTATAAGGCGATGATGGACAGAAGCCGTACCCGGTATCAGATTACCGAGGAAACCGAACAGAGCGACGGTTCTGTGCTTGTCCGAGTCCGCAAACAGTATAACGACAAAGCCGATGTAAGCGAATATTTCAACTGACACCAAACCCGCCTGACTTCCATCAGGCGGGTTTGTGATAGAAAGCGTAGGCATAATGAGTGATATTTACAATGTCCAACAGATTCGGCAGCGCATTTTAGAGCGATACCGAAGTGATCCTAAAACCCGTATCAATGTTTCCATTGCCCAGCCAAAGATCCATTTGAGTAATGTCCCGGTGGAGATCACCGGGGTTTATGCCCATATCTTTCAAATTGAAGAAAACTCCTCCGGGCAGGCAAAGCGGCATACGCTGCAATATACGGATGTGTTGACGCACAATATTGAGATTTTGGATTTATGAATTGCCAAAAGTCTTAAACTGAAAACGCATCCGTCCGGCCTTATAAAGTCGGACGGATGCGTTTTCAGTTCTATTTCCGTTTGCGTTTTCCCTTTCCGTGCGGCGTCTGTGGTCTTGCCTTTCCGCGCTGGTTGATGGGGCTTTTCAGGTACTTGGACTTTTTAAGTCCGCTGATGATTGAGACAAACTCTTCCTTCGTAAGTGTGTCATAATCAAGCCCGATTGTTGCCATGAGCGCACGGATTTGCTTTTCCTCGGAACTGCCCTCAAAATTCATCGCATCCTGCAACTGCCCCTGTACGGTTGCAATAAGGGTTGTTTCATCCGCAGTCATGGTGTCGGGGCGATGCTGATCTCGAATGTTACGGAGGATACCTTTCAGGTCATCTGCAATCAGGCTTCCGAAATACTCGTCCTCTCTGATCTGCGCGACTTCCAGCGTCCGCAGATGCAGGTCGTTTTCGTTGCCGCCGTTTTTCATCAATGCCATCTGCCGGACTGCTTCCAGAACGGCGTTCATATCGCTGACCCGCATATCCGCGATCCGGTCAACGTAAATCTCGGCATCCAGCATAAACCGTTGGAAATCCTTGTGGCAGATCAATTCCGACAGCAGCCGGTGGTTAAATTTGCCCGTTCTCAATACTTTGATTGCATCATCACCCAAATACAGAGCGTCCAGCTCTGTGTTTGGG
>CAVLAO010000229.1:0-2324 GCA_963660915.1 Bacteroides sp. CAG:927 | reverse complement strand
ACCGCCGAATACCGCAGACTCAATTCCGGACTGCTTCAAAATTTCCTGAATCCGTCCCGTCATGGGATGTGCGGCAAGGAAGCTGTCGGTAACGATCATGGTGCGTTTTCCGCCAAGGCTGTCCATCAGCGCGCCAACCTCTGACACGGAGCCGGCACCAAATACATTGCGGGTAGGG
The DNA here is from genome assembly GCA_963660915.1 of Bacteroides sp. CAG:927. Classification (GTDB taxonomy): domain Bacteria; phylum Bacillota; class Clostridia; order Oscillospirales; family Oscillospiraceae; genus UMGS1766. The sequence continues at coordinate 2,146 of CAVLAO010000229.1, read as the reverse complement.
AGATAGTAGTAAGTTGACATAGTTTTTTCCTTCTTTCTTTTTGTAAAACCAAAGTGTTTATGCCGGATAGAAACCGGAGGGCGTGGAGTTGAGATTGACGAAAATGTTCTTCTTCTGGGTGTAGGCATCGAGAATACTGAGATCCGTTTCCCGACCAATGCCGGAGTTCTTATAACCGCCGAACGGAGCACCTGCCGGAAGCTGGTTATAGGTGTTGACCCACATCCGTCCGGTCTCTACACCTCTGGCAACCTTCATTGCCCGGGTGATATCCTGGGTCCAAACGGCGCCACCCAGACCATAGGTGGAGTCGTTTGCCATGGCAATGACCTCGTCCTCGGTTTTGAACTTGATGACCACCGCCACAGGTCCGAAAATTTCCTCCTGGGCAATGCGCATTTTATTATCCACATTCGTAATCAGGGTGGGCTGGAAGAAGCAGCCGTTCTTCAGATCGCCCTCGGTAGCACGCGCGCCGCCGCAGGCAATGGTAGCGCCCTCCTGCTTGGCGATTTCCATGTAGGAGGAAATCTTTTTGATCTGCGCCTCGTTGATCTGGCTGCCAATCTGCGTGTTCGGATCCAGCGGGTCGCCCTGCTTAACCTTGCCAAACGCCTTTACAGCTGCATCCACGAACTTATCATAGATGCCCTCCTGAACGAATACACGAGATCCGGCGCAGCAGACCTGTCCCTGATTGAACAGGATGCCCAGCTGAAGGCCATCGATTGCCTGCTCAAAATTACAGTCGTCAAAGAAAATATTGGCACTCTTGCCGCCCAGTTCCAGGGTTGCAGGAATCAGCTTTTGTGCAGCGGCCATAGCAACATCGCGTCCTACCTCTGTAGAGCCGGTGAATGCCAGCTTGCGGAAGCCCGGATGCTCCAAAATGTACTGTCCGGACTTGGAACCCTTGCCGGTAATCACGTTGATAACGCCGGCAGGTACCAGGTCAGAAATCAGCTCCATGAACACCAGCAGGCTCAGGGGCGTTGCGGAGGAGGACTTAATCACCGTGCAGTCGCCGGAGGCCAGCACTGGCGCCAGCTTCCAAGCCGCCATACAGAACGGGAAGTTCCAGGGAACAATCTGGCCCACAACGCCGATCGGCTCCCGGAGTACCATGCTCAGGTAACCGCCGTCCAGAACGGTAGCAGTGCCCTGCTCGGTGCGAATGGCGCTGGCAAAATAGCGGAAGTGATCGGAAGACAGGGGGATATCAATTGCCATGGTTTCCCGGATGGGCTTGCCGTTGTCCAGAGTTTCCACGGTTGCCAGCAGCTCGGCGTTTTCATCAATGCGATCTGCAATTTTGTTCAGAATCTCCGCACGCTGAACGGGTTCAACATTCTTCCATGCGGGGAATGCCTTCCAGGCAGCATCCACAGCGGCATCTACATCCGCCTTGGTGGCTTCTGCGCAATAGGCAAGATGCTCACCATTGGCAGGATTGGTGGTTTCGAATTCCTGCCCATCGGAGGCGGGGACAAACTGCCCGCCGATGTACAGACCATAGTGTTCCTTCAGATTGACATTCATAGTAATGCTCCTTTTATATGACCGAATGCCTTGTTTCGGGATCGCTAGCAAATCCAGATCAGGGTCGGAAATGGACAATGCATTGGGAACGCTGTCCGGGCGTTTCCCTGTGCCTGATTTCATTATAGCTTTGTGCGCGGTAAATTTCCTGTAAAAAATCACGAAGATAATTCTTTGACATGTGCATTATGACAGTGCTCAAAAAGTGCAGCAACACTTCCAGCGGCTGTAAAACACCCGCAAATGGGGCCGGCAGTGAATTGAAACGTATAGAACAACTGGTGAAATTTCACGAGTTGTATTTCTGTTTGGACATTATCTTTTGAATCATGTAAAAATTGAGGCAGATTTCTAGGAGAAAAGGCACAATGCAGCATGTTGTATTTGTGAAAATTGACATTGCAGAGGCATATACTTTGTAATAGTATGAAATTGATAATAAAGAGTTCCGGTTGATTGTAAAATGAAGTTGGACACTTAAAAGAAAAAATCCATAGTGATATACCCACATGATAAAATGGAGTTACTTGACAACATCTATCGAGGGGGCAATCACTATGGAGTACCATCATTATATCACAGAATTGCCGGAACGCAAGCGCGGGCA
>CAVLAO010000228.1:0-2348 GCA_963660915.1 Bacteroides sp. CAG:927 | reverse complement strand
CCGGCAAGATATTCATAATAGCCTTGACAGCCGATCATCGCACCATTATCACCGCACCACTTCAGTTCCGGCAAGTACAATTCAAGTTTCTGCTTCTGACACATTTTCTGCAGCTCACTTCGAATGTGAGAATTCGCAGCAACACCACCAGCTGCAACGACCTTTTGATAATTTAATTGCCGCGCTGCCAATTCCACACGAGGTACCAGCGTATCGCTCACAGCAGCAGCAAAAGATGCTGCAAAAGAAGGAAGATCCAGACTTTCGCCTTTCTGCTCTGCATTGTGGATCAAATTCAGCGCCGCAGTCTTTAATCCCGAAAATGACATATCCAACGGAGCATCGGTCACATGCGTACGTGGCAATACATACTTTGTCTCGTCTCCACCCTGGGCCAGCCGATCCATTGGTGCGCCGCCGGGATAGCCTATTCCCAATACTCGAGCCACTTTATCGAAACACTCTCCGGCTGCATCATCTCTTGATGCTCCCAACAACTTCATTCGTGTATAATCCTGGACGTCCACAATCAACGTGTTGCCGCCAGAAACACATAATGCCACAAAGGGTGGTTCCAGTTCAGAATATGTGAGATAATTTGCGGCAATGTGTCCTCGCACATGATGCACTGGAATGAAAGGAACATTTAACGCATACGCAACTGCTTTAGCAAAGTTCACTCCCACTAATACAGCACCAATCAAGCCCGGTGCACAGGTTGCTGCAACCGCGTCAATGTCTTTTCTCTGAATGTTTGCCTCACAAATTGCACGATCTGCCAGCAAACTAATTGCCTCTAGGTGTTTTCGAGAGGCAATTTCCGGCACAACACCACCATAAATTTTATGCATCTCTACTTGAGAAATAATCGCATCCGAAAGCACTTTCCGTCCATCTTGGACAACAGCCACTGCGGTTTCGTCGCAGGAAGATTCCACTGCTAGAATAATCACTCTGTCACCTTCTCAAACTCTCGCGTCATGATGATCGCATCCTCTTTGGGATCAGAATAATAATTATTGCGCCTTCCAACTTCCTTAAACCCGTAGGATGTATACAGCGCTATCGCAGCTTTGTTAGATGCCCGTACCTCCAAGGTAAGGAACTTCAAGTGATGCGCTTCTGCAAAACGGACAAAAACACTCAGCAGCGCAGAAGCCACGCCATTACGACGATATTGCTTTCTCACCGCAACATTATCAATATATCCTTCATCCATAACGACATTGATCCCTGCGTATCCAAGAATTGTGCCGTCATCTGCCTCAGCCGCAATAAAGGACGCAGTGAAATTATCCATTGCTTCCAACAACATCTCCTTGCTCCATGGCGCAGAGAAACACTCCTGTTCAATTTCTGCCACCTGATCTACATTATCACGAGACACAGGCACCAACCGGTAATGCATCGGCTCTCCAACTGGAATACTTCCGGTCACCCGCTTAAGTTCACTCAATTTATAACACTCCCCTGCTTAATGAGCATCCGCCCAAGTATGGCCTACCTTTGCCTGAGCAATCAAAGGAACCGATAACTGCATAACGCCTTCCATTTCCTCTTCCAATAGCGTAGCGACACGTTCTCCCTCGTTCTCCGGGCACTCAACAATCAATTCGTCGTGAACCTGAAGTACCAGCCGTCCCTCCAAGTGTTCCTCCTGCAGACGACGCCAAACCGCAAGCATAGCCAGTTTGATAATATCTGCTGCAGTACCTTGAATCGGCATATTCAATGCCACGCGCTCTCCAAAGGAACGTAAGTTAAAATTTGAAGACTTCAACTCCGGAAGCCAACGGCGGCGCCCCAACAGCGTTGCAACATATCCGCTTTTTTTTGCCTGCTCCACAATTTCTTTTTGGTATTTGCGAACGCCGGAATATTTTTCAAAATAGCGTTCCATGTAATCCTGTGCTTTCTTATATGACACGCCAATATCTTCGCTGAGCGAGTGCTCTGAAATGCCATAGACAATACCAAAATTCACGGCTTTGGCCGATGCGCGCATTTCTTTTGTCACTTCACTCTGTGGCACTCCAAATACCTGCGACGCGGTAATGGAATGAATATCTGCACCGGAATTAAAACCATCTTGCATTGCGACGTCTCCGGCTATGTGCGCCAACAGGCGAAGTTCAATCTGGGAATAATCCGCATCTACCAACACTTTTCCAGGTTCTGCTAGGAACATCTTGCGCATTTCTGCCCCCAGTTTTGTTCGCACAGGAATATTTTGCAGGTTCGGCTCTGTAGATGAGAGTCGTCCCGTCGCAGTTACTGTATTTTGAAAACAGGTGTGAATCCGTCCATCTGCTGCAATCTCCCGCTCCAGACCATCTACGTAGGTAGAT
>CAVLAO010000227.1:0-2355 GCA_963660915.1 Bacteroides sp. CAG:927 | reverse complement strand
TTGTAAAAGAGATGATGGCGTTGTGAATTGTCCGTTTTTTCGGACAGCAGTTTTGATTTAATCAGAATATCAAACCTGATTTTTTGCACGAAAACCCAGACTGCGTTACACTGATACCATCAAGGAGGTGCTGACCGTGTTCAGACAAATCATTTTCCCCATTCTGTTTTTCCTGCTGCTTCCGTTGTGGTTCAAGTTGCTCATTAAACTGCGGCTGGGGCCTGCGCTGGTTTATGTGATCCTCGGCAACACCGTCTGGCTGGACTGGGCGGCACACCACACGGCGCTGGCGGACAGTATCCTGTTCGTCATTCTCGGCGTAACGGCTTTGAGCTGGCTCGTGACCTTTTACCGCAAAATCCGCGACCATCAAATTGAATAAAACCTGTGAGGAGTGCAAAAGCACTCCTCTTTTTCTTTGGAGGTGACCAACTATAAGAAGTCAAGGGGAAATTGAAAAATTTTCATCTGGTCAAAAAAGGGCGCAGAAAACCAAGCCCTCTTCCGAGGACTTCAAAAAAGTTGATCATGGGTCAGCGAACGAGATCTGGGTTATAGGACAGTTCTTTCGTTTGAAGAGTATAAATAACCCGCAAAAGTTTTTTAGCAACATGGGTAAGAGCAACGCGGTGCTCCTTGCCCTCGGCACGTTTCTTGGCGTAGTAGGCCGCAAAAGTTGGTTCGTTGTTAATCACTGTCTGCGCACAGTTCATCATGGCATAGCGCAAATGGGAAGAACCGTGCTTTACCATCTTTCCAGTGCTTTCTGAAGTGCCGGACTGAAAATATCCAGGCTCCATTCCGGCAAAAGAAAGCAATTTGGACGGGCTTTTGAACTTAGAGAAATCACCAAATTCAGAAAGGATGACCGCAGCTGAAGACACACCGATTCCAGGAATGGTCAGCATAGGCGGATCAAGCCCAAGGACACAGTCATTGATCTGCTGCTCGATTTCCTCCACCTTGCTTTGCAGCTGGTTGTAAATATCGATGGTGATTTCCATTTCCTGAAGCAGATAGTCGCTGGTTGAACCGACCGTATTTCTGGCCAGTGTCTTGAGTTCTACAAAATCTACCATGGAGAATTTGCCCCGAGAAAGACGCCGCAATGACTCGTAGGACTTGGAGTTCATGTTGGAGATTTTCTCCGGAGAAGCATAATGGGAAAGAATATATAGCGCCGTTGCCGAGAATCTTCCTTTGAAAAATGGCTTGAACTCAGGAAATACCTTGTCAAGGATGTTTGTTAACTCCACCAGCTGCTTGCTCCGCTGCCGAATCAAGCTGTCCCGAAATCTTGTTAGTGACTTTAGCTTTTCGAGCGTGTAAAATGATGGCGGATAGGGCTTGTACTCTACCGTCATCAGGTATTGGGCGATCATGAGAGCGTCGATGGAATCCGTCTTTGTTTTTCTGAGCGATTTGCTGTGAACGAATCGGTTGACTAAAAGCGGGTTGAACTCCATGAACGAGAAACCGCTGTTTTCGAGGAACAGCTTCAGGTTTTGCCCATAATGACCGGTAGCTTCAAGCCCTATCTTCTTTTCTCCATCAAGGACATCAAGCAGTTCCCTAAGCAAAGAAAATCCCTCGCAGTCATTTTGGAACGACCATGAGGGTGTGATGACATCGCCAAGCTCATCAACAATGGCGCAGTCGTGCTTGAATTTTGAAATGTCGATTCCTACAAAGTACATTGGTCTCCTCCTATTTCTGTATTTTAGCACTGCTGTTTCCGCAGAAGGCTTGTCCATGTATTCACGCAAATAAAACGTCAAGCGTTACCCAACTGATTAACAATTCAGACAAACCACTGCGGTTTGAGTCACCTCCAAACAGTCTGAGCCGTAGCTTATGAGATACAAATCCGCAGTGCTTGTTCTGATTATAAAGCAGGTAGCTACTCCTGCAATATAACTTTTCAAGGAAAGGAGAAATAATTAAAACCACCCCTTTCGAGATGGTTTTAATTATACGTGCTTATTTCTTTTTCTTCTGAGGCGCGTCGTGGTGATGGCAGGCGCCGCCGCAGTGTGCGCAGTCGCCGCTGCAGCCGACAGACTTCTTCACGAATACCGAGCGGACCGCGAAGAACACGATCACCATTACGATCAAAGCCAGAATGATATCACCAATACTCATGGTTAAAGCCTCTTTTCTAAATAAACAGCAGGATTACTGTGCGTCAACGCTCATGCGGCGCAGACCCTCAGTGGAATCAGCCTTAGCCGGCTTACGGAACAGCAGGAAGATGATCAGTGCGATGAATACGATCGCAACGATAGAGCCGATACCGAAGGTCAGCTCGCCGGTTACGAGGCCGCCGATCTGGTAGATGATGGTGGATACAACATA
>CAVLAO010000226.1:0-2365 GCA_963660915.1 Bacteroides sp. CAG:927 | reverse complement strand
CGCTCTCATATATATGGCGGCGCTTTATGAATTGTGCGCCGCACCACCCCTTGAAGTTTGAAACAAACCCCTTAACCAATTACCCCTGTTTAGGGGTAACTTTAACAAGCCACCCCAAAATTTGCTTTTTTTCAGGGTAGTGCTACTAATGCCATTACACTGGGTGTATAATGACTTATGGATCAGTCGTGGTTAGCGGCGGTGTCTTGTCTCCAACAATGGCACGGCCTCGTGAACGTGCAAATGCCAGAGCTTGTGATACGGATAACACTTTACTCGGCTTTTTGTTCACCGTCATGTATCCATCAGCGTTATAGGGTTCACCCTTACTCAGAATATTCCAGATGGCAGTCAAGAACATTCTGCAGACAGCGATGATGGCTTTCATGTAACCACGACGATTTTTTATGCAATTAAATCGCCGCGTAATCTCCGGGTGGTTTTTGGAACGAACAACTCCTTGTGCAATATTGACCAGGAGTGGCTTCAAATATTCTCCGCCCTTTGAGATTCTTCGACCTTTGACCGTATTCGCACTCGAGTCATGATGAGGACATACACCAGCCCAAGAGCAAAAATGCTTTGCGCTTGGAAAGACCTTCATGTCCGGCCCGATTTCGATCAGTACACGAACTGCCGTAAATGGATCTGCGCTGAAGCCCGGTACCGTTCTGATTAAATCCAGCTGCTTCTCGTAGCCGGAGAGCTCAGCAGTCATTTCATCCATAAGAATTTGCCTCTGCTCCTTGGTGTCATCCATACGTTTGAGCGCCAAACGCAATTTGAGCAATATGCTTCTGTTGACTTCAGGGTCTATCTTATTGTTGACAGCTTCCTGAATGGATGAAATAGGTGCTTTGCAGCCTTTCCTTACGAGCGGACTCACATCGACATGTTCGCCTGGATGGGCAAGGATAGCTTCGATGATGGAACGTGAAGATTCACCAAACACGTCAGAAAACACACCATCAAGCTTGAGCCCAAGATTCGACAGACAATTCAAAATGCGATTCTTCTCTTGCTTAACGTTATCGCCAAGCTTTTTGCAGTATCGCTCGAGTCCTCTCAGATTGCGAAATTTTTTGGACGGAATAAAACTGCATCTAACACGACCGCAGGAAAAAGCTTTGGCAATCCACTTGGCATCATTTGGATCGCTTTTCTTTCCCTTCAACGGTTTCGTATATTTAGGATGAGAAACAACAGGCTTTAGCCCCGCTTCTTCAAGCGCATCGTATATGGGATACCAGTATTGTCCGGTCGATTCCATACAGCACTCGACACAGTTGTGTTCCTTCAACCATGCTGCCAAATCTTTTAAGCCTTTTTGAAAAGTGCTAAATCGGTTGGTAATCCAACGGATTTTATTCTCCTCAAAATTGCAAATAAGTATTGCTGCATAGGCCCATTTTTTATGAACATCAAGGCCGCAGCAATTTGGATGTATGACCTCATCTAATCCATCGGCATCATAGACCGATTCTTTAGATCTGGACTTAGCCATAGTACCATCTTCTTTCGCTTTTACTACCAAAGTAATAATAAAAAGATTGTGATGGACATTGACTAATCATTTTGAAAAAGTCGAATCGACTGATGAAGAAATAAGTTTCCGGGCTCTAACACCGAACATAATTCGGTCGCACCACTAATCAGTTCCAAAAAAATGATTTCCAAATTAACCTTACGGGGCCACACTGCCATGTGCCTCCACTTAGTTCCACTGGTTTTGTAGTGTATCCATTCACGCCTATATTATGGCGCACTGTGAAGCCAGCAGAAAGAGCGGACGTCCCGTTTCTTTACAAATCAATGGGGCCAGCCCCTGGGAACTAACCTTGCCCCTTGAACCCTGAACCTTTTTCCGCAAGCATCCTTATTTCTGCTCGCTCTGGTCCCACTCCATTTCCATGAGGCGGAAGTCGTGGTCGGCGCTGTGTTTCTGCAGGTGGAGGATGTCGATCTGCTGCTCTTCGTTCTGCCGGAGGGCGAGCTCGGCTTCGTAGCGGATGTCGTTCAGCTGGTCGTCGTAGCGGGAGGCTTCGACGTTCATCATCCGTTCCTGCAGGTCGGCGATGAGGGTTTGCTGGTAGGTGACCATCGCGGCGAGGGCGAGGATGGTCAGGTACAGGTATTTCCTGTCGCGCCACTTGATTTTTTCTTTCCAGGTCATGGAAATCTTATTTCCTCATTTCGTCGTCCAATTTTCTATTGTTGTTGAGAAGGGTCAGGTGGTCTTTGGTGAATTCGATCCACAGACGAGCGGCGCGGGAGAGGAAGCGGCCTTTCTTCCAGATGGCGTAGAGGTGATGGGCCATGCGGGGTTCGGTCATGATGCGGGTGACCACTTTGCTGTCCTCGCTGT
>CAVLAO010000225.1:0-2377 GCA_963660915.1 Bacteroides sp. CAG:927 | reverse complement strand
AACTCAAAAATTGACCCCGCTGCGGAGCAATTCCACGGCGGGGTTTCGTGCGTTATGCGCTTGTTGCGGCGTTTTGCGCCGCTGTAATCGTTAAATTATCGGGTATTCGTTAAATTATAGAGGTAATCGTTAAACTGTTGGGGTAATCGTTGAATTATAGGAGTAATCGTTAAATTATAGTCTTTAGTCCATTCTTAGAGATTTAACGATTGCAGGTCGTACTTAGTATTATCTATATAGTGCCCATACATGACGCTTGCAGGCAGCAAGCGAATTTGAATATTCTGTAGACCAAGACCATGTAGCATACCAAGCGACACCACCCCTTTTTCGATGACCTCTGAAGCTGCGGTCGGCATAAGGAAGCAGTTCCGTACAGTTTTGATCTGGTGGGCTTCCACAAACGGCTGATACGCCAACTGGTACAGATATTGCTTGGTGATAGATTCAATACCCGGCTGACCGCGCAGTTTTTTGTTGTGCTCCAGTTGGATATTGTAGTATTTGGCATCGAAAATGATAAACTGATAGTCCCCATCAACATTTACAATGGAAATAAGGTCTGGGATGAGTGTATCATCAGCCTGCTTCACAAAAGGCTCACTGTTTGGAGCAGTTCCAGCCCACTGTGGTTTTTCAATCAAATCAATGAGCTTCTTATGTCGAATATCGCGGTATTGCTCGGCCAATGGCACGGGCAGTCGTAATCCGCCGATTGGTTTCTGTAATTGGTTGTCCATTACTTCCGCGCAGACTTCTTCCCACACCAGGTTAAAGCTGTTTGTGCCGAACATACTGAAACAGTCCAGATCGTCCAGTGCGCTGCTGTTTGCTATGTAGGCATATAGGGTTTTCAGCAGAAGCTGTTTGCGGGTATTGAACTGGACATTGAGTTCTTTGACAATGCGCTCCAGAACATATTCTTTGTCACCAAAGTCCTCAATATGCTCATCAGAAATATCGACACCCATAATATCGAACAAATCCAGTAAATCGGCCTCTCTTAATTCCTCTGTGCAGCGGGTTAGGATACACTCGTGCAGGCGTTTGAAGAAATCAAAATCGTCATTCACACGCTTCATAGTCAACAATTCTGGGTAATATGGCCGGTTATTACTTAAAAGCGTGAATGTTTCGTTGATGGTCTTATCCCAAAGAATATCACCAGACCCGTTGGACTCGATGATGTCCTGTGTGTTGGTATAGGCGCCATACTCGAAATAATCCTGGAGGAGGAACAGCATAACAGCTAACATATTAAATGCGCTGCTGTCACTCGTATCGTTGTACATACGAATGATCTGTTCCTTGGCATTATATTTTTCCAGAACCTTCAGCACTTGTTTCAGTTCAGCTTTGGGAGTCGTGACGTCGAGCAGATACTTTGGATAGCATTTCAGCACACGACCCTCAATGGTAATAACGCCCACAAAAGTGAACACATACAGATACTCGTTTTCGCCGACCTCCACGTCGGCAATTTCAATGTCCTCGTCCACGAGATCGGAAAGATCCTTCTGAGTGTCATCTGCTTTGACAGCCTTCAGTACGCCATATTCCTTCAGGCGCTTCAGAATATGGACAGCCTTTTCCTCAGAACAATGAAACTCTTTACACAGATCCTCCTGTGTATATCGTTTTTGTTCTCGCAAAAATACTGAGATCATTTTCCTTCATCCTCTGGGACACCATCAATAAACCGATTACTGATTCCTTCGCAGAAAATGTAAACACCCTTGATGTCAAATTCTCTGCAAATTTTGGAATACTGGTTTCTTGCCTTCTCATCGCAGCCGCCGAACAGCGCGATACGCTTCTGTTTTGCGGCATCGTCGAATAGGTACATAATGACCTTGTTCTTGAAGATGCGAGTAAAGGCTGCGGTGTCAATCATTTCACCCTCTGGTAGGTTCTTTTTGGAGATGAAATACGGTCCCATCAACTTATCCTCGTTTACCTTGTAAGTGAGCAGTTCATTGTTGATGGCTTTGCGGAGTGCATTCCATTCCACAATGCGGCGATAATCGCCCTGACCGAGGATGACCTTTTTGCCAACGATTCCAGTCTCACTGTCATCAATCCCTAAGTAGGTGAAGTCCCATCTGCGCTTAAAAGCGGTGTCCATTGGGAATACACCCTGGTCGGCACTGTTCATGGTAGCCCAAATAAACATATTATCTGGAATACGGATTTCGGAGTAATCGTCAGGATTGCCATCGAGTTCTTCTGCCAGATATTTTTTAATGTCCTCAGATGCCTGAACCGGATATTCACTGACTTCATCATCACCACGGTCGAGTAGCTGGAACACGTCGCCAAACACCGCTGCAACATTAGCACGGTTGATTTCCTCTATTACAAGCAGGAACGGTTTAGG
>CAVLAO010000224.1:1116-2390 GCA_963660915.1 Bacteroides sp. CAG:927 | reverse complement strand
ATGGATGTATTTCCTTCCTCACTCACTACCGGGAAATTCAACCCTCCGAAGAGGTACGGCCGGGGAGGACTCCGACCGCCATATGTGCCGCCGTTCACGGCTCAGTCCTTTTTCGGATAGGCGTGACGCTTTACTCGCTCCACGCCGAGTGCTCTGGCGGCTTTATCGATGAGCTTGTTTTTTCGATTGGTGAACGCCTGTGCAGACGGCAGCTTTCCCGTCCGCTCGGCTTCAGCCTGACGCATTTCTTCAAGCTGGGCGCATTCCCCAAAATGCCGGTAGAAAAACTCCTGCTGTGCTTCGGTACATTCCTCGTCAATGACACGGTGGACTTCCACCGCTTGGGGATTTTCCTGTTCCGGCTCGGCGAACACAGCGTCTTCCGGGCTGCCGCTCTTGTCGGCGATCATGTCCCAGGGATCGACCGCGGCCTCGTTGTTGGGATCGGCCTTGTAGCTGTTCACCTTCGCGTCAAACAGGGGATCGCGCAGTTCGCCTTCATATCTGTCGATGAGATCCATATCATGGTCAGACTCATCAAGCATGATGGTCAGTTCGAGCGACAGGTCTTTTCCGACCTCAAGTTTCTGTGTGACTATGCGCTTGGCATCATCGTCCCAATACTCGTAGCAGTAATACTTGCCGTCAGACGTTAGATAGCAGGCACGGCTGGGATTGAACCCGCTTTTGCGTTTCTTAGAATCTTTGCTCTTCATTGCAGTGTCCTTTCCGTCCGAGCGGTACGGAGGGACACAAAAAGAGCCTGCGGTTGAAGATGACCACAGGCTCCGATAGCCGAAAATGGCGCACGAAAGCTACGGTGGGAGCATCTTCGTTCCAAACACAGCCGTCATCGCTGCGTTCCGAACTCTTATGCATCCCTCCGTCCTTAAGCGCTACTCAGACTAAGAGATTGATTTTGCTGCCACCATCGGCAGCATCTTTATTGTACTCTGCAAAGAAGAGTAAGAAAATTTCATAAGAAATCCAATTATTTTTGCATCTTATGTAATTGGTGTATCTTGTATTTCCCATTACTTTTGCGTATAATAAGAGAAAAGGGCTCCCGAACGGGAACCCTAACGCTGTCAAAGATAATGGTTTCTGTAAAAGCGAAGTCTGTTTTAGATAGCCCTATGGAAAGGAAAATGTCGTTATGGACGAAAAAATATCTGGAATTTCATTAAAAACAATGTTTCAGCATGAGGGATACGGCTGTCTCTGTGCTAAAGACATGGTGAATACTTCTCCCGACGTGGCTCCGACTGTTACCC
>CAVLAO010000224.1:529-1106 GCA_963660915.1 Bacteroides sp. CAG:927 | reverse complement strand
CCTCAAAGTTTGCCCCGATACAAGCACACAGCTATTGTTCTCATATGCGCCGAAAGACGGTTTGAATATGACCGGCGTTGCCGGCGGTCTGCATGAGAAAAACATCTTGGGCAAACTGCTCGCCCTTCCAAAGGGAGACATAGACAAGCATATCGAGTTTATTGAAAAATATGGTTTCTTATATCCGTTGCCGGAAAATGAGTACACGGCCATTGAAGCAAGTGACCTCATGGAGATAATCAACAGAATTAAATCTACCGTAAGGCTATACAGTTACATCAATAAAAAAGACTACCGTGGAGTCCTCATTCATGTGGTTTATCTGCTTTACGCTCCCGTGACTGAGCTGCACATAGGTGATGATGTATTTTCAACTTGTATCCATAGCTTCAAAAGGCTGCTTGACTCTTATAACCTTTTCCCAGATTTAAGTAGGGAGCCGGAGGTGGCCGCAAACGGAACATACTCAGTAGATGATGCATTCCTCGGAAAGAAAAATGCCATCGACATCAGTTTTTATAATGCTGTGAGAAGTGGCTCCGATACAGATTTGCAAGGCAGCAAAGACCCGTGGTTC
>CAVLAO010000224.1:0-519 GCA_963660915.1 Bacteroides sp. CAG:927 | reverse complement strand
GTCATAAAGGAAGTTCATTTCGGTGGCTTCAAATCATACACGGCATTCAATGAGGATGCGCTTGACGATTCTTTTAAGAATGCGCTACTGAAAATTGCAAGGATTGTCGTGGCGGAGGAGATCAACCACAATATTCGCGGCATCCATCCGAAGTATAACGGTGGCAAGCTAACCGCTACATGGCAGGTCGATACACTCATCGAAGCCCTTTATTTTTCGATTTTCTATATGAGAAATGGTGAGATGTATAAAGAATGCGAAAATCCGAATTGTAAGCGAGACAAGTTCTTCCTGGTAGAAGCAACAAGAACGAATAAACACTATTGCTGCGAACAATGCAGAAATGCCGCTGGCGCACAACGATACCGAAATCGGCAGTTATAAATGGGCAAAAAAATAAGGCTCCACCTCTCGTTGATTGAAAGGTAGAGCCTTTATTCTTTATGTTGCTGGTCTCGGAACAGGAGCCCTGGTCTCCACTTTTTCTATGGCTTCTGCCAGTTGTCTTTTCTGCTGATC
>CAVLAO010000223.1:0-2419 GCA_963660915.1 Bacteroides sp. CAG:927 | reverse complement strand
TGTTGTATAAAAAGGACCCGGCATAAATACCGGGTCATGAAAATCACGAAAGAGCTGCCATAAGAGAATCCTGCAGAACCTTGGAACAGTTGATACCTCTTTTATCGGCAAGAGAAACCATCCAGGCAGGAAGGGAAACATTTTTGCGAACGGCGCGGTTATCGGTTGCGCTGCGGTACTTGATGGTATCGGCCTGAATAATCGTAAGGATATCGCCGGGGCTGTGCTGGATCTCTGATTGAGGCGTTGCAGGGCTGGGTTTAATGCCTTCGTCTTCAAGCCCGACCAGGCAAAGGTTAAGGGCATCAGTGATCAGGTTGATAGCTTCAGAAAGAGATGAAGCCGTAGTGATACAGCCGTTTATATCAGGAACCTTAGCATAGAACGTTTCGTCAGATTCGGAAATGACCGCAGTATAAGTATATAGCATAGATAATGCCTCCTTTTCAAAGGAGATCGGGGGCTTGCCCCGACCGCCTATTTCTTGCTTTGAATACCGGCTTCTTTGAAAATGTACCGCATGTCATTCTCATTGAAGTCATGACGCTTTACAGGGATTGTTTGCTTGGTTTGCGGGTTGAAATACAGATCATGGTTTGCGCGTGCCGTTTAAATTCAAAACCGCTTTGTTCCATAGCGGCAATGGTTATCTTTCGCGGATTCATGTCAGCTCCTTTCTTGACTACATACACAATATTGTGTATGTAGTCAATGAAAAATACACAAAATTACGTAAACAATACAGAAGAAATTTATGAAGGCAAAGGAAGTCAAAGAGCTTCTGATAAGAATACGCGCAGAGGCCATGCTCATGGTAGGGGGCAGGCAGAATGACCGCCGCCTGGACCGAATGGCTGCGGAAATACGCGCAGGCATCGGCCGCATCGGGCGGAATGCTCCGTGCAAGGGATGCGATAAGAGAAAAGCAGACTGTCACGCCCATTGCGCTGCATATTCTGCATTCAAAAATGAAATAGATAAAGAAAAAGCTTCATATAAGGAAGCACAGATGGGAGACATGGAGTACCGCAACATGAAAAGAGACAATATTTGGTCGTTTCAGAAAAAGCTGCGCGGTCGAAAAGGGGACAAACATGGAAAACAGTGGACGCATGGGGGTGACGTATGAACAGAGGCATTGAGATGATTGGCGTTCCTTTCTATGGGAAAACCGCCCGTCATCCGGGCGGCGAAGATCAGGCTTGAACAATTGAAATAAGGGAGTCCTGAAGGACCTTAGAGAAGTTAACGTTCATTCGGGTAGCAGCTTCGTTGAGCCACTCGGGAATGGTAAGCGTCTTTTTGACGGATTTTGTACTATGACGCTTAACGTATTCCAGAGTGTCACAAGCGACGAAATTTACAAATTCGCCGGAGGACAAAGAGAAGGACGACGGATCAGAAACGTGCGGGAGAGGCCTGCCGGCCGCCTGCAGATCGTAGATGGTATAAGCGAGAACATCCTGCGCCATATAAATGGCGTCCGCCAGATCGTCGCCGCAGGTATAGCAGCTGTCGAAATCTGGAAAGTTAACAGAATAGCTTCCATTATCTTCGGGTGTGAAGACAGCCGGATAAGTGTATTTGTTCATTATATATCTCCTTTCATTACAAATGATAACACGTATAAATACGTGCGCCAATGGAAAGGACGTATTTATACGTATAAAACAAAAATAGCCGGAGAGAATCGGCGGAGGGTTGCAAGGGCCTTTTTAAAAACTTGATTTAGCTATTAACTTTAGAACATAGAAAGAGTATTCGTATGTATCTCAAGAAGACATGGAAAATGAAGAGCAGAATAGAAGTTTGGAAGTACCATACTGCAAGATACAGGAAGATTGATACGGAGCTTAGGTGGATCATGGTAGTGGAATACATGAACAAGAATATTCACTTCCACATCATCATGACGAGGCTGCATTGATAGCAAAAATTGCATACGACCTGTTTAGGCTGGTCACGGGATTATGGAGGGAATGGCATGGAAGAGAAGAAGGCTAGAGCGCAGGACAAATGGGATGCCAAAGCGGGTATGGTCGCCAAAACCTACAAGATAAAAAAGGCATCAGCAGAGAAATTCGCTGATGCTTGTAAGGCACGAGGTGTATCAATGGGCATTAAGCTGAGCGAGCTGATGGAGCTGTTCGTCGATAGGAAAATATAAATGCGCTAAAACGCGGGTCTCACAATGGGCGGAAAAGAACAGATTGCTTGATCGTGGCAGCAGATTCCATTCCATCCACCTGCAGCAGAACCATCCGGAATACATTCTGCATCATGCACAATTTTCATGCATATAAGCGTACAAACTGTCCAAAACAAAGGCGGTCTGTACGATTTTTTTGTTTATTATTCCTATTCGGACTTAAAATCAACGATTTTTATGCCTTTTACAATTCCTTGAAAGACTGGTACA
>CAVLAO010000222.1:0-2426 GCA_963660915.1 Bacteroides sp. CAG:927 | reverse complement strand
AAATCCTGGATGTGGAGTGGATACGCACGATGAAGCAGTGAGCGGGAAAATCGTGCCGCCCTTTTGGGGAGGTTCGGTATAACCGTTCTTAATCCGGGAGGAAAGAGCAGCCATGCTACCTGTGAAACCGTGAATAAAGTAAGCGGTGGAGGGACGGGCTGTAGTCAGGAGCAGAAATAAAATCGTAATCAATAAACACGCATAGGTTCGAGTAGGACTAAGAAAGGCGAAAATCCGAACGAAAGTGAGGACAAGTAACCGACTATGGCAACAAGAAAGGCACGAAAGAAAGATAAGTTAAGGCACGCCGAGTATTACGGCTTTCAGGAAATTCAGGATAAGCTGTATGCTGACAGCAACAAGGGCAAAGTTTTCAAACATCTGGTTGAAATCATTGCATTGCCCGAAAATATACGGTTGGCATACCGCAACATCAAGAAGAACCACGGGAGCATGACACCCGGCACAGATGGAAAAACAATTACAGAATTAGCAACACTCTCTGATGAACAGCTAATTTCTTCCGTACAGCACAAGTTAGACTGGTATGTTCCGCAAAGTGTCCGGCGGGTAGAGATTCCGAAAGGAAATGACCCAACAAAGAAACGCCCGCTTGGAATACCGACAATTATGGACAGGCTGATACAACAGTGCGTATTGCAGGTCATGGAGCCGATATGTGAGGCTAAATTCCACGACCACAGCTACGGGTTCCGCCCTAACAGGAACCAACAGCACGCAATCGCCCAGGTTCATAAGGATATGCAGAGAAGCAATCTCTATTATGTCGTAGATATAGACATTAAAGGGTTCTTTGACAACGTGAACCACGGGAAACTGCTGAAACAGCTCTGGACAATGGGAATCCATGACAAAAAGCTGCTCAGTATCCTATCCGCTATGTTAAAAGCGGAGGTGGCCGGGATTGGATTCCCGGAGGTCGGAACGCCGCAGGGCGGTATTATCTCGCCCTTGCTCTCCAATGTAGTTCTAAATGAATTGGATTGGTGGCTTGCCAGTCAATGGGAAGAAATACCGACAGAGTTCCCTTATAAGGAAACAGTCAATCCGAATGGAAGCGTGAGTAAAAGCCATAAGTTCTCCGCATTGCGGAGGACAAAGCTGAAAGAAGTTACCTGCGTCCGATATGCTGATGATTTTAAGATATTTACAAACAGTTATCAAAATGCAGTGAAGCTATTCCACGCAACCAAAAGCTGGCTCCATGAAAGGCTCTCTCTTGAAATCAGCCCTGAAAAATCGAAGGTGATTAACCTGAAAGAACAGTATTCAGAGTTTCTCGGTTTCAAGTTAAAGGTTATCCCCCGTGGGAAACGGAGCAATGGACGCACAAAATACGTGGTGGAAAGCCATATCAGAGAGAAATCTATTGCGAAAATAAAACCAAACCTAAAACGGCTGATTTATGACATTGAGTTCCCGTCACAAGGCAAACGTACGGAATATCAGGCGATTTGCCGGTATAACGCTTATGTAATGGGAATCCATGACTATTACCAATTAGCCACAAAGGTCTGTGATGACCTTACGCCATTCGCCTTATCTGTCCACAAGAGCCTACGGGCAAGACTGAAAGAACGAGTTAAAACTGCAAAACAGGTCAGGAAAAGGAAGCTTCCGTGTGAAGTTCCCAAAGTTATCAGAGAAAGATATGGGAAAAGCAAACAGCTTCGATATGTAGCCGGACACGCAGTTGTCCCGGTAGGCTACATACGGCATAAGCCCCCCAAGTCTATGAACCGCAAAATCAATTCCTATACGCCGGAAGGTAGAGCCGAAATCCATAAAAATCTGGATAGAATCGACATGACGGTTCTTCATTACCTGATGAGGAATCCGGTTCTGTACCGTTCTATCGAATACAACGATAACAGGCTTTCGCTATATTCGGCTCAAATGGGAAAATGTGCCGTATCCGGCAAAGTGCTTTCTATTGGCGATATTCATTGCCATCACAAAGTGCCACAGCATTTAGGCGGTAAGGACAATTATCAAAATCTGGTACTGGTATGTGAAGATGTACATCATCTAATTCATGCTACAAACTCTGATACTATCAGAGAGTATCTGGAAATCCTCAACCTTGACCAAAAGCAGAAAGAGAAAATCAATAAGCTAAGAAGCCTTGTTCATGTTGAGAGTTATTGAGATGAAATAAATTCTGTTCCCGATGGCAAGCCGGGTGAGCTGAAAGGTTCACGCCCGGTTTAGGGCGGGGGAAAATCCGAAGATAACATCAAAGGATTACCTATCGCTATTTCCCCAGCTTCGGGAGATCATGTCCTATGACGAGCTGGAGCTTGACCGCATGGGAGATCGCCGGACGGCAACATTTTTCTGCATCAGCGACACGGACAGCACCTACAATTTCCTTGTGGCGCTGGCCTTTTCGCAGATGTTCAACC
>CAVLAO010000221.1:0-2435 GCA_963660915.1 Bacteroides sp. CAG:927 | reverse complement strand
TACATTATGTCAAAGTTAAAAAAACGGAATTCCAAGCATGATAAATTCATTTTCTCCGTAGGGAAGGATGTCTATTCAAAATTGACGGAGGAGGAAAAAGCATATATTTACGACCATCCAGATTCAACAGAGCATCATTTTGGCCTGGGACTGATGATTCGGAACCGCTATATTCATGGTAAGAATTTAAATTTTGAGTGTTCTCAGGCAGATGATTTATCTTCTGAGATTACAGCATATGTTGCTTCGCTGGTGATCGATGATTATGACTATGACAATCCGTTTTACCGAATCATGTATGACGACTTTTCTTTCACGCACCTGAGACTTCTTTACCGGACAATAACAGGCACGTATCCGGATGATATACTTGCTAAATATGCACAGCTGCCGGATGATTACGATGCTTGCGCTGAAGCAAGAAAGGAAGTTCGCGGAAAAATCCTTGATGCACGCCGGTTTAAGAGGCTGTGCGAGAAATATGAAGTAGGAGAAAACCGGTACACAGAATTTAAGACATTTGTTGATGAATATAACAAAAAACGTTGGGATATTATTCCATACGATGTTGCGGTCTTAACATCATCAAGTATTGATGCAGAAGAAAGGAAAAGATGGCTTGGCGTTCTTGAAATGATGTTAAAACAAACACCTTGTCTGGCAAGTGAAATGCCGTCATTTATTTTTAACCAAAAGGACGCGGTTTTGATGGCGGTTTCGGCATTCGGAACATCTTCGGAGCAATTTAAGGAGTTCAATAGCGATGATGAAGTAATCAGAGCGGCTCTGAAGGCGAATGGAGAGGCAATTCAATATGTGAACGAGGAGTTAAGAGATGAGCCGGAATACATAAAACTGGCTCTGGCGTGTGAACATTATAGGAATCCTTTAAAACTGCCTTGCATGGATCCGTACAGGGATAACGAGGAATTCGTTAAAATAGCGCTAGAGGCGGATGGCAATAATATTGAATGGGCCTCACCAAGGATTAAAGATGATTTTGATATGGCTGCGTTTGCAATCCGGCATCAAAAGGGGTGTTCCGCTGTGATAGGTAATCTCAGTCTTCGTTTAAGAGATACATTTAAGATCGCGTTGCTGGACATAAACGAGGGGGAGGCCTGCATCAGTGAATATTCTGAACGCCTGCGGGACAGTGATAAAGTAGCGAAGGCACTTATTCGTACTGAGAACAAATGGAAAATAACACAGATGAGCAAACGGATTCAAAAGAAATATGGTCCTATGTCAAGATAATAGCGATGCCAGAGCATGATATAGCGAAGACGAAATTATGGAATTGATCCGGAGGATCGTAGGAGCAGAACCGAAAGAAGAGCAGAAACAGGACTTTTCAAAGGTGCGAAAATGGAGAAACATTTCGATCAGATAAAGTACACCAATGATTACAATCGGCAGAATTACGACCGAATTGCTTTGATGGCCCCAAAAGGCCGAAAAGACGAGATCAAGGCAGCCGCCAAGGCCGCGGGGATGAGTATGAATGAGTACATTCTGGCGGCGGTGGCTGCGAAGATGGAAGAGCAAAAATGAGAACGGAGCTTTTGGGTAAAAGCATCCAAGGGAGTACGCCGCCGTCATGCGGCAGATAAAAGAAAAGAGCAGAGGATAAACCTCTGCTCTTTTCATGAAGCGGTATACGAGAATCGAACTCGCACCCCAACCTTGGGAAGGTCGTATTCTACCATTGAACTAATACCGCAAAGAAACCCGTACAGTTTGTGTGCAACCTTCATGGGAAGGTCGCGTTTTACCACTAAACTAATACCGCATAACGAGCGCTGCACATACCGCGGTGACTTGCACGATAACCGAAAGCCGCCCGGAAGCGTTACGCGATTCATTATAGCAAAGAGGGAAAGAAAAGCAAGGAGTTTTTGATGCATGGGGCACAGGGGCGGATGGTTCATGCGCAGCATCCATGATAAAATGGTTGGGAGCGGATATGTATGTTGGGGATATGGGCCATTGCGCTCATATCCTTTTTTTGATCGTGTGGGAAGAGGCTTTTAATGTATAAATTGTTGGCCGGGAAGACAGATCCGGCAGATTCATCGCAGTGGCTCCCGCTCTGGATGCATCTCAGAGATACCGCTGAGATGATGGAGCTGCTGGTTCGGGAATGGCTTCCGGATAGTACGAAACGATCGACCGGAGTGGATGAGGAGGAATTGTCTTCCCTGGCGCGATTCCTGGGATATATCCATGACATTGGAAAAGCCACCGTGCTGTTTCAGACGAGGATTACGAAGATGCTTCCGGAGGCGCGGGCCAGCATTGAGAATACTTGTTGAATAATTTACGCAAGGCTATTCAAGCTTATTCAAGACATTTAATTGACTCAAACTTCCCACACGGAAAATGCCATTGTTCCTTGAAAACTCAATAGTTTAGCCGATAAAAAAGGCGTAAGT
>CAVLAO010000220.1:0-2462 GCA_963660915.1 Bacteroides sp. CAG:927 | reverse complement strand
AGATCAGCAAGGCAAGAAATCAGGCAGAACAGGAAGCTGCGGCATTGCTTGCCACAGCGTAAGAGGTTTTATGACGGAAGCGGCAATCTATCACTTTACTGATGGGGCAGAGAGACGCCCGAATGTATATCAAAAAGACCTCTTACAGCTGAAAGAATTTGCCAGAAAACAGGGATATACGGCCACGGAGGTATTTCTGGACAAGACTCTGCAGAAGAGTCACCAAACGGAGTTTGCCCGGTTTATAGGTGATGCAGACCGCTTTGAGGCCTTAATAACCAAGGATTTCTATCACATCAGCAAGAACACGGGACGATGCTTTGACATCCTGAAGGAATTCGCAGACAAGGGCTTGATCATTCACACGATGAAAGATGGAAGCTTCCAACTAGAGGAGCCTCCTATGGATAAACCGCTACGAGTTGCTACATATACCTGCTTCTTCCGGAAACCAGAAACTAGAGAACGTGACATACAACTGCAAAATGACATCTTCCGCTGTTTTGTCGAGAAGAAGACTTTGTGGACCGTTATTGACCAATACACGGATATCAGCCTTAAGCAGCGAGATGGGGAACAGGAAGAGATGCGGCTAATGGTTCAACACCGAGATCGTTACGACCTGATTCTAACCACAAAGCTGGTGGACATTCATTGGCGTACGGCAAACTTCTGTAAAACAAGAAACGAACTGGGAAAAGATATTTACGCATTGCAGGATGGATTCCTGCCATATGAAAGGACAGCATGAGCTATTTCAATGACTTGAAAAACAGAATATTTTCCGACAAACCGGAGCAGACTGTCCGCGCGGTAGTGTATGCCAGGGTATCCACGGACAACGAGGGACAGAAGGATTCATGCGCAAATCAGCTTGATGCAGCCATGAGATTCATCAGCCAACATCCGAACATCCGACTGGTGGATACCTATGTTGACGACGGTATATCTGGAAAAAATGAGGACAACAGACCTGCGTACAGGCTCATGATCCGGGCAATTGAGGATGGGAATGTAGACCTTGTAATAGCCAAGACAACATCCAGATTGAATCGGAGCCGGTATGATGCGATAGCCTTGGAAACATTGCTGCAAGAGCATCAGGCCACTATTTTCACGCTGGAAGATAGCAGGCTACAGGATCTTGAGGATCTAAACGAGGCCATTGTACGCAGTGTAGACAGCACATTTAACGAGCGATACAGCAAGGACCAAAGTGACCATGGGCATGACACTCAGCGCCGCCGGATAGCTAAGAAGGAGCTATCCGCAAAGGATATATCGTGCGGTTACAGGTGGAATCCTGCCACAAAGACAATATCTGTCAATGAGAATGAAGCAGCCGTTATTCGGTTTATTTTCGAAGAATACGTTTTTCATGGCAGGACCCCAGCGGAAATACAAAGGGAATTATCAGCTAGAGGGATCGATAAAGCACCAGCGACAATCGTGCACTATCTGCAGGACGAACGGTACATAGGCAGGTTTTACATCAATAAAAAGACGTCTCGATTTGGAGCAGGAAAGCAACATACCAAAATCATTCATGTCCCAAAGGATGAGTGGGTGTTGGTGGAAAGACAGGATCTACGAATTCTTGATGACGATGTGTTCGACTTGGCACAGCGCATCCGGAAATCAAGACAGGACACACACGAGACAGACCAATTTTATAAGGGCAGGACTCAGGCTCATTATATTGGGACGCATGAATTTGCCAGGAAAATCATCTGTGCCGAGTGCAAAAAACCTTATCAGTTCTGTCACGCAGACCGAGAACAGATGATCCCCATTTATCGGATACACAATCATAAGGAATGCAGAAGCCCTCAGAACAGGGTTTATGAAAAAGATGTTGAAGATATCACGAAAAAAGCCTTGAGGAAGACACTGGAAGATCAGGAAGACATCCTGAGGGGAGTGGAGGACGTCTTAATAGAATGCCTGAAAGCATCTAAGACAGACGGGAATGCAAAAGAGATAGAACGGTTGCGGCGTCAGAAATCCTCACGGCAGAAGCAACTAGACAAGCTGATTGAACAGCTTTCTACTGGGATTTTCAACGGCCCTGCAATGGAACAGATACAGGATAAGGTCAACGGCATATCAGCTGAAATCCAGTCGTTGGAGATGGATATACAGGCTAAGGAAGCTAACCGGATCGACGGCAACGGCATAGAAAAACGTGTCGAACAAATACGAAAGGCAATTCAGGAATTAAAAGGTTTCCGGACGATAAATCGTGAGCAGGTCCTGAATTATGTGGATCGAATAGAGGTTCACGTGAACGGTGATTTAGACATTTACCTGCAATCCGGAAGCACAGTAACAGTTAGAAAAAAAGATAAAAAAAACTCAGATCCTTCTGATGGGGATGGAACAGGGAGAGGAAAGACGTTTAACGGGCCCACGATGGATCCATGTCAACGGGACATGCCAACAGTGCAAAAGATATGATGGCA
>CAVLAO010000219.1:0-2540 GCA_963660915.1 Bacteroides sp. CAG:927 | reverse complement strand
AAAAGCAGATTTAGCGATATGAAGAGCAAAAATGCAACGGGAAATGCAGGACGAATTCAGATAAAGCGGCTGTATGCTGTTTTGGCAAATAAACCACTGCGGAAAATGTACTTTGGATTTTGATGAAAAAGGAAGATGAATCGCTATGTCCGGCTATAACGAAATTGGTGCGATGAATTTCGCAAATGGATTCCTGCTGGCAGGTGGAAACGTTGATGCTCTGCGTAAGAGGCTGATGCAAGAATATGATTTGGATGAAGCAACAGTTAACTGGCACATTGAGCAGGCGCAACAATGGGTGGCACAGACCAAGAAGGCACTGGAGGTCACTAAAGATGGTGAAGAAAATGAAAACGGATCAATTAATGTGCTTGCCTAGTATGACGCAGAAAGAATTTGTTGAGCATATCGAGGACAATGATTTCTTTCGCAAGTACAGAAATCCTGTGATTATCCGTGCCGTATCCGGAGATGACTGCGTGGCCATGAGTGTGCAGCTGTATGATAGAATTGCAAAGCGGTGCGGCTGCCCCTGTGTTGAACAGCTGCTCAAAATGGAAGAGAAGCGTGATTTGTAAAGTTGCAGTTTGCTGAGGAATCCATATGAATGGAGTGACAGAATGGAGAATGAATCAGAAAAACTAAAGCTCCCGTTTGGTGTTACCGATTTTGCCCAGATAAGGACGGGTGGATACTATTATGTGGATAAAACGCAATTTATCGAAGATTATTACATCGCTTGACAAGGGCACACAGCCCTTTGTCGTGTGCGATGGATAAGTAAAAGTCAAATTTTCCACTCAATCGAAACGTGTTCGTCGGTTGCGCGGATCTGTGAGATCAGGCCGTCGGCAACCTGCCGCCTGTCCTCGAAGTCAATTTCTTCCCATTGGTTGAGGTAGACCGACAACCGCTCGATCTGCTCCGGGGACATGGTTTCCGCCGACAGCGCCGCAATCTCTTTTGTCAGGGCTTGGCGGCGTGTGTCCAGCTCCTCGATTTTGCTGTTGGCATAATTGTCCTCCATTTCAAAAGGTGGTTGGTGAGTGCGGATTGAAATGGAGAACAGGCGGCCCCCGGCACCTTGGAGCCTCTGGCCACCGTGACCAGAAGCAGGGGCATATAAAAACGCCCGCACAGCATGACGCTATACGGACGCACGAAATATTACCGTTATTACCGCTGCGTTCCCAGCCCAGCTCCTTCACAACGGCCTTGTTCTCCGTGAATTCATTCCACCGGAAGGCTCCGGCCAGCATCGGATCGTTTTCAAATACGGTCACGCAATTCTGCTTGCTCTGATAGGGCTTGCCCTTGTTATCGGTATCCTGAATGAATATATTGTAAACTATCTGCTCAGAACTGTCCAGTAAAGTGAGTGCTCTGAAGAACGCTCAAGAATTCCCAAGACCTCTCAAGACCACTTAAATGTGTTGATTTTTTGTGAATTTTCTGCTTGGCGCGAAAGCTGAGCTGTGCGAATACAGATTGATAGTCTGGCTGCAAAGATGAAGTCGAGAACGACTGAAAAATGTAGAATGTTCTTATAAGTGCCAGATACAAAAAATATTTTTCTGAAAAGCTGGATAAAAACTTGAAATGGACTCATTATACCTGTATAATGGAATCGAAGGGAGGAATTAACCATGCTATGCCAGTTCTCGTTCCAGAACTTTAAGTCCTACAAGGCGGAAACAACTTTTGACTTTCAGGCCGCGGCCATTCCTGAATTCAATGGATCTCTATTAGGTGAAGAAAAAAATGGCAAGTTTTTACCGGTAGGGGTAGTCTATGGACCAAACGGTGGAGGTAAGAGTAACCTCCTTCAAGCACTTTCCTGCCTGATTACCACAGTTGTTAAGCCTATTCACGATTTGGAAAAGACTCGCGAAAGCGTTGTTATTCAGCAGAAGGCAGACTGTGAGCCGTTTCTGTTTGATGAGATTTCACGCAATGAGCCTACAGAATTTCAAATTTATTTTCGCCAGGGAAAGAACGAATATCGTTATTATTTGGCGTTAAAGAATGATGAAGTGACTTCAGAAGCCCTTTATTGGCGTTCGATTGGCGGAAGAAAGACGGGGACTGTCTTTGAAAGAGAGGGTTCCGAGATCACATTAGGTGCAAGTATCAATAAGGCAAGTATCAATACGTCTGTGAATCCTAAAATGCCGTATTTGTCTTTTCTTGCAATCAACTACGATATTCCAGTAATTGCAGAAGTGCAAGAGTGGTTTGAATCCTGTGTGATTCGTAATTATGCAAATCCCGTTATAGATAGCACAGTGATGACTTCTGACGATGAAACAGTAAAGGTGCGTATTGTTCGGGCTTTGAACGATATGGGAATCGATTTGACGGGTTATCGGTTCGATGAAAATGAGAAACAACTCTATACGCAGCGAACTGTTAATGGCAAGAATTATGAATTAAAGTTCTTGGATGAATCTGATGGCACTCAGAAGTTGATAGCAGTGTTACCTGTTTTGCTGTTGGCATTGAACGAGGGAAGACTGGTAATTATTGATGAACTGGATGCC
>CAVLAO010000218.1:0-2553 GCA_963660915.1 Bacteroides sp. CAG:927 | reverse complement strand
CTTTTCGTTTTGCCAAAGACTACTGGATCGTGGAAGGGGCGATTGCCGCCGAAAACATCTGCCTTTGTGCTCATGCGCTGGGGATCGGTTCGGTATGGCTCGGCACATGGCCGCAAATGGATCGGGTGCAGCACCAGCGGGAGCTTTTTGACCTGCCCGATACCGTGATCCCTCATTCGGTCATCGCCCTCGGCTACCCGGCAGAGGACATCACCACTCCCCGTAAATCACGATACGAAGAAAACCGGGTACATTTCAATGAGTGGTAATTATAGGAACAGGAGCGATCAAATATGAATCCGCAGGGCGGAAATAAAATGGCAGAAATGCCGATCAAGAGTCTGCTGCTCAACATGGGTGCACCAATGATGATTTCCATGTTAGGGCAGGCACTATACAATGTTGTCGATACCTTTTTCGTTTCTCACATCCCGGACACGGCACAAATCGCAGATATGGGCGATAAGGCCATCAATGCGCTGACGCTGGCATTTCCTATTCAAATGCTGATCATGGCGCTTGGGGTCGGAACAGGCGTCGGTATCAACGCTATGATTGCAAAAAATTTAGGAAGCGGGGATCGGGAACAGGCCAGCCGCACGGCAGGCAACGCAATTTTTGTGACGCTGTGCTATTTTGTTCTGATTTTTCTTTTCGGTCTGACCTCCTCCAAGGTATTTATCAATTCGCAGACCACGGACACGGTGATTGCGGAAATGGGAACGACTTACCTCCGCATTATTACGGTTTTCTCTCTCGGCACTTTGGGTTATATGTGCCTTGAAAAAATTGTAATGGGAACAGGAAAAACGACCATCACCATGATGTGTCAGCTCGCAGGAGCAATTACAAATATTATTCTCGATCCCATTATGATCTACGGGCTTTGTGGCTGTCCCGCTATGGGTGTGGCCGGGGCTGCCTGGGCTACGGTCATCGGTCAGTTTGTTTCTCTCATTGTGATTGCGGTGGTATATTTCAAAAAAGGTGTTGGAATCGAGAGCGGTATTCGCTATCTCAAGCCGGAGCGGCAGACACTTGGCAGCATTTACTCTATCGGGTTGCCCGCCATTGTAATGCAGATCCTGACGCCAATCATGTCTTATGCGCTGAACCTGACTTTGGGCGCGATCTCCATTTCGGCTGTCACAGCTTACGGTGTTTATTACAAACTGCAAAACTTTATTTTCATGCCGGGATACGGACTGAATAACGCATCTATCCCCATTATCTCATATAATTTCGGAGCTAAGAATAAGGCGCGTGTATCGCAGGCCATTCGGTATGGGCTGCTCTATGTTTCGGTTATCATGTTGATTGGCATTATTCTTTTGCAGCTTTTCGCCCGTCAAATCGTGGGCATTTTCTCCGTTACGGAAGAATCCCACCAGCTTTGTGTACTGGCGCTGCGGATCATTACCTGCGGTTTCTTCTTTGCGGGTGCCAACATTATTTTGCAGGGCGTGTGCCAAGCATTAGGCAAAGGCGGCTACTCGCTGATCATTTCGCTTCTGCGTTTTGTCGTGCTGGCTTTGCCGCTGGCATGGGCGCTTTCCCTGACAGAGAACGCCGCAAATCTCGTCTGGCTTGCTCTGCCTGTGGCAGAAGCGGGAGCGTGTCTTGTAGCGGTAGTGCTGACAAGAAAGACCTATCAAAAAGCGATATACCCAATCTTTGATTAGCTAAATACGCATATCTTCAACATTCCTCTTGCAATTTATGTTGTGAGGGGATTGAACTGAACCCACTTCGTGGGAACCTTTTCTCTTAAAACATGTGGGGACAGCTGTTGCTCTGAGTCGGCATATATTCTCATCATCCTTCACCTCCTATAGAATTTGATGTGCTCTGCTTTAGAGCACATTCAAATTTAAGGAGGCTCATTATGATGAGTAATGAAGAGGTCCTGGAGAAGTTCGAAGAAGACTGTCTTCTACGGGATCTGAGTGAGAGAACCATTGAGTCATACAAACGAGTGTTTGGCATGTTCTTGGAGTTCTCCGGAGAAACGGATTATGCTTCACTTGATGAAGCATACTTGAGGAAGTGGCTGTTGCACCTCAAGAGGAACACAGAGCTGACAAATGCTACGATCAACCAATATAACAGCGCATGCAAGTTCTTCCTCAAGATAGTCCTCGGCCAGGACATTGACGACAGACAGGTGCCGAACAGCAAGCTGAAGCGCAAGCCACAGCCGTCGATGACGACTGACGAAATAAGAGAATTCTTCTCTTATTTCAACGATCTCACTGCTTTTACCTACTTCATGCTTTTATACACGACCGGCATCAGGCGAAGCGAAGCATTGGCTATAACTTCCGGAGACATCATCGGGGACAAGAAAATAAAGAAAAGCGGCATTCTTATTATACATAATGGCAAAGGTGGCCATACGAGGAACGTCGAGCTGCCATATGCAACATACATGCAGCTACGTGATTACTACAAAGCAAAAATACAACCGAAATTTGAAGCTTTGAGTGTAGAAGAAAGAAAGGGAATAAAGACAGAGCCTCTATTCCCAGCCTCTATTAATGGGGTTAAAGCAAA
>CAVLAO010000217.1:0-2563 GCA_963660915.1 Bacteroides sp. CAG:927 | reverse complement strand
GTAATCAAGATTTGTATCACCGCTTCTTGGAAAAGAAACGAGATAAACTTCGGCCTGTTCCCCAGCGGCAAAAGCGGTGGTAGTACCAATCCCTACGAAAGTTGAAATGCACATCACGAGAGAAAGCAGTCCTGCCACTCCCCGCTTGATAATATTTGATTTCATTGTGTTAAATACCTCCTTGAAAACGAAAAACGCACCGTGCTTTGACGATGCGTTTCAGTGTGATTTGATTTTTTGTTATGCGTAACCGATATACACCTCAAAGGAGCCGGTTCCGGTTTGCTCATACCAAATCCAAACATCCGTGATGTCGGGATCTTTGGCGTAGCGGTTTAAGTAACCCTTAATGTCCCTTTCGGTGTATTTGCAATCTGTGCCTGCGGCAATGGGGTTGTCCCAACAGTACACGGCTTCGCTGTCCAGCGTAAGACCAACACTCTCGGCATAGCTCTGAGCAAAGTTGATCCAGTAGTCGATATTGAAGGCTGCCTCTGTAGGTTCTTGCCCTTGTTGCTCCGCAGGTTGTGGTTGTTCTGCCGATTTCTGTTTTTCCGCTATTAAAGATGAAAGCTGTTCTTTTTGAGATGACGCAGAGTATTCCGGCTCTGTACTTCGGGGTTGTTCAACCTCTGTTTTTTCTGTTGCCTGCGCCGTTTCCACTTGGCTGGGAGCTTTGTTGCTTCCCGAAGAAGAAACCGGGGCTGGCTGTTCTGCAATATGCGAGGTGTTGCTGCACCCCGAAGCCAGGCACAAAAGGACAACGAGAAAAAGCACTGCGATTTTGGATTTCATACGCTTCACTCCCTTCGACCACATTCTACCCGATGAGAACCGTTCAGACAAAGATGCGTTTTGAAGCGCAATTTTTCATCATATCGCCGGTGGGCGCAATTCCAAACTGTGCAATCTCCGAGCTACTCTAAGATAGACTTTACTTAGGGAGATAGAGATAAAGTTTGGAGATAAATTTTTTATTCTCGGACAGTCTGGAAGTTCTCCGGGGATGGAGTGTGAGGAAGGGGACAGCAGAAAACATACTCCGTGTGCCTATCGGCTGTCACGCTCTGCCCGTTGGCGCAGGAATCGGCTGTAATGCTCCAGTGCTTTGACCACATACTCCTCCGTTTGGCTTACGGGGATATTCTTCGGGATCAGGCTTCGCACCTTATCCCCACGCAGGACGATTTTCTCACACTGGTTTGGTTTCTCCTCACTCATAATGGCAGATACAGCTTCCGGTGTGAGTTTGCCTTCCGTGAAGAACTTCCGCATACGGATGGTCTGATCGTGGGACGGGGTGCATTGGTTCAGGTCGATTTCATCAACCACCACCCGCTGGCTGTCCTCGTCCAAATAGGATAGTTCCACCGCAGGACGCATTTTGATTTTTCCCTCGTCCACAAGGTCGAGAAGTTCTTGAACAAGGTTCGTCAGACGGATATAACGACGAACTTGCGTCTGACTGTCACCTGACTGCTCTCCGATCATCTGTGCCGTTTCTTTTCCATCCCACTTCCCACCCACTGGGTCGGAAGTTAAATCAGTACGCTTGCCCTGCCTACTTAACGCATCCAACCGCATTTTATAGGCAAACGCCTTTTCTGAGGGAAGAATCTGCGACCGCTGGTAGTTGCTCTCCACCATCAGCACAGTGGCGGCATCACGGTCAAGGTCTACGACCTCGCAACGGAGCGCTTCAAATCCGGCAAGTTCACAAGCCCGTTTTCGCCTGTGACCTGAAATCAGCTCATATCTGCCGTCCTCTTTCTGACGGACGGTAGCCGGAGTAATGACACCTCGCTCCTTGACACTCTCCACAAGCTGTATCATATCTTCATCGTCCCGCACCTTAAATGGGTGGTCGGGAAAATCATCGATCAGCTCAAGGGGAATATCTCGGATTTTACTGAGCTTGGCATCGTCCCGAAGCTCCTGTGTGGAAAACAGGTCATCGAGCGTCGGCAGAGTGAAGTCGCTCTTTCTTCCTGCCATCGGCAGACACCTCCTTTGCGAACTCAGCATAAGCCTTTGCAACAGGACTGCTCGGCTCATACTTGTAGATGCTTACGCCCTTGGAAGCAACCTCTGCGGCTTTCACTGCCATAGGAATGGAAGAACGGTATATCTTTATAACGCTTCCAAAGTTATTTCGCAGTGCGTCGGCAGTGCTTTTTGCGAGGTTGGTGCGGTTATCTACGATATTCAAAAGAATACCGTCGATTCGCAAACTCGGATTGATGTACTGTTTGACCTTTCCAATGGTCTGCATTAGTTGGGTCATTCCCTTTGCCGGAAGGTATTGCGCCTGCACGGGAATGATTACGCTATCTGCCGCCGCCAAAGCATTCAGAGTGACCATACCGAGCGAAGGCATACAATCAATCAGTACATAGTCATAATTGTCTTTGACCTTGCTCAGATAGCTTCTCAGAATGGTTTCACGGCTCATTGCGGTGACAAGCATCATTTCCATAGCGGACAGCTCGATGTTTGCAGGGAGCAGATCGACATTTTCCTCGTGATGCAGAATACCGCTTTGCGGGTCTGTGTGATCCTCACG
>CAVLAO010000216.1:0-2563 GCA_963660915.1 Bacteroides sp. CAG:927 | reverse complement strand
CCATGCCTTAAAACTTTTTTGGGTAATGCGCCGCCTGTCGGCTACGCGCTCAATGACGAAACAATCTCGGTATTTTTTGCAGTCAAGAATGCCATAAACTTTCTCTCGCGGGATGCCGAGCAGTTTTGCCATTTCCGGGATGGAGATGGTTTGCGCTTCGATTTCCCGGTCACGCTCCCGATCGGCTGCTGTGCGGTGACGGCTCTGTGACCGATACCAGTGCTCAAATTCCTCTTTCGGAATCCGCATCCAGAAGTCTACCGTTTCTGTTTTCAGCTTGCCCTGCCGGATAAGCGTATACACGGTTTCAGCCTCTACCTTCAATATTTCGGCAACTTCCGGAATGGAGTATGACCGCTTGCAAAGTTCCTCGCCCGGCGGAGGACCATTGACTTTGTGATATTTGACCTGATTGGCATACCATTTCTCAAAACTAGAAATGACGATACGCATTTTGTCGTTTATCAGAATGATTTCAAAGAAATTCTTATGAAGAAGCCAATAGCTTTCCGTTTTGCCGAGGCCGAGAAGATGCTGCATCTCACGAACCGACATGGTGGTTTTAGCAGCAACAGGTTCAATGTTTTGCGTCGAAGCCTTCTGCATATCATCCATGAAGGACACCTCCATCTATGTAAAAATTTAGCCGGGATTTCTCGTCCCGGCTAAAGAATAGCAGATTTTGTTTGAAATGTTGAGGATGTCAAACGGCGGGATTGGGTTCGATGGTGCCATTATTGAGCCATGCTTCAAAGCTGGTTTTGGAAATACGGTAGGCACCGCTTACCTTGAACCATCGGAATTCGTTCTGCTTCAGCAGACGGTAGACAGTGGGACGGCTCAGAAGCAGCATCACCGTTCCACGCATTCAGCAAAACATCGAGAGCTTCGATATACAGTTCCGGCCCCAGCCGGATGAACTCATGATAGGCGGTTGCGATGCAGCTGATCCGCCGTTTGCCACGACCTTCTTCAAAGGAAAGATGAACGCCAGCCAGTTCGGTGGCCTGCTGAAAAGCAATGGCGGCAGGCTCTCCTGCAAAAATCAGAGCGCGGAGTTTCTGCCCAGCACTCAGCCGCTCGGAAATGCCTGTCTGCTGTGCAAACAGGAGGGCTTCTTCCCGCTCGGTCATGCCAAAATAAACCTTGCAACGAATCTGCAAATCCTCGCCGCCGTTCAGGAACTTCCGGGCAGCGATGGTATTCTGTCCATCCATCACATAATAGCGGCCATCCCGGAAGCTGATCTTCGGTTCATTGGCAACACGCTCGTCAAATTCTCTGGCAATGCGGGCAACGCGGGCAGGGTGGAGAGCACGCTGGTAAGTATCGCGCGGAACGATCAGCTCACTGCTGTTCAGACACATCTCGTGGTACGGTTTTACAACTGCATTCATACGGGAACCTCCTTTTTCTTTTGCAGAAAATCAATTCCAGATTGGATAATCGAATCAATTTTCTTCTTTTCGTTATCGGATAAGCGGCAGCTGGAATACCGCTCATAGCAGATATTCCAGCGGAACATAAGCGATTGAAGTGCATCGTCCAGTTCTGCGACCATGAATTCAACAGAAGATTCTGTTGATGTGGAAAGCATACCTTCCGATATTTGCTCAATGCTATGTAAATCGCCTTTTGTATGCTTGGCGAGAGCAGGGGGCTGACTGTTCAGCACCCGAAGATTTTGAAACTGCTGGGAGAGAAGTTCTTTCGCAGCAGCAATCACATCTTCCTGCGGAGGAGCAGAGAGATAATTTCGGAATGTTTTATAACCGATAAAGCCAAAGCTATATTGCAGACATACCGACACCTGCCGCATTTCATATTTGGACAGGTGCCCAAGGTAGCTTAACACTCTGGATTTATCTGCCGGTCGCGGGCTTTCGCAGATCGCCATGGATGGCGCGCTCAAAAAATGATTATGCAGAATAAAGTGAGTCGGCATATTTCGTTTTTTGATCTGCGTTGTCAGCGGAACGACCAGAAGAACTTTGGAGAAGAAATTTCCATCATCGTTCTGCACGACAATGGCCGGTCGAACACCGCCCTGCTCGGAACCGCTGTAAGGGTTCAGATCCATCATGTAGACATCGCCGCGCTTGTACATCCAGTTCGCGGGCATAGGCGGATATTCTTTCTCTTTTTTGCCTCGTGTGGCCAATTTGGATTGCTCCTTTCTATCCGTGTATGTAACAGCGGGCTGCTCGCACAGCCCGCCCTACTATCTCAAACAGCATAAATGCTGTGATTTATAGTTATAGACTTTTCCGTACTTGTCCCCGACACCCCCGGAAAGCGAAAACTCTGTTTTCGTGTGGGAAATCTTTCAGCCGTTCGGCAGTGTACCGAATCCATAGGAATCTCACCTCTCCGTGGTTCTCACCGAGCTGCCCGAAGGCAGAAGTATCATTATTCTGTGATGGTTCTTAGCTATGGAGAAGCTATCATCCATTTACCGTCAACCTACCGCTCATTCCCTCAGTGGGAGATCATCGCATTTGTTACGGACGTGGCTCATCATCACAGGAACGTGACTGAAGAATGCGTGTTCAATTTTCAAGGG
>CAVLAO010000215.1:0-2603 GCA_963660915.1 Bacteroides sp. CAG:927 | reverse complement strand
ATATTCAACAGCCACATCCAGATCGGATGATATTTTTTTCAATTCCCCTAAAAAAAATAGTGGTACTCTGTCAAGATAACGGACACTCGTTTTTTCGTAACCCTGAAGATGTTTCTCCTATTTCTCTTGCAGAAAACATCTGTTTCTGTCAAGCCTGCTATGCACCGCTTACGCGGCTATGGGCTTGACAGAGGCAGCTGTTTCCTGCATTTATCGTAATCAAGGGGCTGTCGCACTAAAGCGGCGGCCTCTTTAATTATACCTGGACTCTCGGGTGGCTCCCCGCCATCGGTCTATATCCCAACCCACCCATACAAGATAGGCTTCTGCTGGCGCTTTCAGAGCGGGCTGCTTTTTCAGGGTGGGCAGATAAAAAGCCCGGCTGATGCGCTTAAAAATATAAAAACTAGGCTCCGAAGAACCTAGTTTCATGGTATAATTGTACTTGCAATGAAACAATTAACCAACAAAGATTATACCCTTAACCAGTGCGGATATCAACTCATTCTTCCGCTCGATATCGCTACCATCATCCCTTCTGACGACAAAGTGCGCTTGCTGAACCAGTTCGTGGAGGAACTCGATCTGGCTGATCTTTACCGTACATATGACCGCGTAAGGAAATCCTCAGCTTCACCTCGCCAGCTGCTCAAGGTGGTACTCTATGCGGCGATGAATCGCCTTTATTCCTCGCGTGATATCGAATCTGCCTGCAGGCGTGACATTAATTTCATGTATCTTCTGGAAGGATCACCTGCGCCTGATCATGCGACTATATCGAGGTTCAAATTTCTCCATTTCGCCAATCTTTCCCAGGACTTTCTCGCAACCATGTCAGAGTGGCTCTACAAGCACGGCGAGATTTCTGGCCGGAACATCTTCATTGACGGAACCAAGATCGAATCCTGTGCTAACAAGTACACTTTTGTTTGGAAGAAGGCTGTCTCGAAAAATCTTGCCAAACTTGCAGATAAGGCCACTACGCTTGTCGAACAGTGTGAGGAGCAGTATGCGCTGAAGGTCGTATATGACGGAATGGTCAATCTCCACAAGCTGAAAAAACTGCGGAAGAAGCTCTACAAGCTGAAAGCCGAGGAAAACATTGAATTCGTACATGGCATTGGTAAGCGCAAGGCCCAGCTTCAACGGGACACAGAGCTTCTTGAGGAGTACATAGAAAAGTTCAAAGAGTACCATAAAAAGATCCATGTATGCGGCAATAGAAACAGCTATTCCAAGACTGATACGGACGCTACGTTTATGCGGATGAAGGAAGATGCAATGCTGAACGGGCAGCTGAAGCCTGCTTATAACTTACAGCATGGCGTTGATGCGGAGTACATCGTCTGGGCGACCATACATTCGCTCGCAACGGATACCAACACGCTTAAGCCCTTTATAAGAAGCATGGAAGAACACCTGAGCTTCAAATATACAAACATCGTTGCAGATGCCGGTTATGAGAGCGAGGAGAATTACACTTTTATTGAGGGTAACGGACAGATAGCCTTTATAAAGCCTACAAACTACGAGATTTCCAAGACAAGGAAGTACAAGAACGATATTGGGCGGGCAGAAAACATGGAATATGATGCAGAAATGGATGCGTATACCTGTAAAAATGGCAGGCAACTCACTGCTGACCATGTACGTACGGTTCACACAAAGAGCGGCTATACCCGTGAAGTAACGGTATATCAATGTGAGGACTGTGCAGAGTGCCCATGCAAAACATCCTGCATAAAAGGCAACAACTGCAAGACTCCGCTGGAGCAAAGGAACAAAAGGTTAGAAGTAGCCAAGCGGTTCCTGGCACAGCGCAAGGAATGTCTTGAGCGTATCACAAGCGAAGAGGGATGCATGCTCAGGATGAATCGGAGCATACAGGCCGAAGGCTCATTCAGTGAGACCAAGGAAGGCATGGGGTTCCGCAGATACATGAGTCGTGGAAAGAAGAATGTACTTGCCGAGAGCATACTCGTAGCGATGGCAAGGAACATGAACAAGCTTCACGCAAAGATACAATCAGGACGCACAGGAACACATCTCCATCCAATGAAAAGCGCTTGAGATTTAAAAAATTCAAAAAATATCTGACGGCAAAATGGTTGGCTCTCGGCCAGCCGACTTGTGTTGTCCATTTGCACTCGTCATGGGCAGAAATGTACAGTTTTTCGAGGTAAAACCTGTAAAACAAGGCTGAAAAAAGGGCTGCGCACCATTGATTTAAAATCGATAGTGCGACAGCCCCTGGGATGACGCCCCATAGGGCTATATTGCTGCCCGCCTAAAAAGGCGGTGTTGCGAGCACCTGTACCGGCCGCCGCTAAAAGCGGCTGGTGTTATCTTCTTTTCTCGACTCTTCTGACTGTTCCTCGATGTATTTTCTTACTACATCTTCTGTCACATTGCCGATTGTCGCAACATAATAGCCTCTTGCCCAAAAGGCTTTATCCCATTTACTCTGTAAATTCGGATGTCTGTCATATATCATTAGGGTGCTTTTCCCTTTGAGATATCCCATAAAATTTGAAACACTCATCTTTGGCGGTATGCTTACACTTAGATGCACATGATCCGCACACACAGCCCCACTGATTATC
>CAVLAO010000214.1:0-2614 GCA_963660915.1 Bacteroides sp. CAG:927 | reverse complement strand
GATGAAGAACAAGAATCATGAGGATGCACGCATCGTTATCACAGAACAAGACTTGAACAGAGGATACCTGGAAACACTGGAAACTGTGGACGATGAAGAAAACGCCCACATAACCTCGCTTCAATGGGAGGGGACTGTGAAGGTTGCGGCTGAAGTGGTGAAGAAGCTGATTCCGAAAGAAAAGGAGATGGACTTGCAAAGGCAAGAAAAAAGCGATGACGAAAAGAGATATTCAAGATGAGCTGATTCGGGCAACATCGACAATCGACGCCATGATACTGGAGCCGCTGGACAGCCTGGACGCAAAGCTAGGCGGTAGCCTGCGGAAGGTAAACAAAAGCTTGAAAGCACTCATGGAAAGAATGGAGAACGAGGGAATTCGGGGAAAATAAAGGCCCGGAGATATCTCCGGGCAATGAGAAAAGTGACCTGCATTTAGGCCTGCAGTTTCATGATGAGGGCGTCTTTGAGAACCTTGGAGTAGTTAATCCCATACTTTTCACAAGCGGTATTAAGCCATGCGGGAATGCTCAAAGTCTTCTTAACAACGTGATCGTCATAAGCGCGAGCATATTCGCTGAGGTTTACACAAACGAGGTTGACGATGGCGGAAGGATCATCTTTTTCGACGGAATTTAACGGAGTGGGTGAGGGGAGAGCTTCGCCGTCGCGCAGGGAGGTAAAGAGGTACTGGCCGCATGCATCCTGAGCCATAGAAAAGGCATCGGCGAGGCTATCGCCGTATGTGGCAAGATCGTTGAGGTCCGGGAAGATAACCGAGAAACGGCCGTCGGATTCAGGATAAAAAACAGCTGGATAGATATAGTTCATAAAAATCTCCTTTCAAAAATGTGGGAGACAGGCCTCATGTGAGGCCTGCTTGCTTAAGTATGGAGTTGGCAACCCGTAGCGGAATGTCTCCACGGTGATTTGGGATCGTGACTTTTCCGGGCTTTGATGGGTGTTTGTATTGATAATGTGAACCGCTCACATTAACCAAATACCATCCGTCGTTGAAAATTGTTTTCTCGAGTTCGCGAAATCTCATTTGCTTGGTTCCTCCTTACAGTAAATATTATAATACGTAATATACGTAATGTCAATAAAAAGCACGTAAAACACGCATAAAAAGGATAAAGATGGGCGAAAAGATAAAACTGGAGGATTTTGAAAAATTCAGAATACATCTGCTTGAGAATGAACGATCTAAAAACACAATTGACGCATACTACGATAATTTCAAAGCATTCACCAAAAAGTATGACGAAATAAGCAAAGAAACGATGCTCGATTTTAAAAAATGGCAATTGAGTTTGTGGAAACCCAAAACAGTCAGCCTACGCAGAACATGCATGAATCAATATTGTAAATTTATTGGGCATCCGGAATATATGGTGAAGCGAATAAAGATTCAGAGAATGACTTGCGTTGAAAATGTGATTACCGTTAATGAGTATAAAAAGCTCCTTGATGGACTAAAAGCCGACGGGAACGAAAAAGGATACTGGATGGTGCAATATCTGGCAAAAACAGGCGCGAGGGCAAGCGAATTCGTCCGCCTCACAAAGACGGCATTAGACACAGGCTATTGCGAAATGTGGACGAAGGGAAAAATACGACGCATCTATATTCCGAAAGATCTGATCGAAGAGAGCAGGGCGTATTTTGACGGCGTAAAAGGTGAGTATCTTTTTCGTCCGAAAGAAGAGTGCGACAGGCCGTATTATTCGGCGCGAGGGGTTGCCGAAAATTTGAGACGTTGGGCCAAACGCTACGGAATTCGGTCGGAGGTGATGCATCCTCATTCCTTCCGGCACCTGTTCGCGATTGAATTTCTCAAGAAGAACAGCAACATAGCATTGCTGGCCGATCTGATGGGCCACTCCGACGTAGGCACTACCGCGATATACCTGAGACTAAGTAAAGAAGAACAGATGAAACAGTTCAATGAGGCTATGGATTGGTGAGATATGGACGGAAAGAGAGAAATTATCAAAAGGATTAACGGCTTATCCGGCAGCCGGTCTCCATACGACGTGTTTTGTGACTGGGTGAAGCTGATGGCACTGTCGATCCAAAACCAGTGCAGCATATTTGACGACAAGATGTGGAGAAAACGCGAGGACGAGTACCTAAAGACGATAGGGCCATACGGAGTCGACGGCAAGGAATTTGCGGAAATGTATGGCATGCTGACGCTGGCGATGGACGAGCGGGTGTCGGACATACTCGGGGAAATCTATATGGAATCCGGGTGCGGAAACAAGAATACAGGTCAGTTCTTTACGCCGTTCCATCTGTCGGAGGCTTCGGCTGCCATGGCATTAGCCGGATGGGACGGTGCAGAACCGATAGTGCTGAATGAACCAAGCTGCGGAGGCGGCGGAATGATCATTGCTGCAGCTAAAGTTCTGAAGGATAGAGGAATCAACTATCAGAACGTGATGAAGGTGGTGGCGCAGGATCTGGATTGGAAAGCCGTGTATATGTGCTACACGCAGCTGTCGCTTCTGGGGATTGACGCTGTGGTTGCTCAGGGGAACACATTGGAAGAACCGAACTGGAGAACGAGGCCGAAGGAATGCATATTCCGGACGCCGAAGAACATGGGGCT
>CAVLAO010000213.1:0-2625 GCA_963660915.1 Bacteroides sp. CAG:927 | reverse complement strand
CAAACGCTCTCAGAGTCAGATAAAGAACGGTGATATTTTGCTTTCATACATTGGTGTTGGAGTCGGGCGATAATCGCCAATGAAAAGTCAGATCAAAACCACCAATTGAGTCAGTCGAAAACAGCCAATGCATCAGCCGCTCCTTTCTTTTATCTACTTTCTCTTGGTAATGCAGATGGTTGCCCAGCTGCCAATGTCACAGTCTGGAGCCCTTTTCCCCGATAACTCTGGCCCTTGATGTTAAACACGGTCGCTGTATCGAAAATTCGATCCAAAGAGCAGAGCAATGAAGAATCTTCGCCGAAGAACTCTCCCCATCTAGAAGGTTGAAAATTACTTGTCATAATCAACGTATTTGGTCCTTCCTTGTTGTATCGGCGGTCGATTACGTCAAAGAACATTCGCGTATTCGTCTTGTTGAATTCACAGCGTCCGATCTCGTCTATTATCAAGCAGGATGGCTTTACCAAGCTGTTGATGGTTGAGCTCTCATGACCGAATTTTATGGCATCGGTCAGTTTTTGGTTTAACTCGGATGCCTTCAGAAAATAGGTCTTATAGCCACTCTCGCAGCAGACACGACCAAATGCCATGGCAAGATGAGTTTTTCCGACACCCTGAGGACCGATAAAAGCCAAGTTCCTCCGTCCATGCAATGCAGCCAGCGTTGACAGGTTTTGAATCAGTTCCACCTCTTTTCCCTGAATCTGACCGAAGTCAAAATTCTGAAATGTCTTAGGCTCTTTAAGCGGAAGACGACTCATGCGGAGCAAGGTCTGTACAGTTTTCTCTTCTTTCTGCTTTCTCATGAAAGAAAACATATCAGCAACAGACTGCAAATGCTCTTCAGACCAGTTTTCCCTTGCGGCCAGTTCTGCCATATCTGCAGCTTTCAAGTCCAGCTTCAGATATGAAGCGATTTCGCCAATCATATCATAAACAGAATCATTCATCGGTCCCTACCTCCTCAAAGTTAAAGCGAGCATACGCAGAATCCGGTGTACTCGAGGAAATCTGTTGGATATGGGCATGAACAGGTGCTGTTGGTTTTTCGATTGGTTCCTCTTTGCTGTATTGATCCTTACAGAAGCTGTCTTTTCTGCTCCATGTAACGTCATGTTTGCATAAAAGTCTGGTCATGGAAGTGTCGTAGATTTCCAGACAATAGCCATCGCGATGAACACGGCACGTCTTCTCTGTATACCAATAGGGAACGCCGAAGCGTCGTCCTTCAAAGCTGATAAAACCATCAAATGAAATCGAACGTTCCGGGCACAGATAGAAGTTTAGTTCAGATGTTTTCTCCAGAGGGCTTGCGACCAGCATGCAGGCTTGTTGGTGCTTTACGTCTGGGATGCAGTCTATGCTCTTATGGTAAGCGCTGTTCTGACGGTTGCACCATTCAATCGCCTCATAGTTCAAGTCAGTAAGTTCTCTGAATACACGGCCTTGAAGAAAGTTATCTTTTACAAAACGGACCAAACGCTCTACAGAGCCTTTAGTAAAAGGATGCCTTGGTTTGCAAAGTTTGGTATCAAATCCTATATTTCCCATGAAGAGTTCATAGTCGTGTTGCCAGATTGGCTTTCCCTGTGGATCCCGGCTGATTACAACACTCTTCATGTTGTCCGTCAGGATTTTCAGTGGAACGCCCATGAACAGAAATGCATGAATCATTCCAATGAAAAGGCTTTCCTGCCGAGCATTGGGGAAGAATTCAACATAACGTTTTCCGCAGCAATGGCAGATCATTGCAAAGCATGCGATTTGAGTCGTGTTGCCGTTTTCATCATCTGCATTCACAAATCCCCAGTCCATTTGATAACATTCGCCAGGTTCTGAAGTATAACGCCTTCCGCGATTTCCTTGCGGCATCACCACATGGCGCTTTGGCGGAACAAGATATCTGTGGGAGCGAATGTATTCCTTGATAATGGTCAGCCCGCCTTGATAGCCTTGTTCCAACAGCCGGTCATATATTACGCTTGAGTTTGTCACATCCTTTCTGAGCAAGGCATCGATGTAGTCCGTATAGCCGGTCAGTTTGGTCTTGGATGCTTTTCGCCCACATCGCTTATCAGGAAGATCCTCAAACTGATTTTCCTTCAAGCGACGAAGTCTGGCCCTACTGATTCCGGTCATTCGCTGAAGTTCCGCAAGATTCACGGACTCTAGGCGGAAACTTGTTCCCTGTGCCTCCTTCATTTCATCTAACGCTTGTGTTATTATCTTGCTATAGTCATTGAGATTTTTAGCCATACATGTGTCTATGGCTGATGCATTGGGTATACATCAGTTTAGACCAACGTCATAAAATCTCAATGGCTTTTTTAAACCGATTGGCGAATTAGGCCGTCTCGTAATGGCGTTTTCTCGCCGCCTTCGGTTGGCGATTATCGCCCGACGCTAACACTAGCCCCGGATTTTGAGGTCAAATTAGGACAAATCACATGAAATTTGGACAAACATAATCAGCGCATTTGGGCACAAGAAAACCCCGGAAAGTGTTGATTTTCCGGGGTTTTTCGAGCTTTTCGATTGTAAAATCGCGTCCAATTATCTCTTGGAGAACTGCGGAGCGCGACGAGCGGCTTTGAGGCCGTACTTCTTTCTCTCCTTCATTCT
>CAVLAO010000212.1:0-2637 GCA_963660915.1 Bacteroides sp. CAG:927 | reverse complement strand
CAGCTCACTTCAGCATCCGGCAACGGGAAAACCATTACCTACACTTATGACATGGATGGTATCCGAGACAGCAAAACGGTCAACGGTACTACTTACAACTACATCACGCAGGACGGATTGGTCGTTCGACAGACCTGGGGCAGCAATGTCATGGACTTTACCTATGACAACAACAACCGACCCTATGCCTGCGTGTACCAGGGCAAAAACTATTACTACGTCCTAAATCTTCAGGGCGATGTGGTCGGGATAGTTGACACCACAGGTGCCTACGTTGCAAAGTACGCCTATGACGCTTGGGGTAATGTGATTTCTCAAAGTGGTTGGCTCGCGGCAACAAACCCGATTCGCTACCGCGGCTACTACTACGATCAGGATACTGGAATGTATTATTTGCAGACCCGGTACTATGACCCTGTCGTTCGCAGATTCATTAACGCGGACATGCCTGAGTTGGCAGGCGGCGACAACACGTTCCTTGGACTAAACCTGTTTGCCTACTGCACCAACAACCCGGTCATGAACATG
Organism: Bacteroides sp. CAG:927; assembly: GCA_963660915.1. Lineage (GTDB taxonomy): Bacteria > Bacillota > Clostridia > Oscillospirales > Oscillospiraceae > UMGS1766. The sequence goes on along the minus strand of CAVLAO010000212.1, from coordinate 2,109 downwards.
GACGAGGACGGCTGCCTGTCTAACGGTTGGAAAATTGCAATTACTGCTGGTCTGCTCGTTGCGGCAACTGCTGTAATTGTAGCAACAGGCGGCGTTGCGTCCGGTCCTGTCATGTGTGCGGCAATCAGTGCGGCACAGGGCACTGTAACAGGCGCTGTATCCGGCGCGGCATCTGGTGCGGCAATTGGTGCGGTTACTGGTGCAATTAAGCACAGGGCGACAACAGGCAGCTGGAAGGGCGCAGGAAAAGCCGCGGCTTCTGGCGCTAAGCAGGGGGCTATCGACGGTGCCTTTACAGGTGCAATAACCGGTGCCGTATCTGGCGCACTCCATCCGACACACTGCTTTGTTGCCGGAACCGCAATTGCGGCAGCAGCAGGATATGTAGCCATTGAAACACTGAAGCCAGGAGACTTGGTTTGGGCATGGGACGAAGAAACCGGCGATGTGGCACTGAAACCGGTGAAACAGCTCTTTATCAACGAGTCGGATGAGCTGATTCATCTGACCGTAAACGGAGAAGAAATCACCACAACACCCACGCATCCGTTCTATGTGGCGCATAAGGGCTGGTATGCCGCAGTAGACCTCCGTGCCGGAGATATCTTGGTTCTGGTCAACGGCGAGTATGTCACTCTGGAAAAGACCCAGCACGAGATTCTGGAAGCACCTATCACTGTCTACAACTTTGAGGTTGAGGATTATCATACCTATTATGTTGGCACGGATGGTGTGTTGGTACATAATGCGTGTGGTGATACCGGCACATATAACGATCTGCGGAAGGCAAATAAAGGAAGTGGAAATGAAGTTCATCACATTATAGAAAAACGATTCAGAGGGTTTACAACTGCCTCATCATCAGGTCAAATGCAAAGTGTAGTTCTGACTAAAGCACAACATAGGGTCTATACAAATATGTGGAGGAAAGCTCTACCGTATGGTGGGAAATATACAAGAAGTCAAGTAATGAATGCTGCCAAAAGCATATATGCCAACAACAAAACGTTGTATAGACTTGCGATGTCTAGCTTTTAGGAGGGAACATAATGCGGATAAAATGGCACTACTTTTGTGATGATAACTCGGTATTACAGGAGGTGTTGCGGCAATACTCAATTCAGTTCGATGTGCTTCCCGGCTATCAGGATGAATTGCTCTTGGTTCCGTCCCATCTCGTGTTTGACATTTTTGAAGATTCCCCGTTCTTTCCAATAATCCGTCAGCAAATTCCGGATGGTGCAGTTTCAAGCCCTTCACTTTGCTTTACTGATAACGAGCTTGATGCAGCGCAATGGCTTACAGTACGCGGAAAAAGCATGCAGATTGAAATCGACAATGCGTCTGACGCGTTTTACTGCGAAGAGTATATTGATGAAAACTGTGCCCGCCATCGCTACCGTACCGGACGGTCCTTTTTCCTTCGTAAACCGGTAAAATGGGACCGTCGTCATTATTTTTGCTGTTCCTATGACTTGGGCGAGGACTATCTGTTCTGCTGCGACATGGCGAGGGACCTCCTGGCAGAATATCATTGTGAAATCCAGTATGAACCGGTTTATTCCGCAAAAACAGGGCAGCCGATTCCGGATCTTTCATTCCTGAATTTGACGCAGGTGATTCCCGGTAAGAAAATTCGTTGGGAACGCGGTGCCACGGAGTTGGTGTGCCCTCAGTGTGGAAGAAAGCAAATTGATTATAGCGGAGATTTTCAGCTACACGCTTTGGAATCTACGCTGAACACTATGGGGAATTTCTTCCGCACAGAAGCGATATTCGGCAGTGGAAATTTTCTCAGCCCAATCAATGTGATTACGCAGAAGCTGTATCAGGGCCTGAAGCGAAAGTCGATGATAAGAAATCTGGAATTTACCCCGGTGGTTCCGTTTTAGCTGCTTTGCCAAGAAAAAGAATGGCACATTGAGGTAGAACAGTCACAATAGCTTTCTCGATATTATTAAACTGCAGCAGTTTGTAGGGTGATAGTATCACCCTACAAACACACTTAACTAGAGTCCACTCCGCAAGCCCCTAAAATGCGAAAACGGGGCTGAGAGCAGAAAGAAACCAGATTTGCAAAAAATGGTGCAAAAGAGATCGTAGTCTCTT
>CAVLAO010000211.1:0-2682 GCA_963660915.1 Bacteroides sp. CAG:927 | reverse complement strand
TGTCCGCAAAGCTCACACATGAACAATCCACTATGTGCCGAAACAGTTCCCCCTGGGTGAAGACGTGCAGCTTCCTCTGCTGTTATTCTTTTCCATCCTTTTTCTCTCCACATACAAACATGAGTTAAAGAAGCCATATGTCATCACCCCCTCTCAAAAATGATTCATGCGATTGCATATAAAATCATCATCTCTATTTCGCATTCCGCAGGCTCTTGTATATCTCATCCGAGAAGATACCAAGCACCTGCCGTTTCATTTCATCATTAGACAAAAGCATCGAGAAGAAATCCTGATTCTGTGACAAGCCCTCGATCAAGGCATCATCGATATCATCGAAGTAAGAGAACTCGAAATCCTGCTGCGTGTTGTTACGTGCACTGGTCTTCAGCTTATCTGACTTCATCAGGATGTCTCGAATCTGTAGCATTGATTTCACTACCACATCGTTGTCATAGTTTTTACCGGTGCGGCTGTTAATTTCATCAATAATCTCAGACAGTCTCTTTTCCTTATCTTCCGTCAATCCAAAGTGCTCTGCCGTCGGAAGCTTCATAACCGGATCAGCTACCAGATTAGCCGACTTATGCTCCTCACCCTTCTTCTGCACAAAGTTCGTTGCTTTAATCTTTCCATCCAGATTGAAGCCGCCACCCGGATGCTTGATATTGATATAAGCCAGCAGATAAGCAACAAAGTTATATTTTTTGTGTAAATCCGTATCTTCAAAGCTGGACACTTGAAGAAGAAATTCATAGAAACGGACAAAGCTTCTCATATCAGCCACGCACTGACGCTGCGTGGTATATTCGTAATGTTCAATCAGTTTCTTGCTCTTCTGAAGAAAGAATGTGAGTCTCTGCTTCTGCTTGCCATTCACCTTGTCTGCGTAAAGAATGCCATTCGCTGCCTCAATGTCCGCCGGATCTAAAATGCCGTAAGCATCAATCTTGGCTTCTAGATCATATACCGCACTCGGTGTTACAGAGTTTGCCAGCAAGGTTGTTGTGTAATATGGCGCAAATGCGGACTTGATATCCTCGTAGGTATTTACAAAGTCCAGCACGAAAGTCTTTTTGTCATATGGAGCACAGATACGATTGAGACGTGAAAGTGTCTGTACGGCATTAACGCCCTTCAGCTTCTTCAGCACATACATGGCACAGAGCTTTGGCTGGTCGAATCCGGTCTGATATTTATTTGCTACCAGAAGCACCTGATATTTATCGGTGTCAAATTCCTTAGTAAGACGATCTTCCAGAAAGCCATTCAGAGAGCTTTCCGTATACTCCTGCTCGTCATCCGGGAGTTTCACCTTTCCGGAGAAAGCCACCAGAGCATGAATGCCCTCATATCCCTTCTTCGCAATATAATCCTCAAAAGCCTGACGGTACTTTACTGCACTCTGGCGAGAGGCAGTAATTACCATCGCCTTGGCCTGACCGCCCAGCTCTTGCATAACCGTGGTGCGGAAATGCTCTACAATCACTTCTACGCGCTGTGCGATATTCGTATCATGCAACTCTATGAAACGAGCAATCTGGCGCTTGGCATCATTGGTCTTACAGCGCGGATCATCCTCAATTTCCTTGTTGATCTGATAGAAGGTCGAGTATTCCGTGTAGTTCTGCAACACATCCAGGATGAAGCCTTCTTCGATGGCCTGCTTCATAGAATACACATGAAACGCTTCCTTCTGGCCCTTTGTATTCTGATGCCCGAAGAGCTGGATTGTTGTAGGCTTTGGTGTCGCTGTAAAAGCAAACATTGATACATTGGCCTGCTTACCGTTTCGCTTGATTTCACTGGAAATCATGTCTTCCACATCGGCGTCTGCATCTTCTCCGGAGCCAAGCGTCATGGTAATAGCCGCCATGTCCTTACCGGCTGTCGAAGAATGTGCCTCGTCAATGATAACCGCAAATCGCTTATTCTTCAGGTTCGCCACACTATCCACAATATATGGGAACTTCTGAATCGTAGTCGCGATGATCTTTGTATTACCGTTCAGGGCAATGGCAAGATCAGCAGAGACGCACTTATCATCCATCACGCGGATGAGTCCAGCCTTATGCTCCATGCCCATAATGGCTTTTTGAAGCTGTCGGTCTACAACAACACGGTCTGTAACGATAACAACATTATCGAAGATAATCTTGTTGTTGACATCATGCAAAGAAGTCAGCTGATGTGCCAACCACGCGATAGAATTGGTCTTGCCGGAGCCTGCACTATGCTGAATCAGATAATTCTGCGCTGTGCCATTCTCACGAACATCAGCCAGCACCTTGCGGATAACATCAAGCTGATGGTAGCGTGGAAAAATCAGATTCTCCGAACGTTTTACTTTTCCGGTCTCCTCATCGACCTTTTCTTTTACCTCGACAAAGATGAATTTGCTTATCAAATCAAGAATCGTATCCTTTGTGAGAATGTCCTCCCACATATAAGACACGCTATACTTATCTTCAAATACCGGATTTCCGGCACCTGCTGTTACTCCATGCCCGTTACCCATGTTGAAAGGCAGGAAGAATGTAGCCTGACCGTCAAGCTTGGTGGTCATGTACACCTCTTCCAAATCCATAGCAAAGTTTACAAGGGTTCCGGCCTTAAAGCGGAAAAGCCTCGTCTTCGGATTACGGTCGGTACGGAACTGATAGATGGCATCCTGATAAGACT
>CAVLAO010000210.1:0-2689 GCA_963660915.1 Bacteroides sp. CAG:927 | reverse complement strand
CAGAAGGGAGTATTTAAATTGGATAATGTCTCACTCACCCCCGTTGACCGGGAGATCCTCACATCCTACAAGATCCTGCTGGACGGGCTCTCCGCCTATCTCGGTCCGGCTTATGAGATTGTGCTGCACAGTCTGGAGGATCCGGAATTTTCTGCCGTCAAGGTCATTAACGGACACTTTACCGGACGCAGCGAGGGGGCGCCGATCACCGATCTGGGCATGCAAATGCTGGAGGAGATCCGCAAAAGCGGCGATAATCGCAGGGGCCTGGTTTATTTCAATAAGAATCGCAGCGGCCAGCCCATGAAATCCACAACGATCCCGATTCCAGGCGAAAATGGCCGCATCATCGGACTGTTGTGCATAAACCTTCATATGGAGGTGTCCTTCAGCACGATTCTGGAGGGCCTGATGCCCGCGTCACAGGATACTGTCGATGTCACAGAGACCTTTGTCAGCAACAGCGATGCGCTCATCCGCAAGGCCGTCGAAGCTGCCCGCACGCAGGCCATGAACAATCCGGACATTTCTGCCGCCAACAAGAACAAGGAGATCATCTCTCTCCTCAAGGAAAAGAAGATCTTCACCATCAAGGGCGCCGCCGGCAAAGTTGCCGAGCAGCTGGGCATCTCCGTGAATACCGTTTATCTGCATTTGCGGAATACATAGCGCAGTATCCGGCAGCATGAGGCAATACAGCGGCTGGAACGCCACGCGCAACAGCGTGCTCATCCCAACCGCCGAATTTCATCGCAGGAATCCGTGTTTACAGAGATTCCTTCACACCCTCATCAAAATCATGCTCAAATTCATCCAGAGCCGCAGTGAGCACAGCCGCGCTGTAAGCAACACTCGGACCGCCGCCGAAGCCGATTGCAACCTCAGCTGCGGCCATAATCTCCGCTCTGGTCGCACCGACCTGATAAGCATTACGGGTGTGACCGCAAATACAATACTGACAACGGTTATAAATGCCGATTGCCACACTGATCAGCTCCTTTGTCTTAGGCGACAGAACATCACCGCCGACACTGTCCCCTAAATCCATAAACTTCCGGATAAATTCCCCATCCATTTCGGATAACTTTCCGGCACCGTTCATATAATCATTTACAATCTCTCTTGCATTTACTGCCATGTTAAATACCTCCGCTTAAACTGTAGTTTCGTCTTTCTGTAATATGAATTCCATAAAGTGAATCAATTGTCTTCATAGCTGATGTCCATGTTTACGTATTTCTCTCTAACGCCGGAGAAAACAAAAGCAAGGACGATGATAACGATGTTGCCGATAATAAAGGGCATGGAAAGCTGGATCGCATTGAGCCAGATGACAAAAACGGAAGCCAGTGATGAATAAACAACCATCAGCGTCAGCATGCCCTTGTTCATGTGGAATTTGGATTTCTTCCATGCTTCAGGTGCGATTTCGGGAAGCTTGCCCATGAATACAGACACCAGAAGGAAAGCAATCATACTGGAAATGAGTGCCAGGTTTCCGAGAATACTGACATCCCATCCCGTTAATACACATACAACACCGAGAACGTAAAGAATCGCCAGAAGGATGACGGGTGTTTTGAATTTAGGATGAAGATAAGCAAGCTTTTTGGGCAGCCAGCCATCATCACAAGCCTGCAGAATAGGCTTTGTGGCCCATGCATACTGTGCATTCAAAGTAGAAACCAGGGCAAACATTGCACCGCATACCATGAAGAAGCTGTAAACCGGCGTTGAAAGAACTTCTTTGGCCACGATGGAAAGGTTTTGATTGGCAACCTGTTCTACAGGAAATACGCCGGATGCCACAACAGCTACCAGAGCGTAAATAGCGGCTACAATAACTGTAGAAATAATCATGGCAAGCGGAATATCCCGGGTAGGATTTTTGGCTTCTGCAGACAGATTCACCAGTACATAGGAGCCTCCGAGCGCCCATGTCATCAGTCCGCCGGCTTTGAAAAGGCCGAGGACGCCGTTGGTCAAAAAACCGTTTGTGAGGTAATCCGGCTGAACGCGTCCGACGCCGAATACGCCCAGGCTGGCAAGTGCCAGGCAAAGGAGAACGACAATAACGTTCTGGAATTTGGCCATAACATCAACGCCGACGATATTGATAATGAAGAAAATCGTAAGCAGTCCGACGGCAACAGCTTTTGGATCTCCAACGCCAAAGAAATCGATGAAATATCCTGCAAATGAAACAGCATACATAGCCATTGCAATATTGGACATGATATAAATGATGATAAATACGCCGGTGAGCTTTTTTCCGGCCAGCATGCCGACGAGGGTATATTGCCCGCCTCTTACGCGAACCGTTCCCGGAATGATGATCATAGGAAGGGTGTAGCCAATAACCAGGAAGGCAGAGATAATTAATGCAAACGGTACAGATCTTCCGGTAAGGCCAATGGCGGATCCGAGAAGTGTCATAATACCTGCTCCGATAATCTGACCGATCGCTGTGCTTAACAGATCACCGAAGCCCAATACCTGCCTTAATTGTTTGGTTGAACTATCACTTTGTGACATATTATGTTCTCCTTTCAATTGTTCATTGAAATCTTTTTATACGAGAAGGTGTCATTTAAGCGTTTCTCTGTATTTGTAAATGGCATTGCGCATACGTGTCATTCCTGTTTCAAGTATACTTTTCGGCATGGCAAGATTCAGTCTGATATAGCCC
>CAVLAO010000209.1:1598-2709 GCA_963660915.1 Bacteroides sp. CAG:927 | reverse complement strand
CCCCCTCATCACACAATCAGCGAGCGAGTGCCGTCTTCATTGAAGACGTTAATCTTTTCAGCCTTAACAGCAAGCTTTATTTTCGTTCCGTTTTCGATGATATCATCGATTTGAGACTCCTGAATAATCTCAACGCGTTCACCGTTGTTAAGACGGATAACATAGTGAGTATTCAGTCCCAAGAAGGTACTATACTCCACTGTTGCATCAATACCAGGCTGATCGTTTTACACAATGATAAACTCCTCAGGGCGGACAGATACGCGAACATCCTGATTGTCACGCACACTGTCTTCAAGATTTGGCATCGGAACACGATATTCACCAAAGTCGATACACTTTCCACAATTATGGACAACAATATGCCTTTCCAGTACATTCGTTAATCCGATAAACGTTGCCACAAACAAGTTTGCAGGACGTTGATACAATAGTTTCGGTGTGCCAATTTGTTGAATAACACCGTATCTCATTACAGCAATCCGGTCAGAGACCGCCATGGCTTCTTCTTGGTCGTGCGTAACATATACTGTTGTAATACCAACTTCCTTCTGTATTTCCTTAATAACAGTCCGCATTTCTACACGGAGCTTAGCATCCAAATTTGAAAGAGGTTCATCCATAAGCAATACATCAGGCTGTATACACAAGGCGCGTGCCAATGCAACACGCTGCTGTTGTCCGCCAGAAAGCCGTTCAGGAAGGCGTTCTGCAAATTCCTCAATCTTCATCATCTTCAGATACTTGCTTGTCTGCTCTTCAATTTTTTTACGATCAAGCTTACGATTTTGCAAGCCAAACTCAACATTTTTGCGTACAGTAAGATGCGGGAAAATTGCATAATTCTGAAAAACCATGCCAATATTCCGTTTGGACGGATCAAGATCATTAATGCGCTTATCATTAAAGTAGAAATTGCCGCCCTCGATGCTGTTAAATCCGGCAATCATACGCAGTAGCGTTGTCTTACCGCAACCTGATGGACCCAGCAGCGTAAAGAATGAACCCGGTTGAATGTCCAGCGATAAATCCGGAATAACCACATTCTTCCCGTATTTTTTTACTGCGTGATCGATTTTGATTTCAACGCTCATCGTTGTTTCCTCCGTAT
>CAVLAO010000209.1:0-1588 GCA_963660915.1 Bacteroides sp. CAG:927 | reverse complement strand
GTATCATATCACTAATCAGTTTTACGCCATGAACAAATTCCTTTAATTTGAACTCAGCGTTATGCTCAATACCTGCGATGCACGTAAGCATTGACCGTAACGCCGAGCAGCAGCGGCCCACTGCTCGGCAAGGAACTTCCTAGATTGTCAATCTTCAGCAAGCATGGATCTTACTTAAAGATTTCACGCCAATGATCCTGAATCGCAGCTTGGTTCGTGGCCAGAGCCTCAGTATCAGCAACAAGATAATTCACGGTGCTCAGGTCAACAATGTATGCATTCGGCTCTTCAAGAACCAGGTTGGAATTAGCCTGACGAGCACCGCACTTATTGTAAATCGCCTGTCCTTCATCACTGATCAGGAAGTCGATGAACAGCTTTGCGTTGTCCAGATTCTTTGCACCCTTGATGATCGCAGAGCCAAATGCGATGGAGGTGACACCTTCGCTAGGATACACAATGTGCACGCCTTCAGCACCTTCAGAAAGCATCTGTACACAAGCAGGTTCATAAGTCAAACCCACAGTGTACTCACCATTGTACACTCCCTTGTATACGCCAGAAGAGCTGCCAGAGATGACAGGCTCGTTGTCATGGAACTTCTGGATATACTCCCATGCAGCATCGTTTTCCCAGCCGCCGAAGTCCGTCAGGATGCACTGAAGCTGATTCCATGCAGAGGAAGATTCCGTAGGATCAGCAGAAACAATCTGACCCTTCAGTGCCGGATTCAGTAGATCTTCATAGCTGGTAATCGTTACACCAGCTTCTTGCTCAAGTTCATCATTTACCCACAAGCAGGGAATTTGAGCATCGTGGAAAGTCAAGACACCAGTGGAGTTCCGCATGTCCTCGGGAAGATTTGCATCATTTGCACTGACATACTCTTCGAAGCAATCGCCCATGGACAAAGCATCGGCATATACCAAGCCACCAAACATCACGTCAGCCTGAGGGTTTTCTTTTTCGGCTGCGATACGACTCTTGCACTCACCTGCACCAGCCTTGGTAAAGGTGATCGTGATATTCGGATACTTCGCCTGGAATGCGCCTACCAGCTCGTTGTACTGCAGCTCACTTACCGTTGTGTACAGTACCAGTTCACCAGACGGTTCATCTGCCAATGCACTCACCGTAAAGCATGCCAATGCCATTGCAAGTGCAAGAATCATGGATACCAATTTCTTCATACCAGTTTCCTCCTTGAAAATTTGTAGCTTTCATCCACCGCAACGCAGTGGTAAGGCTCATTGTTGTTCGGCAAGGAAGTGCTCTACTGCGTCTCTGTCAGGGATGCCACTTCTGCCACCGGGTTTCAGACATTTAAGTGCCGAAACAGCGCAAGCAAATCGAATGCACTCGCAAACCTGTTTCCCTTCCAGCCAGGCAACAAGGAATGCTCCATGAAACACATCACCCGCCCCAGTCGTATCAACCGCTTGAATACGAAATGCTGGAAAATGTTTTATCGCACCATTGATGACAGCAATCACACCTTCTCGGCCAATCGTTGTCATAGCAACTCGCTTATTCCCCAATTCTGAGAGTACCTTCAATGCGTTTTCCACACTGTTACACCCTGTAACAG
>CAVLAO010000208.1:0-2712 GCA_963660915.1 Bacteroides sp. CAG:927 | reverse complement strand
ATATAACACTGGATGTAAATTCATCCGTTTTAATTCCCAGAATTGATACAGAAGTAGTTGCCGAGCGAGCAGTTGCCGTAGGTCGCAGGATGACACCGGGATGTCGCATATTAGATCTTTGTACAGGCAGTGGGTGCATTGGTCTTGTAATTGCATCTCATGTAGCTGGTTCCAGAGTTGTTTTAGCAGACTGGTCAGATGCTGCCTTGGCTGTAGCGCGCAGCAATGTACGACGAAACAAACTGAACAATATTGCATGTATACGAGCAAATGCTATGGAACCGCCACCAGAACAATTAGGAAATTTCGATATTATTGTTTCGAACCCACCCTATATCCGTTCAGCGGATATAGCAAAACTTGACCCGTCCGTACGGGATTTTGAGCCGCATATTGCGCTGGATGGTGGAAAAGATGGATTGGATTTTTACCGCAGTATTATCGGACACTGGAAGAGGCTCTTGCGCCCCGGGGGTATGATGCTCCTTGAGGTGGGATATGATCAGGCCGATGCTGTAGAACAGCTTATGGCGGAGCATGGATTTCAAAATATTGATACACTTGCAGATACGCAGAATATTTGGCGTTCTGTAGAAGGTTGGTTATGAATGAATGTTGGGATAGGGCGAGAAGTACTTCTGCGAAAGTCATGTCCTATACAGCAGTGTTATGAGTAGAAAGGGAGATAAATATGGCTGCGTCAAAAAAGAATGTTGTCGTCGAATCTGCTGCTCCGGCCACAGACAAAAAGAAGGCATTGGAAACTGCGGTTGCTCAGATTGAACGTAACTTTGGTAAAGGGGCGATTATGCGTTTAGGGGATAATACGCAGTCTGTCGTGGATGTAATTCCCACTGGATCGCTCTCTCTTGATTTAGCGCTTGGCGTTGGCGGTGTGCCTCGCGGCCGGATTATTGAGATTTATGGTCCGGAGTCTTCTGGTAAAACTACACTGGCATTGCACATCGTGGCAGAGGCACAGAAAAAGGGCGGAGAGGTTGCTTATATTGACGCAGAGCATGCGATGGACTCTTATTATGCCCGAGCACTCGGTGTCGATATTGATTCTATGTTAATTTCACAACCAGACACAGGAGAGCAAGGACTCGAAATTTGCGAAGCTTTAGTGCGCTCTGGTGCGTTGGACGTGGTTGTGGTTGACTCTGTAGCCGCTCTGGTTCCGCGCGCCGAAATCGAAGGCGAAATGGGAGATAGTTTTGTCGGCGTTCAGGCGCGATTGATGAGCCAAGCACTCCGCAAACTTGCAGGCTGTATTTCAAAAACAAATTGCATTGTCATTTTTATTAACCAATTGCGGGAAAAAATCGGGGTTATGTACGGAAACCCCGAAACAACAACCGGTGGTCGTGCTTTAAAATTCTATGCATCTGTTCGCATTGATGTACGAAGAGTGGAAACAATGAAAGCGAATGGGGAAATGATTGGAAACCGAACCCGTGCAAAAGTAGTTAAAAATAAAGTTGCCCCTCCTTTTCGTGAAGCAGAGTTTGATATCATGTACGGAGAGGGAATTTCTAAGATAGGGGAACTGTTGGACCTTGGTGTTAAATTAGATCTTGTTCAAAAATCTGGTTCTTGGTTTTCTATGGGAGAAATTCGACTTGGACAAGGCCGAGATGCTGCGAAGGAATATTTCAAAACACATCCGGAAGATGCAGATCGTTTGGAAGCAGAAATCCGTAAAAATGCACATAAATTGATGACGCGGCAGTCCTTAGTTGCTGCAAGAGCTGCAGGACGAAACATAGGTGAAGATGTGACTGCCAATCAGAATCATTCTGATTCAGACGTTGATATCTAAAAATGTCAAAATGTGTGATAAAGTTAGAGCCTTCAAAGCACGTACCGGGAAGAATTCTGGTCTGGATTGAAGATGAATCTGAACCAATTCGGGTAACCGAAAATGAGATTTTATCTTTTGCGCTTTATTCTGGGCGCAAATTGGAAGAAAACGAATGGACGGATCTTGTAAATGCGGGCACTGTGAGTTCAGCACGTGCTCTTGGAGCTAGAATTTTAGGAGCAAGACCTCTGTCACGATTTGAGCTCATCACGCGATTGCAAGAGAAGGGGGTTTCCGATACGGTTGCAGAAGCTGTTGCGGATTGGCTGGAAGAGATCGGAGTTCTAAACGAATTAGAATACGCAAAAAGTGTGGCTCGATATTATTCAAGCCGAGGCTATGGAATAAAAAAAATACGTCAAGAAATGCAACGACGCAGTATAAGCCATATGTATTGGGAAGCAGCTCTTGCGGAACAATATGATGTTGGAGACAGTATCAATCGTTTTCTTCAGACTAAATTACATGGAAGAACACCAGAGAAAAAAGAATTAAAGCAAATTACAGATGCGCTTGTTCGTCGGGGATTTCGTTGGGATGAAATTAAGGACGGATTGTCACACTATGGTATGAGCTTAGAGGAGGAATCTATTTGAAGCAATGTAAAGTTGCGTTTATTTCGCTTGGGTGCGCAAAAAATTTGGTCAATACCGAACAAATGGCGGCATTAGTAAGACAGGCAGGGCATACAATAGTTTCTGCTCCAGAAGGAGCAGACGTATGCGTGTTAAACACTTGTGGATTTATCGATTCTGCAAAAAGTGAAGCCATCGACCATATTTTATATTTGGGAGGCTTAAAACAAGCAGGGCAGCTGAAAAAATTATTGGTTGCAGGATGTCTTAGCC
>CAVLAO010000207.1:0-2749 GCA_963660915.1 Bacteroides sp. CAG:927 | reverse complement strand
CCTCATACCATTGGCTGAGGTAGCTGTTCATACCGGAGGATTTTCCATCACCGAACTGCAGGCAGTAGCAGCCGTCCTTTTTAACGATTTTGAGATCCAGTTTTTCCTCCATCTGGAACAATGCATACATTGCACCGACATAGCTTTCCGTCGTCGGATCCATCAGGGCGATGGTCTCGACGCCTAATGCAGCAGCGAATTTTTTCAGCAGCTCAATTTTCGGTTTTCGTCTGCCGTTCTCATATTGCTGCACCCGGTTCTGATCCAGGCCTACCAGGGCACCGAGCTGAGCTCTTGTCATTTCTCGTGTTTCTCGAATTTTCTTTATACGTTCACCGGTACGTTCCGCGGACCGATCTTCAGATATGTCGGCGAAATCCTCTCCGCCGGGAACATTCACAAAAATAGCCATCATGCGCCTCTCTTTCTTATAGCTCCCTTTCATGATACCACGAAAGTTCCTATTTGAACAGAAAAGTTTATCCCATGTCACTAATATGGACAAATAGAGCAAAAATGTTCTTGACTTTCCTGGAATCCGGGCTATACTGTAATCATAGAACAAAAAAGCTCCAATTAAAACAATTAAGCATCGATTTAGTAGATTAGGGAGGCGAACGAAATAATGAAATTCAAGAATGAAACCCACAGAAAGAATTATGAGAAGCACTTGGCAAGGTGCAGATGTAACGATTGCTGGAACAGAGCATTGATTTACACGCTGACGATGGACCGGAACCTCGTAGATCATATAGATGATATTTATGATTTCACCTGGGGATGTGTAAAGCCGGAATGCATTCATGCATCGTGGCAGACCGGCGGATCCAGCAGACTTACGCGTCTGGCTTTCCAGTTGTTCACCAACGATGCACCAACGGCCTATTTGTACGATGAACACGGAAATGTGTCATTGGATGCAAAGGAATTCAAAAATTATTTATTGGTGGAAAATCTGTCATATTTATCTTGTGACTGGGAATACGTCGTTGAGGCAATTCGAATCGGCATCCAGGTCAACGATCCCGAAGAAAGGAGGTAAGTAATATGAGAAGTACAGTCGATAATAAGGCATTTATTCGCTATGAAGAAGGCGCAAGGAGATACTCCATGAGCATTCATTCTTTCATGAAGCTTGCTGCAGAAGCACATGCCGTTTATAAGGTCGGTCGCATTTCCCTTGTGAATGTCAAGTTATTCGAAGAGTATCTTGAAACCTTCAAGGCTTCATAAGGCACTTGCACAGCATTTCACCGGAGGAATCAAGTTCATCCAGGTTCCTCCGGATCACCATAGGAGGTATTTTATATGTCAACACCCAAGTTATTAAAAGGAGAAAGCAAGCGGGCCGACGGCCGCTATATGTACCGCTATACCGACGGCAGCGGAAAGCGCCAGGCAATCTATTCGAAGTCGCTGACGGATCTACGGATCAAGGAAAGACAGATTGCACGGGACAAGAAGGAGCTGGACGAGTATGTGACAACTGGTGCAACCGTGAATTTTGTCTTTGACCGCTACATTTCCATGAAGACAAATCTGAAGCAGAACACCCGCAGCAACTACCTGTACATTTACAACAAGTTTATCCGTGACAGCTTCGGCAAGCGCAACATCAACGAGATCAAGTATTCTGACGTAAAACAGCTCTATGTATCACTGCTGAAGGAAGGGCTGCAGGTCAATACATTGGACAACATTCACTCAGTTCTGCATCCGACCTTCCAGCTTGCAGTCAGGGATAACGTGATCCGCAACAATCCATCGGACGGCGTGATGGCGGAGCTCAAGAAGAATGACGGCAAGAACAAGGGAGTCCGGCATGCACTTACACTTGCACAGCAGAGAGCATTTCTGAACTACACGGCAAACAGCCCGGTTTACTGTCATTGGCTGCCGATGTTCGTTTTTCTCTTCGGAAGCGGCTGCAGAATCGGTGAGGCCGTCGGCATGCGCTGGGAGGATGTGGACTTCGAAAAGAAGGAGATTTCCGTGAACCATTCCTTGGAATACATGATCGACGAGAACCGGAAGGCCGGATGGCATGTATCTACACCGAAAACAGCGGCAGGTGTACGCCAGATCCCGCTTTTAAAGGAAGTGGAGGAAGCACTTCTGGAGGAACGGACGTATCAGCAGGAAACCGGGCTTGTCAATACGGAAAAGATTGACGGCATGAAGGGCTTTGTGTTTGCGAACCGCTTCGGAAAGCTTCTGCTCCCGAGCTCTGTGAACCGTGCAATCGTCCGAATCTCTGAAGCCTACAACGCCGAAGAGACGGTAAACGCCGCACGAGAGAAGCGGGAGCCGGTGCTGATTCCGCATTTCTCGGCGCATCATATCCGGCACACATTTGCAACCAGGCTGTGTGAGCACGAGTCGAATCTGAAGGTGATTCAGTACATCATGGGCCATGCGGATATTACTACAACGATGAATATTTACGCAGAGGCCACGAAGGACCGCAACACCAAGACGGCAGACGTGATCAACAACAGCGATTCATTCTTTTAACTGAAAACTATAAACAGAGTGGTCTGACACCAAAAAAGTTGGCTGACACCAATTTTGACACCAGTTTAAAGGTGCTTGGTGGACCTACAGGGGATTTGGTGAAAATTGAAGAAGCTTGAAAAACCTAGGAAATCCAGCAGTTTGGACAATTATGGACAACGAAGGGTGAGTATCCCGACGATGAAGTCTTTGGACAAGTAAAACAATGTAGGACATGGAGCCTCGAAAATGCTCC
>CAVLAO010000206.1:520-2762 GCA_963660915.1 Bacteroides sp. CAG:927 | reverse complement strand
GTTTCAGGGAGCGATCCGGGCACTGCGGCAGGCTGGCGGAAAAGTCAATAACTCCTGCGGGCTTCATGTCCATGTGGATGCCGCCAACCACAACCGGAACAGCCTCAAAAACCTCCTGTCCATCATGTATTCCAAGGAGGATATCCTGTTCAAAGCCTTGCAGGTCAACGAAAACCGTGTCCAGCATTGGTGCCAGAAGGTACGGGAGCCAATGCTGAAGAAGGCCCGGCGGCTCTCCTCCGAGGAGACCAAGGATCTCAGTAAGCTGGAGGACATCTGGTATGACGGCAACGACGGCAGCCATGAGCATTACTTAATGCTGCTCCCATTGCAGCAGCCGACACACTGAGTCTTTCGGTGGTCGGCTGTTGCAACTTAAAATCAATACGTCCCACACAGTTGATTTAATATCATAGCTGCATCGTTAATCTCTTTTGCATTATATGGGTAATTGATATAGCGCGAATAAGATAGACTTTTAGTATTCTCCAACGATTCCGGGAAGCAACCAATGTCAAAGTAATTATGTCTCAATTTTTTGATGCGCTTGACCATAGAAAGAAACGTCTCAGGGAAACCGTTTTTGTGTAAGAATTCCAAATATCCGTCCAACTCGTGCGTTCCAAGTGTTTCAAATTGCGCTGTTTCGCCCATAAGCCAATTCATTACAATGGAAATCAAACAATATACATCCATATCATAATTCGGGGCTGGGTACCCATTTCTCTTATGGTATTTCAGTTGCAAATAAAATGGGTGGAAAGAACGGTTGATATATCGTCCGCCCATGGGGCGGGACTTTAAAATATGGATTCCATCCATATCAATGAAGTATGCATTCTCCCCCTTCACGATCACATTATCTTCGTGAAGGTCACCATAGGCACAGTAGAATTCCAGTTGAGATAATCTGCGCAGTACAGAATGTACGTGCGACAGCACTTTGAGCTTATGCGTGTAGGAAACGTTTGAATCCCGCAAAAACTCCCTCAGTGTCACGCCTTGGATATACGGCATTCTATAACCAATCACTTTATCGTTCAAATACAACACATCATTTGGGAGAACCAACTCATGTATTTGGGAAAGCACATCACGTTTTTCAACAACAGCCTGAATGACAGCAGCGCACATACTCGTTCGTTCCGCATCAGGGCGAAATATCTTAATAATCGAATTCCCAATTTTAAACAGTCGTGCTGTGTCCGTTTCACAATATAAAGTCTCAGGTGTAAGATTCCAGTATGGTCTGTGCATATTTAATACCGCTTAACATTCCGCAGGCGTTTAGTTGCCTCTTTCTTCGCGTCTTCTGCCTGAATGTAGTCTCTTTTTGCCTGACTATACATCTTTAATGCAGCGTTATTGTATTCTCGCACTTGAGATGCAATCAGTTTTCGTTTTTTCTCCTTCAGTTTGTTAATCTGAGCTTCAAATTCTACAGGAGATAACTCCCGTGGATAACGGCAATAAAGCCCCTGTGTTACTGGTACACCAGTGGTAACTGGAAGATTCAGTTCTATTCCGGTAAAAAACTCGCGAATACCAGTCCGAACCGTACGATACGCATCAAGCACTTCTAGCTCTTCAATAATATAGAATGGGGACTTCCAAAAGAACCCACCAAGAGTGCAGTTTATCTCTAATCCATCAATAGATCCGTGATAAGTTGTATACTTTCCGTATCCCAACGAGTCACAAATGCAAAAGCGTGTTTCTTTCACGATCATCGCCATCCTTCTCATGTATTATTTTGTATTATTATAGAAGCTATAAGTTATAATGTCAATTGAACCTCCCAGAAATCAGAACTTATTCCTATGTCAGGATACACTTTGTAAAAACACACTCTAGGTCAAGCACCGCAGAAATGGCCGAGGAATGCACCGCCAACATGGCCTACGCCATCGGCAAGGCGGAGCCGCTGTATGTCCAAGCGGACACCCATGGCACTGGAAAATACCCGGATATTGTTCTGGCGGAAGCATTAAAGCTGATCTTTGACCTGACGCCCACGGGCATGGCAAACACACTCCAGCTCATGGAGCCAATCTACCAGAAGTATTGCAACTACGGCCATTTCACCCATCAGGACACTCCATGGGAACAGACAGACTGTGCCGAACTACTGTGGGAGGGCTGTGATTTGGCTGCGGAGCGAATGTAGGAAATAACGCTACCAAATCTGATCATGATCGCCCAGCAAAATGGACCTCATATGTTCGTCGATTTCGTCCGCACT
>CAVLAO010000206.1:0-475 GCA_963660915.1 Bacteroides sp. CAG:927 | reverse complement strand
GTCCGCACTGGGCTTTGATGCAAGAATGGGCTGAATGACCTCCCGGCATTCCCTCATATGCGGCAGCTTCGCAGCAAGGGAATTAGCCTTTTCTGCTTTTCCACATTTCAGATATAGGAAGCACAGCGCGGCACGAGTTGCCGCTTTTTGCGGCTCGTTGATAGAGATCGGCAGTCCCTTTTCCATTAGCTCAATGGCTTCCTCGGATTTTCCTTGCAAGGCAAGCACTCCGGCAAGCCCCAGCATCATTCCCGGCTTGTTGGGATAGATCAGGAGCGCGTCCCGATAAACTTTTTCTGCCGCGGTATAGTCACCATTCTGTTTTAGCGTATTAGCCTTTCTGTGAATGGAGAGCCTTGTTTCAGCGGCGCGGATTTCATCCATACCGATGAGCAAATCAACGCTTGTTTCAAAAATGTTTGCCAAAGCTGGCAGAAATGTAATGTCCGGATAGGATTCTCCCCTTTCCCCGAGA
>CAVLAO010000205.1:0-2823 GCA_963660915.1 Bacteroides sp. CAG:927 | reverse complement strand
GCATAATATGCTCAATGGTATATTCATTGTTGTCAAGATGGGTATAAACATCTTTAGTTTCCACGGTGCCGAAGTTTTCAAGCCTTTCAAACAAGTACGCTTTATACTTACCTCGCATTTGATAAACCTGCTTTGTCGAAAGGGCAGCCGCAAATTCTGCATCATCCGGGAATCGTCCGCTCTCTCTTTTAGCAAGCAATGCATAAACGAACTTGTCCACATATTGGTTCAGCGTATTATCATATCGTACGATTTCCTTATGCAGGTTCAAGAAAATCTTGCTGAGTGCATTCGTCGGTACATCACAAATATTTCTACGAAACAGATAGTTCTCTGTCGTCAGGAAAATCCGAAGAACATCTGCGACAGTCAGCTTTCCATCCTGTCCCAGTCGCAGCACTTCCATCAGGAAGGGACGCGTAACCGTAATTTCCAGTCGCATCATGCGATATAGACAATCGTCCAGTTTTATGTTTTCCAAACCGTTCTTACATGTAAGAAGCTTTTCAAAAATGCGAGCGTACAAAAGCAGGTCTCTCAGCAGCGCCTCCATGGGCATTTCACTGCCCTCCGCATAGGTCTTGAAGGCATGATAGACGTTATCAATCGTCGGGGTTATCTGCTGCTTGATGCTCAGATAATCCCTCATAAAGCTGCTTACCGCATTTCGTGTGCACTGTTCGATTTTTATCCAGTAACTGTTATACAGTCTTGTCTGTTCCTGATAGGGCTGCCCCATCAGGATATAATTGCGGATCTTGTCGCCTTCCGTTAGAGCAAGTCCTGTAGAATTCAAACTTTCAAAAATCAACTGTGCATTATCATCCTGATCAAGGGTGATGCTGATAATTTCCAGCTTTCCAATGGCATCATAGAGGTCTTCCACGGGTATTTCTTCTTTCAGCAGCTGATCACAGAAGAAGCGATAATTCAACGTCAAATTAGAGGCAGGATCAAAATCCTCTTCCTCACTGAAGAGTTTGGTTAATGCCTCTCTGTCGCTCTTTACAGGGCGGAGTTTGATCTGATCGTCTGCTTCTGCCCATGAATCGATCAGAAAATGCCGACGAATCTCTTCATCCAGTCTCTCCTTGGTGAAGGTAATCTTCTGCTCCTTAACCAAATTGCAAATGGCCAGCAGTAAAAGGGAGACCGTTGTAAGGCGCTGCTGTCCGTCAATGATATAATATTCTGCTTTGCTGCCATTTGGGACAAGCGAGGAAACGATGCTGCCAAAGAAAT
Organism: Bacteroides sp. CAG:927; assembly: GCA_963660915.1. Taxonomy (GTDB): domain Bacteria; phylum Bacillota; class Clostridia; order Oscillospirales; family Oscillospiraceae; genus UMGS1766. Next base: position 1,581 of record CAVLAO010000205.1, on the reverse strand, counting down.
GGCTTTTTCGACCATGGTAAACAATCTTCTTCAGATCATCATACAGTTGTCTGCAATTCGCCTGCTTCCAATCATATTTTCTCTGATAAACAGGAATCACGAAACGCTTGTCTGCGCCCTCCATGAAACCCAACATCCTTGTTCCTGAGCCTTTCATTGATCACTCCTCCTGCCCCTATATTCCATTTGCAAAACAATCCACGCATCGCATTGATTATAGCAGGAAACAAAAGCAAGCGCAATGTGCCTGCTAAAATTTGTTTATAGTTTACACCCTCCTCCCCCTGTGGTATACTATCGTCAAAAGGTGGGATGCAAGTGGAAGCATTGATTTCCAAGTGGCACCGGGAACTGGAGCTTTTTTGCGGGCTGAAGCCCATGCTCATTCTTGAGGGCAATGTGCTGGATCAATATCGGTACCCTGTGCCGGGGTCTTTGGGCGAGGATACGCTGACCTCCCTGCCCCATTATCTCCATGGTTTCTTCCGGGATATGGGCTATGATCAGGTGGTGTTTTACTCCAACCTGGTCGGCTTTATGAACCCTTATGAAAGCAGCATGACGGAAAAATTTGCTGTTCTAACCGGCAGCGACTGCAAGCAGGGTGCCATTCAGGCTGAATTCAAGGGGAACAGTGCCGGCACCGCCCCTAACATTGTTCGTCGCGCCATGAGCCAGCAAAGCAGCGCCGTCGCCATTGTTATGGAGATGGCCGAGCACTACATTATCTCTCCCGACCGAATGGATCAGCAGGATATCAACAGCTTCAATCTGCTGATGCAATCCGCCATGAGTGCCTCCACGGTGCGCACGTCTCAGGGCAAAATGCAGAACGTGCTGGTGCTGCTGGTGAACAAGCTGAATGATCTTCCCACGTGGCTCTATTTGAATGACCCCGTATGCAAATCCATTCATCTGGATGCCCCGGATCGGGAGGAGCGGCGGCGGCTGATTGCCGGACCGGCATTCGCTACTTTCTTTGACAGCACAGTGTATCGCACGGATATTCCCTACTACAATGAACATTCTGATGAGCTGGAACGTCTGCAGGACAAGCTGGTCGGGCTGACAGACGGCATGACCTTTACCGATCTGGATGCCATGCGCCGCCTGAGCAAGCGGGAAGCCACCCCTATCCGAGACATAACCCAGATTGTCGACCTGTACAAATACGGCATTAAGGAAAATCCCTGGCGCACGCTGTCCCTGGAAAGTCTGCGTACCGCCAAAGCCGACTTCGAAAAGCGCATTAAGGGGCAGGACGCTGCACTGGAGCGAACCATGGATGTGGTGAAGCGTGCCGTCACCGGCATGAACGGCTTATCCAGTTCCTCCACGTCAAAACCCAAAGGGGTGCTTTTCTTCGCCGGTCCTACGGGTACGGGCAAAACAGAAACCGCCAAGGCGCTGGCGGAGAAACTTTTCGGGGATGAGTCCTGCTGCATCCGCTTTGACATGAGTGAATATGGTCAAAGCCATTCCGATCAGAAGCTGATGGGTGCGCCGCCCGGCTATGTGGGCTACGAGGAGGGCGGTCAGTTGACCAACGCTGTGAAAAAGAATCCCTTCTCCATCCTCCTG
>CAVLAO010000204.1:0-2823 GCA_963660915.1 Bacteroides sp. CAG:927 | reverse complement strand
AATGTGCGGATGATACCAGGCAGCCAGTGGCAGGACACACTGGAAACTGTTCCGATCCGCACAATACCGGAGTCAAGTCCTCGGATTTCATCTGCTGTACGGCGCATGGATTCATATTGCAACACAGAATTTTGGATGGATGGATAGAGCCTTTCGCCCTCTGGTGTCAGCCGGATACCATATCGAGAACGATCTAGAATTTTGATGGACAGCTCCTTTTCCAGCGAAGCAATCATTTGACTAAGAGCAGGCTGCGTGTAGCCCAAAAGATCTGCCGCTTTTGTAAAACTGCCAACCTCAATTACTTTCAAGAGTGCAATATATCTCTGCATTGTTCAAATAACCTTTCTGCATATTAAGATAATAAACATCAATTTTACTTATCTGTATCCACGAGTATATAATAAACGCATACAGAATACAAGCGATGGAGGAAGTACTTATGGATATGAGCAGTTTTTTGGTGGATGCCTATTTCACCAAATATGAGTCGAAAGCAAACTATATGATGGGAAGCTCAGATCCGGAGTCTCTGCTATTGAAAGAAGCGGTGCCAGACCTTTCCCAATATGCGGACGAGCCGCTGGGTTATGCGTTAGGAAATGGGTATCTGCCTCTGCGAGAGAAACTGTCCGCACTCTATGAAACCGTTACCCCTGAGCAAATTGCTATGATGAACGGTGGCGAGGAAACGATTTATGTTGCCATGCGTGCCCTGCTGAAGCCGGGAGATGAGATTGTAGTTCAAATGCCGTCATATCAGTCTCTTTCTGTCATCGCAAAGGAGATTGGCTGTTCTATCATCGAATACCGCCCCGGTTTTGAAGAAAAGTGGGCGTTTGATCTGGAAACGCTGAAAACAAAAATCACCCCCAAAACCCGGTTGCTGATTTTGAATTATCCGCATAATCCAACAGGAGCTTGCTTAACAGATGGTGAGATGGCTTCGATTGTAGCACTGTGTCAGGAACATAGACTTTATTTGATTGCAGACGAGGTATACCGTTTTCTCCGCATGGACGAAAAATGTTCAGACGCTTCTTTTGCGGATTTGTATGAAAATGCTGTTGCGCTGGGAAGTTTCTCCAAAACCTTTGCCGCTCTGGGGCTTCGACTGGGCTGGGCAGCGACAAAAAGTCCGGAACTCATGCACAAGCTATTGGCTTATCGTCATTTTACCAGCACTTGTTCCAACTTGCCGTGCCAGTGGATCGCAAGTGAACTGCTGAATAAACGGGATACCATCATGCAGCGCAATAATGCAATCGTGCGTCAAAACGCGGCCCTGCTGGAACAGTTTGTACAGCAGCACACAGACCTTTTCGCCTATATACCGCCCAAGGGCGCGACAATGGCCTATGTAAAGTTGCTGGGAGGTCAAAGTGCTATGGATTTCTGCATGAAGGTTCTGGAGCATACGGGCGTTTTGATCGTTCCCTCCTCGGTACTGGAAAGCTCGGACGAATATCTTCGTGTCGGTCTGTGCCGTGAGAGTTTCCCTAAGTGTATTCAATTAGTCAGTGAATATCTTTCCAATCGAAGAGAATAAGGAGGCTGTTATGAAACAATATGTAGTTGATGCGTTTACCGATAAGGTCTTTGCGGGGAATCCCGCCGCTGTCTGCGTGATGGACAAATGGCTGGATGACCGTACCATGCAGAATATTGCTGTTAAAAACAATCTCTCTGAAACGGCTTTTGCCGTTAAGGAGGGCGGCGCTTATCATCTGCACTGGTTCACGCCGGGCGGCGAGGTGGAGCTATGCGGTCATGCAACTCTGGCGACTGCCTATGTCATTACACGCTTTGTAGAACCAGAACTAAAAACCGTGGCATTTGATACGCTGAGCGGTCGCCTGACAGTAGAAAAGCAGGATGATCTGCTGAAGATGGATTTTCCGTCCTTTCAGTTAAAGCCTGTTCCAGTGACGGAACAAATGATAGAGGCGCTGGGGGTAAAGCCTGTTGAGGCTTATTATGGCACAGATATGGTCTGCGTTCTGGAAAATGAGGAACAGGTGAGAAAGGTGCATCCAAATCAAGATCTGATTCGGCAGATGGATGGTGTGTGTTTCCACATTACCTCACAGGGCAGTGAGTATGATTGCGTGACCCGCAGCTTTGCACCGAAGTGCAATGTAGCAGAAGATCCCGTCTGCGGGCGTGGGCATTGTCATGTCATTCCTTACTGGGCAGGAAAAACAGGAAAAACGGAGTTTACAGCATACCAGGCATCTGCCCGTGGAGGCGTGTTATATTGCAGCTATGCCGGGGAGCGCACGGTGCTTCGTGGGAAAGCTGCGTTGTTTGCAGAGTCGGAAATTTATATTTGAGGAATGAGGCATTATGAAGAAAGTTGACCGCCAATCTGCCAGACATTACTTTTGGCAGGAAATTTGTGATGGATGGCATTTAGTGGAACGGGATGACCTGAGTATCATCACGGAGAAAATGCCGCCAAATACATCGGAAGATATGCACTATCATAGAAAAGCCAGGCAGTTTTTTACATTCTATCCGGTCAGGCCACCATGCATTTTTCTGATTATTCGTTGCTGCTGAACACAGGCGATGGTGTGGAGATTAATCCGGGAGAAGCGCACCAGATGTGTAACTGCTCTGATATGGAAATTGAGTTTTTGACCGTTTCCATGCCAAAATCACATGGCGATAAAGTTGTTGTATAGAATTTGCCCTGAATTGCCTCTTGCTGATAATAGCAGGGGGCTTTTCTTTTTACCGAAGGAGGTGTCACACATTGGCAACAACCCGCATTATCCCCATGCACCTGAATAAGGGCAAAAGTATCAAGCAGTGCCTGTC
>CAVLAO010000203.1:0-2861 GCA_963660915.1 Bacteroides sp. CAG:927 | reverse complement strand
CAACCGGCGTGGCTTTTCCGCAGAAAAGCGAATCCACCACCTCCCACCAAGGAAGAGAGTACGAATCTGTACTCTCTTTTGTTTTGCTATTAGGAATTTTAGAAGCCCTCTCTGTCGCTGCGTGACATCTCTCCCAAAGGGAGAGACAAGTTTGGTTTGTGCGTGAGAGCAAGCAGCATTTTATTTCCCTCAGGAGGAATATTAAATGGAACAACGATTACTGACAGCGCTCATTGGAACGATTTGCATTTTGCTTGTCATTCCGGCAGTTGGCTGTTTGATTCACCTCATTCGGACAATGATTCTTCGGGTGATTGGTGAAATGGTAGGCGGGGAAACCGCTTGGTTTATTGCAAATCGTGCGACATTTCTTGGTGTTGTCCATCACGAATGCGCTCATGCCTTAGTAGCTGTGCTGACCGGCGGAAAGATAGAACAGATGCAGCTGTTTCATCCGCAGGGCGATCAATTGGGCTGTGTTGTGTGGCGTCCGCGCCGATTGTATCCCGGTTCATGCGCCATACAATATACCTTGGTTTCCATTGCGCCGGTTATATTTGGATGCTGTACGGTGTATTTGTTAGGAAAATATGGTTTGCCTCTGTGTACCAGTGCATGGCAAACCATTTTGTTGGGATACGTTTTGGTTTCTGTTTTTATCCAATCCACCATGAGCCGCCAAGATGTGCGCGTGGCTGTGAAGGGGGTGCCTGCATGTGCCGCGATTATCTTTGCTGTTTTGTTCCTTACTGACATCGATGTTTTTGCGTGGCTGACGGGCATGAATTGGAAAATGATTTTTAGCAATATTTTTACGTAAAAAACAGTAACCATTTAAGAGGTAAGATGAGGTGTTTTCAAAAAAAGTTAAACTTTTTAAGCGTAGCAGTTTTATAGGCTGCTGCGCTATTTTTATGCGGTCTTGACAAAGCAGCAGCCTCCATATTATAATCCCTTTTGGGATTATAATATGGAGGTAAAACGATGGACAAACAAGTACAACAGCTTTATGATAACGTCAATCATGCTATTATTAAATGTCGTGGCATTTATTCTCAGTGGGCGAAAAAGTGTGGTTCCAGCTACAACCGGATGTTGGTATTCTATACCATACGTGAATATGGGTACTGTATCCAGAAGCAGATGTGCGACCAATATCTCCTGCCGAGGCAGACGATGAACAACATTGTTTCCGCGCTTTGTCAGGAAGGCTTGCTGATCGAAGATCCTGCTCGTCGTCAAGGGCGGGAAAAATCCTATGTGCTGACGGTTGCAGGGCAGGACTATTCCAACCGGATGTTGGCATCTTTGAACGCCATAGAAGAACGCGCTGCACAAATCATTGGACAGGAACGCATCCGTACTATGACTGCGCTGGTAATGGAATATAACAGAGCCCTGGAAAATGCATTGGAGGAGATAGAATTTTGAAACACGATACACTGGCAAAAGAAAACGATTTTTTCGGTAAAGAAAAAATCAGCAAGATACTCATGCAAATCGCGCCGCCAGTCATGCTGGCACAATTGATTCAAGCATTGTATAACATTGTAGACAGCTTTTTTGTCGGACGCTATTCAGCTAATGCACTGACTGCGCTTTCAGTGATCTATCCATTGCAGCTCATTATCATTGCTTTGTCGGTTGGAACCGGCGTTGGCTTGAATACCTACATGGCACGTGAATATGCGCATGAGAATCCGAGAGCTGCAGATGAGGCGGCAGGAACTGGCGTCGTTTTGGCGTTTGGTACATGGGGTGTCTTTGCAGCAATTTCTGCGCTCGTTATGGGACTATATGTGCAAACCTCGGTCACATCACCCGAAGCAATTACGGATGCCATTGTCTATGGACGAATTGTTTGCATCGGCAGTCTTGGATCCTTTCTGGAGGGCTGCTGGACAAAGGTGCATCAGGCACAAGGCAATATGCGTCTGCCTATGGTTGCGCAGATTGTCGGAGCGCTGACAAATATCGTGTTGGATCCCATCTTGATTTTTGGTTTTGGGGCGATTCCTGCTCTGGGTGTAGCGGGTGCGGCACTGGCAACTATCATTGGACAGTTTGCGACTGCTATGATTACGGGCATTCGCGGCTATCGCCGCCCGCCTCGCCGCGAGCAGATGGGGCGTTATGCGTCTCGAATCTATAAGCTGGGTTATCCTTCTATTCTGATGCAGGCTCTTTACACAGTCTATATTGTAGGTCTAAATATGATTCTCGCAGGCTTTTCGGACGCAGCGGTTACGGTTTTGGGGTTGTATTATAAATTGCAGACCTTCTTTTTTATTCCGCTGCTTGGACTGCAAACCTGCATTGTCCCGATCATCAGCTACAATTATGCTCGCTCGGATTACCGTCGCTGTCGGGACACGATGAAGTGCTCGATTGTGTTTTCATTTGTTGTTATGGTTGCGGGGGCAGCAGTCTTTATTTTTGTTCCGGACGTGCTGATTCGCATTTTTTCACAGGATTCGGAGGTGCTTGCGGTTGGCGTTCATGCATTTCCTATCATTGGGGTCAGTTTCCTACCTGTAGTCATTTCCTTGATGATGCCTGTTTTCTTTCAGGCCATCGGCTATGGACGCACGAGTTTAGGGCTTTCCTTGCTGCGGCAAATCGTTTGCTTGTTGCCGCTGTTCTGGCTTTTAGCAAAGCTGGGACTTGACTATACTTGGTTTGCTTTCCCTATGGCAGAGATTCTATCGGGTGTAAGTGGCTTGCTTTTTTACTTCCATGTGCTGAAACACTGGAAAATATGATTGTTGAATTTCTATGAAACGAGTCGAAGTTGTTATTTCCAAAGAATCAAAACCACCGGTTGAACCGGTGGTTTGACCAAGCCCTATAAGGGCCCCATA
>CAVLAO010000202.1:0-2866 GCA_963660915.1 Bacteroides sp. CAG:927 | reverse complement strand
CTCTTCCCATTGTTCTAACATCGTTTCCTCCTTCTCCAAATCTGCCCAAGTATCACTTTGAGTTTTAATATTAGTCTCAATTCTGTCCACTCGCTCATTAACCTCTTTTACCCATTCATCAGCTTCTTCATAATACATTTGCTTAACTGACGTAGGCGGTAAACATTTTCTGACTACTCCTAAAACAGCTACAAGTATCAGAGCTTTTAGGACATGCTGATATTCATATTACAGCAGACACATACACCGCTGTTTTAGATAGTTCAAGAAAGAAAACTGCTGAACTTATGGAACAGATTTTAACAGAACAAACACCAAATACTTGGAATTGGGTAAAAAAAGAAACCCCTGCAAAACAGTGTTTACAAGGGTTTCGAGTGTTCTGATTATTATCTCTTGGAGAACTGCGGTGCGCGACGAGCGGCTTTGAGACCGTATTCGTCACGTCTTATGTTTGTTTTCTCCTTGATTTTACGAGCTTTTCTCGTGTTTTGCATTCAAATTGTCCTATCCATTAACACACGAAATGGTGCGTATTCAACTGACTGCGCTCTGATGAAATGCGGCGTTTACCACACCACAGAGCTGTTCAGGCTTATTGTACTTGATTTTCGCGTAAATGTCCATAGTTGTCTTGCTGTTCTTGTGACCTGCAAGATACTGAACCGTCTTTGGATCAACTCCGGCATACAAGAGATTGGTGATATAGGTATGTCGAAGCTGGTGCGGCGTCACATCAAAATCCAGACTGTAAACGATCTTGGGATTGTTCTTTTGATGCTCACCCAATGTTGGATTCACCAAAATCTTAATAGACTGGCCATTCACATACTTATAACGGTACCTGGGCTTCGCAGTTCGGACAACAATGTATTGCCACACTCTCTGAAACTGTGAATAGGACAACGGTTCACCATTACTGTCCGCTACTACAAATTTGGATTTTGAAGCTGCTTTTGCTTCCTGCAGGCAGTCAATCAGGCGCTTCGGAATAGGTACATCCCGCTTAGAGGCGTTTGTCTTTAGCACCGTAGAAATCTCCGGCCTGCCATGATTGGAGCGCCATGCCCTCTGCACGGAGATGTATGGCGTCGGCACATCAAGGAATACACAATCCCATTGCAACGCCAGTATTTCTTCTCTGCGCAGACCAGTATACAGACCGATCATCACAAATACATACGGCGGAAGCCCTCTGATTGCATCCAGCAGCCTTTTTGCCTGCTCGTCCGTCAGCGCATCCTTCTTCTTTTTAGGCTTTCCACCCTTCGCAGAAATTCCTGCAGACGGGTTATAGTCAAGAAGATTGCTTCGCTCCGCTGAGTAGAAAATACACTTCATCAGCATATTCACGGTGCTGTAATAGCCCTGGGACATCTTCGACACCGGAATCATTGCAAGTTTTATATCGTCAGCGGTCACATCTGACAAGTACATATCTCCAAGCGGCTTGATTATGTAATTATCCATTGCGTTTCTATATCCCCGCAAGGTGCCTTTGGAAATCTTCGCTGACTTCATATACAGCCATTTTTCACAATACTCTGCGACCGTCGGGTTCTCCCTTCGGAAAATAATGTCCTCGATCTGCTGACGCGCTTCTGTTTCTTTCTTATAAAGTTCTTCACAGGTTGTTGCGTAAAGGCTGACCTGCTTACCGTCTGCGTCCGTGACCCTTGTTCTGAAATACTGGACGCCACTTCTCATAACCGTTCCATACTGAGGAATATCCGATTTTTTCTTAGCCACTGTAAACCATCCTTTCTGAATTTAGCTCATTGTATTACCACCCTCTTTTTATCAAATATCAATGATTTCCTCAAAGGTGCGATTATGTATAGGAAAAGAGCGAGGAACTGTTGACTCCTCGCTCTTTCTGCGCCTGTCTTATTATGTTGTCATACGGCTTCGTCATCCCACTGGGCAAATGCTCCGCCCATCGTTTTTACAACATCCTCCGGTCTGTTGTATTTGACCTTTGCGTAGATGTCCATGGTGATCTTGCTGCTCTCATGTCCCGCCAGATATTGAACTGTTTTGGGGTCTACGGAAGCATGAATCAGGTTCGTAATATAAGTGTGGCGCAGTTGGTGCGGCGTCACTTCAAAGTCCAGGCTGTAGACCACTTTCCCGTTGTGGGCGGCTTTCTCGCCGAGAACAGGTTTCACCGTATGTTTTACGCGCTTTCCATTTTCATATCGGTAATAGCTTCGCTCCTTGGTTGTCCTGGTCACAATATATTGCCACAACCGCTTAAACTGCGTATAGGACAACGGCTCACCGTCCCGGTTTGCCACTACATACTCAGATGTAGAAGCCGCTTTTGCTTCCCGCAGACACTCTGCCAGACAAACCGGAAGCGGAATATTTCGTTCAGCGGCCTTTGTCTTTAACTCCATGAGAATGACCGGCCTGTTATGCTCTGTGTGCCATGCTCTGCGAACTGTCAGATACGGCGCGTCTGTATCCAGATAAACAGAATCCCATTGCAGAGCAAGAATTTCCTCCCGCCTCAACCCGGCATACAGACCAAGCATCACAAACACATACGGCGGCAGTCCTTTGATTGCTTCAAGAAGCCGTTCTACCTGCTCATCCGTCAGTGGAATTTTATCCGTCTGTGGAACCCCGCCGCCCTTTGCGGTCAGGTGGACCGTTGGGTTATCCTCAATCACATGGCTTTCTTTTGCCGCCCGGAAAATGGACTTGTAGAGAACAACCACCGATTTATAGACGGATTCCGATTTCTTTGATACCGGAACAAGTGCAACCTGAATGTCATCCAGCGACACATCGGCAATATGCCTATCACCAAGTTCTGCAATAATGTGCCGTCTGACCTTGGATGTATAATCAATCAGGGTGG
>CAVLAO010000201.1:0-2868 GCA_963660915.1 Bacteroides sp. CAG:927 | reverse complement strand
CCTCATAGAGCCGTTCAAAGAGCATATCCAGCTCCCGGTCACGGGCGGTCAGAGCATCCAGCTCCCGCTGCTTGCGGATGCATCCATTTTCCGCTACCTTTGCCGAGCGTCCGATCATTCCTCTTCATCCTTCTTCTGAACCACACGGACTTTGTAATTGGGAGTACCGCGCTTGCCCTGAGCCAGAACGCCGATGTAAACCTCGTTGGTCAAAATCCGCTGTACTGCGTTGTAGGTCCACTGAGCTGTGTTTCCGGTTTTGAAGACGGTATCGTACTTCACACCGGCTGAGTGCTTGTATTCCATCGGAGAGAGGACACCCATCTGATTCAGTCTGGCAGCGATGCGTCCGATGGAGATGCCGTCCTTATACATGGCAAATATCATCTGCACATACTCGCTGACCGCTTCATCAACAATGCCTACAAGAGCTACAAGAAAATCTACTATGATATGCGCGAGGCCAGCGACCGGCTCTGCAAGGAAAACGGCCTCTCGGTCATCCCTCCCTCTCAGGGAAAAGGCATGAGCTACAAGGAGTACACCGAAGCCAAACGAGGCACGAGCTGGAAGCAAAAGCTCAAACAGACCATTGACCGAAACATTATCGTGGCAAAGGACTATGATGAGTTCTTGAAGCTGATGCAGGATGCCGGATATGAAATCAAAACCGGTAAATACATCTCCTTCCGTGCCGAAGGTCAGGAGCGTTTCACCCGGGCAAAAACCATCGAAGAGAACCACACCGAAGAGCGCATTCAGGGACGGAATCCCCGCAAGCGTCAGATGCAGACAGGCAGAAAAGGTGTCTCTCTCATCATTGACATTCAGAACAGTATCAAGGCTCAGGAAAGCAAGGGATATGAACATTGGGCTAAGATCAACAACCTCAAGGAAGCAGCGAAGACACTCAACTATCTGACCGAAAACAATCTCCTGCAATATGCCGATCTTGAGAAAAAGGTTGAGGACATTCACCGCTCCTATGCTCGCACCGGCGAAGACCTGAAACGGATTGAAGCTCGCCTCCGGCAGGTACAGCCTCTCATCAAAAATATCAGCAACTATCAGCGTCTCAAGCCGGTCTACGATGTCTATATGAAGGCCAAAGACAAGCCAGCATTCAGGGCAAAGCACGAAGCAGAACTCGTCATCTTTGAGGCTGCGAAAAGTACGCTGCTTGCCATGCAGGGCGATCAGAAATTGCCGAGCCTGAAGTCACTGCAAGCCGAACAGCAGCGCCTCACAGAAGAACAACAAGGGCTGTACGATGAACGGGCGAAGCTCAAAAAAGAGATTAAGCAGATAGATACCATTAAGGCAAATGTGGATAATTTCCTTAGCCCTACAGCCACACAGGGACATGAAATGGAGAGAGGTAGCGAACTCGAATAATTGAAATAAAATCGCTAACGAAGAACCGCCGTCTACCCTGATGGGTGGACGGCGGCTACGGATTTATTCGTTATTTTCGATGCAGTACACTTCGCACAATCCGTCGGAGCAACCAAAAAAGTGTTTGCCGTCTTTATACCAAGCAATCCAATTGTATTTTGCTTCAAGCACCGGCTCCCCGTGCGGGGTAACAAGACCTTCTCGATAGTTGCTTTTCTCACCAACCCTAACAGTTAAGAACGGCCTTCCTTGTCCATGGATTTCGTGATAGATTGCGGGAACAATGACATTTCCTTCATAGTCCATTACTCCCTGTTTTTCATCTTCTTCGAAGATTATTCTTCGACTCTCGTGGTTTATTCCATTCCATGGGGTGTCGTAAATGCAAGGAAGTATTACATTGCCTTCACGGTCAATCAATCCATGCTTGGAGCCATTCTCGTCACGAATTATAACCTCATAAGGTTCTCTCCAACTTAGGATGGACGAGTAGATGGATTTGAAACGTTCTTTGCCAGTCGGATCAATAATCTTTTCTATTCTCCGACCAAGTTCTGGATCAAACACCTCTACTTCCATATCTCCACTGTCAAGAAAATTCACATCAAGGAATTGTGGCTCAAACAGAACTTTCTTCTGAGCCATATCATAAATTCCAATAGGTGTGTCGTCAAAGGAGTTATCTGGATCGTTTCCATAAAAAGCAAACAGATTGCCATAAGATTCATAACAAATATCATCAAAGATTGGCTCTGCAATCCAGTTACCTTTGCAATCAATTACGCCCCAATGTCCATTTTTCCATCCACCGCAATGAGCCATGAATATGTCTGTGCGATCATTAAAGTGTTTGATTTCGTCGAAGATAAACGGGATAACTTCCTTGCCTTCCTTATTTATCGCACCCCATAATTCTTCCTCTGTCCAGTATCGCCCTTGGTTGTATTTGTTGTCCCATTTTGGATCAATCGTCCACTTGCCTTTGGCAACAATGGCAATTCCATCTTCAAAATCATGGGCATAAATGTACTGGGGCGGAATTACTTCCTCTCCCGCTTCATTTACATAGCCCCAAGTTCCGGCGATGTCAACATAATCAGAGTGATAGGCGAGATCCATAAGTCCAAGCTTTAATGTGGACACGCGGCACATTCCATCGGAATACTCTCCAACATCCTGATAGTCCCTATTCATGTTCGGATTGCCAATTTCGACTTCACGCCCTGTTTTGTCGATGGACAACCACTTGTCTCCGAGGCGAACTTTGGTTTTTCCATCTCTAAAGTTTTCAGCCTCATCGTACTTCATGGGTATAACAAGATTCATCGCTTGATCAACATAGCCGTATCCATGACCAACAAGTGCGACTTTGGCAAGACCTTCGTGGAAATTGTCAATTATGTCGAAAGTAAGGCTGGTCAATCTTTTGCCGTATATTGTTGCGAAAACAGATTTGCCATACCGATTAAATGC
>CAVLAO010000200.1:0-2879 GCA_963660915.1 Bacteroides sp. CAG:927 | reverse complement strand
GGACGAACTGAAACGCCGTGGATATGATAACGGATGGCATAAATTAAAAACCGATGATGAGCCTTCAATTGAAAAAAGAAAAAATATAATCTACATGACACGACCTACCGGAAAACAGAAGCGGCAGGCCGTATCACTCGACGACAAGACGGCGGAAGCATGGTCAGCATTTATTGCTGATTTTCCGTATAAATCTGTTGTAACTGCCGCTGCTCTGAATCGGTTTATGGATGATTTCAACAACGGTTTGATAGATTTCCGATTCCGAAAGATTTCTGGAATAGAGTGATTGGCCACACCGCGCATTCCCATCTGTTCCCTACATACAGAATGATTTCCTTCAAAAATCATTCCGCATGCGGTCACAGATGGGCGGGCTACCGGCCTTATCAGTCAGACGCTTTCATCGCGTCTTCCTGAGCGGCCTTGCCTACAGAATGCCGGATCCGTCGATGGAAGAAAAAATCGTCTTATCACCAACGGTCAAGCCGCTGTTGATAAATCCGATTTTTCTATCCATCTTCGTAGGGCTTGAGCAGCTGCCAAAGGTCGCAAAGGTCGGCAAAGGTTCGTATCATCCGCCAGTCTAAGCTACCGTCTGATACTTCCCAATGCCTCCCAATGCTCCCAATGGAAGCTGTTCAATCCCTTCCAGCATCCTTCCGGCATAGCCCTAAAACCATCCGAAACGAAAGAAAGTTTCGGGCAAGTTTCGCCCGGTGGACAGCCATTTTCGCAGAGCTCAAATGGCTGCCCTCCGGTCACCGCTCAGCAACCAGCCGCTACTCGCGTCTGCTTGCTTCACTAAACTTGCCAGTGGGCTTTGCCCCCTTGGAACCCCCAAAGCAAAAACAAGGGCCGCTCAACCCCGACACCCACAACATCCTCCAACATGTGCAGGGAGTCATACAAGCCCTGTATCACTCCATGTACATTCTGAGGCGCACAGGGTGGCGCAACTACTATAAAACTTTATCGCAGACGATGCGACAGAAAGTGTGCAATATGTCTCAGAGTAAATACAACACAAAGGGCGACACGTATTCGACACGGATGGATACAGAACCTGCATCACAGAGCGCAATACCTTCCAAACTGGAGGTGTATACGGATGTTGCACAACCAGCGCAGCGGGCAAAGCACAAGCCGAATCGCAATCGGTCCCATACTGTCACAATCCGAATGAACAAGGATGAATACGATATGCTGCAGAAGAAATTACAAGAGTCCGGTCAGACACAGCAGTCCTTCGTTGTCAACGCCATACAGGATGCTCCGATCATACCGCCGGAACAGCTCAATGTCCTAAAGGCCATTGCTGCGAATTATGCGGACATCGACAAACAGATCCAAGGTGTCGCTCGCAACTTAAACCAGCAGACTCGGAACATGAACCTGTTGATTGATCTCTTGCAAGACGCACCGATGAAGCCTGACAAGATACAACAGGTAAGCTCTGATCTGCCGACAGTGGACAACCTAGAGGGGTATGCCCAGTGGCTAGCCACTTATCGAAAGGAGGTGAACGAGCAATGGCAATACTTAAGGCAATCGGTGGCGCGGCAAAAAGCCACGCGGGATTGAGGAATACCCTGGAATATGTGCTGCGCGATTCCAAGGCTCAAGAAGGGTATAAGGATACACAAGGGCCGATGCCAGCAAAGATCGATTACGATACCGTCTATCGAGCGTTTCTGGAAGAGAAGAAGGTCCATGAGAAGGATTCCGGCAGAATGTGTGCCCACTATGTTCTTAGTTTCCACAAGAATGAAGCAGTCACGCCGGAACAGGTTCTTGATTTCGGACGCGAATTTGCCGAAAAGGCTTTTGATGGATATCAGGCTGTTATTGCAGTCCATCAGGATAAAGCTCACTTACATTGCCATCTTGTTGTTAATTCCGTGAGCTATGAGGCTGACCGGAACAAATTACACACAAAGAGGCAAGATCTTGAACGCATGAAAAAGCTTACAAACAAGCTTTGCTTGGAACGCGGCCTGTCGGTAGCAGAGAAAGGTAAACACTTTGACGGCACTGCCATAGAAGAAGGATCTACTACTATCGCCTGGCAAAAAAATAAATACCAGATGCTGGAACACGACGGCGAGGAGAAGACCTCATCCGGAAAGACATCCAATCGACAGCGCAGCTATGTTGTGGCTTGTGCTTTGGCGGCTTCGGATGCAAAAGAGTCTGCTGTCAGCAAAGAAGAATTTATCCAGAAAATGGAAGAATGCGGATGGAAGACTACTTGGTCAGACACTCGCAAGAACATCACATTTGAAAATGCAGAGGGGAAGAAAGTTCGGAATTCCAATCTGACAAAGACCTTTAATATTGATTTTTCAAAGGAGGCGCTGCTACGTGAATTTGAACGACAGAAGGAAGAAAGAGCAAAGCAAGCAGCCGAACTCGACAATTACTACAGGCAACTCGAACGAGTCGATGCCGGACTGGAAAAAGCTGCTGGAAGATCAATCTCAGACGATAGCCAACCAGGAGAAACTATTGAAAGAGAA
This sequence comes from Bacteroides sp. CAG:927, assembly GCA_963660915.1. Lineage (GTDB taxonomy): Bacteria > Bacillota > Clostridia > Oscillospirales > Oscillospiraceae > UMGS1766. Next base: position 360 of record CAVLAO010000200.1, on the reverse strand, counting down.
GGACGAGCGGATACAGCATCTGTCGTCAGAAGTGCAATCAATGAAGTCCGTAACAGCCAAGCTGAAAGAAGAGTTGTCGAAGTCGCGGAATCAGAATCAAGAGCTGCAGCAGAGCAACGACGATTTGCGGAACAACAACGGGCTGAAAACAAGAAAAGAAATAGACGACATAGAAGGTCGTATGAATACGATCTTAGTCGATAGTCGTAAAGTGGATAACGAAAATCAGCGATTACACAAATGTATTAATTGGTCAAATGTCGAAGCAGTTCAAACTGCTCAAGAGGAAGCTCAGCAGGCAAAGAAAAGAGAAGCCATTGCAAGGAAGGCCAAGGTGGAGGCCGAGGAACAGGCTCTAGA
>CAVLAO010000199.1:0-2908 GCA_963660915.1 Bacteroides sp. CAG:927 | reverse complement strand
AACACAAAAGGAGTATTGTAGCGTTATGGTTCGCATTACTATGGAAGACGGCGGCATCATCGACATCGAGCTGAACGAAGAAGCCGCTCCTATCACCTGTGAGAATTTCAAAAAGCTGGTCAGCGAGGGCTTTTACAACGGCCTGACCTTCCACCGCGTGATCCCCGGCTTCATGATCCAGGGCGGCTGCCCGCTGGGCAACGGCACCGGCGGCCCCGGCTGGAACATCAAGGGTGAGTTTGCCGCAAACGGCGTCAACAACCCCATCAAGCACACCCGCGGCGTCATCAGCATGGCCCGCGCCATGAATCCCAACAGCGCCGGCAGCCAGTTCTTCATCATGCATCAGGACGCACCCCATCTGGACGGCCAGTATGCCGCTTTCGGTAAGGTGGTCTCCGGCATGGATGTTGTGGACAAGATCGCAGCTGTCCGCACCGACTGGAACGACAAGCCCACCACCCCGGTCAAGATGAAGACCGTGGAGCTCATTGAGGGCTAAGCGCACAATTGAACCATTGATCCAGAGCCCGGCGGCATCGGAAACGGTGCCGCCGGTTTTCGGCTTGACATCATGTTATAAAAAGCATATAATAGAGTTAGAATAAAAAAATATCGCGGTGATTCTATGAGTTATGAAGTAGAATATTACGAGCTTGCCGATGGTTCCCGCCCTGCTGAAGAGTTTATTCTTGCACAGGATGTAAAAATGCGGTCGAAACTTTTTTTGACACTTGAATTTTTTTTGACACTTGAATTTTTGGAAGAGCGCGGACCTGCACTTCGAGAGCCATATTCCAAACCTTTAGGCGACGGTATTTTTGAAATTCGAGCCAAACAAGGTTCAGATATCAGTCGAGTGTTGTACTTCTTTGTTGTCGGACGAAAAATCATTCTGACGAACGGTTTTATAAAAAAGACGCAAAAAACACCCGCTCGTGAAATCGAAAAAGCAAAACGATATCGTGCAGATTATCAGAAGGAGGCATGACTTATGGGAAAGAATTTTAGAGAAACGCTAAACGAGCAGCTCCGAGATGACCCGGAGTTCAGAGCCGAATGGAACGCCATTGAGCCCGAACGGCAGATCATGCGTGCAATTATCGAGGGCAGGCAGAATCAGCATATAACGCAGGAGCAGTTAGCGAAGACAACTGGAATCAATCAAGCTAATATCAGCCGCCTTGAAAACGGTACCGCCAATCCTTCTCTTGCGACATTGAAGCGCCTTGCTGCCGGACTTGGCATGGAATTGCGCTTAGAATTTGTCCCCACCGCATCTTCCGTTCGATAAAACATCAAACAAACAGCAGGGGCGCTTCCCAAATGGGAAGCGCCCCTGCTGTTTGTTTTTTGAAGTTCTACAATTTATTAGGTGCCGAAAACGATGAGAGCATTCGGAACCAGCCAAACAACGCTCAAGCAAGAGTTAACAACACAGATAGCACAAGCAACATCATACAGCATGTTTGTAGTGCTCTTGTCCATGTCTTTACTCAAGGCATCCAAACCATTGTTCAGCCAAGTATCAGGATTCTTCTTGCGATAATCACGCACAGCAGTAATTCCCTTATACCAGCCATAGAACGGAACAAACCATGCGCACAGTGCCTGAACCGCCGTAGCACCGCCTTCGGTATAGGTCATTTCTTCATAGGACAGGACATTATAGCTTGCGGGCATCATCATTGCAGTTTCCATAATAGCACTCCTTTTGCTAATTTGTATTTAACAAAACCCGCAGGCTCTCCAAACGGAAAACCTGCGTGGCAAATTGTTCTTTGGAGTTCTCCGCTTTATTAGGTACCAAAAACAATGAAAGCGTTCGGAATCAGCCAAACAACGCTCAAGCAAGAACCCGCAACAGAGAGCGTACATGCGAGGTCGTACAGCATGTTCGTAGTACTCTTCTCCATATCCTTACTCAAAGCATCCATGCCTGTGTTCAGCCAAGTATTAGGATTCTTCTTGCGGTAATCACGCACTGCAGTAATTCCCTTATACCAGCCATAGAACGGAACCACCCATGCACACAAAGCTTCGACCGTTGTAGCACCGCCTTCGGTGTAGGTCATTTCTTCATAGGACAGGACATTGTAACTCGCGGGCATCATCATTGTAGTTTCCATAATAACACTCCTTTGAATCAAAGCTATCCAAACAGCACCGCTCCGGTGCCGTTCACACCAAAAACATTTTTCTTTCCGGGCTTACTTCGCCAGCAGCAGGACCGCCGTCAGCGGGGCCAGCAAGATCATCGTGGTGGCCGACACGCCGTCACGCAATGCATTGGAAGGCGACAGCCTCATGTCCGCGCCGATGTCGTCAAAGGCACGGCCCAGCACGGTGAAGAAGTTGCCGTTCTTGTTGCCATCCTGTGCCAGCCAGGTCTTTGCCTGCCGGATGCCCCAGACATAGCTGGAACCCAGCACGCCGAAGCCAATGGCCGAAGACACCGCCACCAGACCGGTAAAGATCGTGACTGCGCCGCCCTCGGTGTAAGTCATTTCCTCTTCAGAAAGAACAGCATATCCAGCGGGAAGATTCAGATTTGTTTTCATCGTAACACACCCTTTTCAAATGTGATCGGTCTTATGTTCCAAAAGCCTCTCGCACCGTTTGCAATTTCCATTCCAGAGATTCCCTCTCTATACCGCCATTGTACAACAGCCGTTGGTTTTTTTCAAGTATCTTTCAGCAGAATGCGCAAAAACTGGAGAGACATCCGAAAAGCGCTGGAAAAATTTGTGAAAAAGGACTGCAATAAAACGCGTTGCCGTTTGATATGTACCCAGTTTTCTGGACACAGGTTCAAAAATGAATAATTAAAGTTCCATCATGGATGCTTTCCTGAATTTAGAGGGAGGCATCCATTTTGTTTTAGCTTGGATTCTGCTGTTGTTGTAAT
>CAVLAO010000198.1:0-2920 GCA_963660915.1 Bacteroides sp. CAG:927 | reverse complement strand
TAAAGATTTGCTCGCCTGTTGTCATCCAACCGCGGCAACGTTTGCTGAGAACCGCAATATTCGCAGGTTGCTATAGTTTGATTTTCGTTAATTTCCAATGTGCCTCCGCACATTTTACACTTGAATACAGACATATTTCTCCTCCTAAGCTACAACCATTTGAGTCACTTGTGCTATGAGTTGAGCAACTCCGATGATAGTTGGAATCCACTCTTTCAAAGCTGTACCAAAATCTTCTATTTCCCCTTTTTTGATCGAAGTTGCGAATTCCAATCCTTTTTGAGTAAGGACCACTTCATAGGGGATTCGTTTTGCGTCAAAAATCTTAAATGGTTCGATCATTTCCCTAAACACCAAGTATCGATATATAGTATCTATTGCTGGATCTTTAATTGGGAAGACAGACCAATCAATTTCAAGAGACGGGTTGTTTTTTAATTGCAATGTTAGGATTAAAAAGCGTCGAATCTCATCATTGGAAAGTGGTTTCACTGCATCAATCGGTATATACCATCTGGCCTCAAGATATTTTATTGCTTGGCACACTTTGCCTTTAATACAATAGTCCGAAACCGTGGATGATTTTAAATTCCATATGCCCGCTGCAGTTTTGGCACTCATATATTGTTTGCCATTAAGTTCAATAATTGAAGGGTATTTCATTTAGGTACTCACCTCGCTATTTTACATTTTTTATTTCGCTCATCCAGAAGCGACTTTATCTCTGCTATAATCTCCACCTTGTTTGCCGCTGTTTTCAGTTCCACAACTTTGACGGAGATTTTATTTTCCAAATCTACCCACTGCTCATGACTCATGGGATCGGAAAAGCGGATCTTTTCAGCAAGTTGGGTAAGCGCAGCTTTTGTATCAGCATCTGTCTCAACATCAGTCAGCAATTCAACAACAGTTTGCAGTTCCCGAATGGAGAAAACCTTTTTCTGTACTTCTGCTTCCACCCGCTCAATTTCATTACGTCCTGCATCAGCAGAAATCATACACACCGCAGAAACGCCGGCAATAACGGAACATACCACGATTACGCTCCATGCAAGAAGCGTCGGCACAAGCAGGAACACAGCAAATGCAACCGTCTGAATGATTGCATATACTACGCCGATGTGTACAACAGGTAAACCAAGGAACTTGCTTTTTAGTGTTCCTTCTTTACCGAGTGCAGTTTTCCAAATGATGATCTGTGCTGCAAACGCTGCAGCGGTGAATACATAAGCAATCCAGAATGTTGCCGTTTTCGTTGTCGGAACAGCAAAAGCGATAATGCTGACTAACGCAAACAAAATTCCGAGAATGACATATCCTTTTGTGCTATTCTTTTTCATCATCAGCCCTCCCTTTTCGTTCCGCACTTCGGACAGAATTTACCGGGCTTAATGAACTTGAAGCCACATTTCATGCAAGTGTCAGACGGTGTTTGCGGTGCGCCGCATTCATCACAAAAAGCGGCTCCCGGTGTCAACTCTGCACCGCATTGATCGCAGAATTTATTTGCCGCAGTTTGGGGTTGGGCAGTACCCATACCCGTGAAAGCGTCGGATACAACACCGCCGACCATGCCGCCAACAGTTCCACCAACTCCTGCCATCATACCCAAACCAATTCCCATATTAGAGAACTGTCCAGCGGCTTCGTTGCGGGCTGCATCCTGCGCCACAGCAAATCCACGTTCTTGCTGATAGGTGTAGCCTTCCTGCATACGCTTGGTTGCCTGTGCCTGAGAATCAATGACGACCTTCTGTGCTTCGGTCTGCGCGTGGATCACATCAGTCTGCTGTTTCAGCTTTGCCTCCGCTATATCAGCATACTGACGGAAATGCAGTTCCTTGAACTTTTCATACTGTGGATCGCCGTCCGGTTTAACCACCGTAGTAACATAGAAGCGCTTGAGCTGCACGCCGTAATCAAGAAAATCGGGAATTAGCCACTGTTGGATATCTGCTGAAAATGTCTCAAGGCTTTCATCAATCTCGAAGATATTGATGGCATTGATGCGCATCGCCTGAGCAATGTAGGTTTTTACCTTTGCCATCAGAATACTGCGAAAATAAGTAGTCAACTGCTGGCGATCCAAAGCCCGCTCTGTACCAACCAACTTGACCAACAATTTGCGTGAATCATCTACGCAGAGGGACATTTCACCACTCGCACCAATGGAAAGCGGAAACTTGTAGGTAGGCTCTACATACTGCACCTTGCTGTCCGTTCCCCAGCGAATTGCCATTTGCTCGGTTTTATTGATGAAATAGACTTCGCAGTGAAATGCGCTTTCACCGCCTGTTGGGATGTTGATTAGATGGCGCAGAATGGGGATATTTTCCGTTTCCAGCGTGTGCCGTCCCGGTCCGAACAAATCAAGCGCCTGTCCATTCAGGAAAAGAATTGCTTCCTGAGATTCGTGGACAATCAACTGAGACGATGTGTTGAAGTCCTCACATGGGTGCTTCCAGATGAAGGTGCTGTTATTGCCTTCGTATTTGATTACCGAAGCAATTGCTGCCATAGCTTGACCTCCTTTGCTTTTTTCAAAAAGTGTACCTTTTTGCAGAGGTGTTTACTTTCAAAATCCTTTCGCCAGAATACAAAGATTTTCGTCATTGTGTGTGGAAATCTCTTTAAGCTCGTGATATAATTGTTTTGTATATAAAAATTGCGTTTTTACAGGAAGGTACACATTTCTGTAAAAACACATCTGTTACGATAATTTGGCTTTTTCGTAAATCTCCGCCCGGTAGCGAAACGAAGACAGTGGCATCCCACACTCATTTGCTGCTGCCGTTCCCGTGATTTCACCGCTTTTCCATCGCTGATAGGCAGCGTGGAAGTTCTCTGGCAGCGGTTTGGGAACCCGCCCGAAGCGGATTCCCTTTGCTTTCGCCGCTGCAATGCCCTCTGCCTGACGCTG
>CAVLAO010000197.1:2161-2926 GCA_963660915.1 Bacteroides sp. CAG:927 | reverse complement strand
TGTAAGCAGGCATTTGTGCTTTTAATAATTCTCTAAAAAACTATGCTCAATTCCATGGGCCTTGTATCCCGGCATGGTATCCAGACAGACCGCATGAATGCTGTTGAAGATACTCTTTTCAATGTTGGGATTGTCTCGCTTTAATCGGCGAAGCAAAAGCTTAATTTCCTGACGTTTGGATCCGCCGCCGCCGTTATCACACATGGTACAGTTTTCTGTAAATCGGCAAGCGCATTGTATAAATTCAAGCTCGTTATATCGCTTCCATGCGAGAATATCGTCTTCATGGACGCAGTAGAGCGGTCGAATCAGCTCCATGCCTTCAAAATTTGTGCTGTGAAGTTTTGGTAGCATGGCTTGTATCTGAGATCCATAGAACATGCCCATCACAGTTGTTTCGATTACATCACTAAAATGGTGACCTAGGGCAATTTTGTTACAGCCAAGTTCTTTTGCTTTATTGTATAGATGTCCTCTCCGCATGCGAGCGCAAAGGTAACAGGGAGATTTTTCACTTGCGTTTGCAATTTCAAAAATATTCGTTTCAAATATCGTAATCGGAATTTCTAACAGTTGAGCATTTGCCTCAATTTTATGGCGATTTATCTCATTATAACCTGGATCCATTACCAGGAAGACCGATTCAAAGGGATAAGCGCTATGCCGCTGAAGCATTTGCATTAGCTTGGCCATCAACATGGAGTCCTTCCCACCGGAGATGCAAACGGCAATTCTGTCCTCCGGTTGAATCAATTCATAGTGTTT
>CAVLAO010000197.1:0-2151 GCA_963660915.1 Bacteroides sp. CAG:927 | reverse complement strand
GTGTTTGATTGCATAGGTGAACTGGTTCCAGATAGTCTTTCGGTATTTTTTGAGTAAACTTTGCTCAATTTTCTGACATGGAGTTAATACACGACTCATTTTTTGCTCCTTAATCAATCTTATTGTAACAGACACTGATCTAACAGATGTAAAAATATTTCTATTTCCTCTTCCTTTGTGTGCCAGCTTAGACTAATGCGCCACGAGGAGAGCGCTGCTTTGCGGTTCCGCGTGACAGCAAATACTGCACGCGAGGGTGTGTTATCTACCGAACAGGCTGATTTGACGGAAACGCAGACACCTAAATTACCTAATCTTTGCTGAAATTCTGTTCCGCGAATGCCATCTACGCTTAAGTTCAGAATGTACGGCACGGAATTTGCCGGGGTGTTGATATGTATGCCTCTGCGAAGGGTTAGCTCTTTTCGAAGATGAGAATTCAAAGCTTGCACATAATCAAAATGCTCCTGCATAGCTTGCAGGGCCATACGCAATGCCAGTTCAGTTGAAGCATTGAGTGCAAGTGTTGGTGTTCCGCTGCGATAAAGGGTAGTGCTTGCTCCACCGTGCATTTGCGGTTCAAGCGCAATCCCCTTTCGCTTCAGCAAAATGCCGCTGCCGTTTAGACCGCCAAATTTGTGAGCGGCCAGCGACATGGTATCCAGGTCGGAAAAAGAAAAGGGAATACGACCGATTGCCTGAGTGGCATCTACATGAAGACGACAATTGGGATAGTTTGAAAGTACTTTCTTTACGGCTGAAATTGGTTGGATCACACCTAACTCACTGTCTACCGCAGTAATAGCTACTAAAACTGTGTCCGGTCGAAGTAAATCGTCCAATTCTTGCAGATCAATTGTTCCGTCTTGCTGAATGGGCAATAGATCAATTTCGTAACCTTTTTCCTGCAGATACGTGAGTGTTCCACTGACAGAGGAATGTTCCAGAGGTGTTGAGATAATATGTCGCCCCAGATGTCGTGAGGAATGGCAGATTCCTTTGATGGCCAGATTGTTTGCTTCCGTTGCACCAGAAGTAAATATAACTTCTTCCGGTTGCGCTCCAAGCAACTCCGCTACTGAGGCGGTAATCCGTGATTGTTCTTCCATTGCTGCACATCCTGCCGGATGGGAAGAATTCGGATTGCCCGGAAAATGAAGTTCTGTTTGACAGAAACAATCCAAGACAGTTGTTTCTGCCGGATGATTTGCCGCATAGTCCAGATAGATCATATAGTTCGTTTCACCGCCGTTGAGATTAACCTAGTTGAATTGTCTGATTTACAATATTGTATCATAGCAAAGCAAAAAGTGGAAATCAATAGTTGAAATCTTGAATCATGAGATGAAATACCGGAATATCAAATCGCACTTGTTTTCAAAGTAGTGATTTTGTGATAGAATACACGCGTACTGATGGGGGAGGAAAAAGCATTGAGTATTTTCTTGTGTCCGGTCTGCCGTAATCCATTGATTCAAGATGAGAAACGCTACTTCTGTTCAAATGGGCATAGCTTTGATATCGCGTCTGCGGGATATGTCCATCTGCTTCCTGCAAATCAAAAGAATTCTTTGTTGCCGGGCGATGATAAGAATATGGCCGCAGCACGTAATCGGTTTTTAAATGGCGGGTGGTATTGTGCACTTCGCGATGCCATTGCATCCTGTGTAACGTCTTACCTTCCCCCAAATGGATTCTTTTTTGATTCAGGATGCGGAGAGGGGTACTATACTGCAGGAGTAATGGAAGCACTTCATAAGCGAGGCGACCATGCAAAGGTTGCAGGGATTGATATTTCCAAGTTTTCATTGCGTTGGGCGGCAAAAAGGAACCGAGAGATTCCCTTTGCTGTGGCCTCTGCTTATCATTTGCCTGTTCCGAACAAAAGTGTTGATTTCCTACTCAACTGTTTTTCTCCGCTAGCTCAGGATGAATTTCGACGAATATTGAAACCGGGTGGATACTTTCTATATGTGGTTCCTGCACCTAGGCATTTATGGGAATTGAAAGAGGCAATTTATGATCACCCTTATGAAAACAAAGAGCAGCGGATATCCTATCAGGGATTTCAGTATGTCAGTGTGAATCGTGTTGAGAAGCGTATTGTGCTTTCAGATTCTCAATCGATACAGGATTTGTTTGGTATGACGC
>CAVLAO010000196.1:954-2936 GCA_963660915.1 Bacteroides sp. CAG:927 | reverse complement strand
TACAGAAGCAGTGTATGAAGCAGAGGTGGATAAGCTGTATAAGTAGGGGGCAAAGCCGCCCCGGTTCATCACAAGTGATTGTAAAGAAAGGAGACTAGCTATGGATGATGATATGGAAATGGACCTGGGAGAAATCATTAGGGAACTAGCTGAGGAAAATCAGACGAGAAAGATTCTGGCCCTGCTCGATGAGAGCAAGGACCTGGAAGAGGCCAAAGAAAAAGTAAAGACCTTACTTCCGGAGGAGTAAGGCCAAAAGCAGTCGAGAAGGGGGCGGCGGACTTGCCAAAGGGGGAAAAGATGGCAGCAAAGAAAACATGGACTGGGTACATTCGATATGATGGATGTGATGCTTCGGTTTTTGGAAAGGTTACATTCCCGGTAACGGCCAAACAGTATGAATCCATTGAAAAAGCTATTCAGGAAGAAACTCCACTTTGTGATCTCAGAATATACGAAAAGCTCTGTGATTCTGCTGAAAGCGCTTTTGACTTGGCGGCTGAGCTTGGATTAGACGAGGGTGGGCCAGAAAAGCCCAAGAGATCGGATTTTGAGGATTCTGAGGAGTATCAGGAGGCCTTAGACGAATACGAGGAAGAGCTCGCGTGTTTTGAAGAGGAAATGGAAGAGCGACTCTACGAGTACAATTTAGTGGATGTGACGATCGAGGATCCTACAGAAGCTAAGCTTTTTAAACGCCAATTTGTTGGAAGACGCATAGCGCCGGAGGAACTCAAGTACTGCCATAAAGCAGATGACGGCCATTATGAGTTTTCTATCGACTTTGAAGAGGACTCGGATCGGATTGTGCGTTACGAGGGAAAAGTGATTTTTTCCGCTGATGGCGAGGTTCTTGATATCTGCGATATAAGCGCAGTGGCTTTAGAATGCGAGGACATTAAGAGTTCCACATTCAATGAGTGCGCACCGGATTATGACTTCCTTACCGAAGCACTCGAGCAAGCTATGGAATGGGAAGAATGAAGGGCAACAAGTGCTGACTTTGACGCATTACCTGGCATATTGGCTAAAAGGGCAGGATTGCTATGAGAAGGATACCGGAATTGCTAGTTTTCGCCGATCATTACGATTGGTAGAGAAAAGGGGAGGATTATTGCTACAGATAAAGCACCGGACTATGCGGTTGAAGCGATCAAAAAATTCAACGCTAGGATTGAACAGAATATAGGAAACCTACAGGACGATGAGTGATTTTGAAATACGCAATGACAACCGTGACGCTGTGAAATCAGCCATGCAGAAGCAGCTCCTCGCCGCGCTTGAGGTTTGCGGCACCATTGCGGAAGGATATGCGAAGGAACTGTGCCCTGTGCAGACCGGAGCCTTGCCCAGATTACCGATATCCTTGGCATTGACCTGACTGAGCAGGATTAACTTGAGCTGCCAAACCGGAACCTCAAAGAAAATTGTTTGAGATGAGTACGAAAACTTGAAATGCCAAATTGGCATCTCAAGTGAGAATGGCTATGGCGGTGTTTTCTGAGCGGAGCAAATTATTTTCGGCTGTGCCGTATCGGAGCTTGCGGCACAATGCTGGCGGGAATACAGCAGGTTACCAGCGGAGCATCATTGTCAGTCCTGCTTGGATCTGTTCCGTTCCGCTGCTGTAGCGAAGGACAGCGTTGCTTTGGACCAGTACAATGTTGCTGTGTTAAGCGGAATGGCATTGCTCTAAGCCCGGACAGATGTTTCAAGTGCGTGGAGGAAGCACAATGACAGTTGAGAGAATGGCGACAGATGAAGGATACGACAGAATAAAAAGAGAACATCCGTGGAATGGATATGATGTGTGGAGCGTTTGGAACAGTAGTTTTGAAGGGTGCAGGGTTGGCTATCCCTGCTTTATCATATCAGACGGAGTGACGATGCGTTTTGCGACATTCGACGAAGTAAAGAAGATCATGCGGTTCGAAAATGAGAAAAACTGATGGAATTTGAAATCAAGACGGATAACCAAAGAT
>CAVLAO010000196.1:0-944 GCA_963660915.1 Bacteroides sp. CAG:927 | reverse complement strand
GGCATTGGCACCAGACGAATACGTTGGAGCTGTCAGTGAGTCGCCGACGGAATACACGATGTGCTTTCGGTTTAAGGATGATGACGAATGGTGCGACGATGAATATATGGCTGTATCAAAGAAAACTTGGCGTGTTCGCGAGTTAGGTGGTGAAGAAGGATTTTTATGCAATGATCCGCTCATCTGGAAACGAGACTCGTACAAGCAAAAAGGCGTATATATCAAGAACAAATGGACAAGATTAAAGAATTTGATAGGGTCATAATGCCAAACGGAAAAACTGGTGTTTTGGTGGACATATCAAAAAATGGGACACTAGGAATTGTTGAGGACGATGAACTGATAAATGATAAATACGAACTGTATTTCGTCTCTGTTAGCGAGCTGCGTAAATTAGAGGAATAGCATAATTGTCACACGGCGTTTTCTGAGCGGAGCAAATTATTTTCGGCTGTGCTTCTGCCAGTATTGTGCCGTATCGGAGTTTGCGGCAGGCTACTGGCGGGAATACAGCAGGTTACCAGCGGAACATGGTGATTTCATTTCGAACCCTCCATTAGCGAATATAAACAAAAGAGGGCCTCAGATTTCTCCAAGACTCCCTCTTGATAACAAGTTAGTAACTCGCTATCATGATCGTGACTTTTGGAGCACGTTATACGTGTTACCGTCCGCTGTGACCCAGATGAATTCCCTGAACACTACATCAGCCTTTGTCAGCTCATCTTTGCGTTCTTCGAATTCAATCTGGTCATCGCGGTCGTATAACTCTCCGTCGGGTCTATGGCCCATAGCTTTTTGGGGTGTAACCTAAAATAAAATCAGCGGCAGCATCAGTTCATTTGAATTGGTGCTGCCGCTTTTAAACGTGCCGCATAATACGGCGCGCTGAGATCGGGATAATACAGAAAACGAGAAATTAATTTGCAGCGGATTTGCGGTCG
>CAVLAO010000195.1:0-2942 GCA_963660915.1 Bacteroides sp. CAG:927 | reverse complement strand
GAGTAAAACGGAAGGTCTGTGCCTGAAGTGCGCCCGTGAAATGGGCGTGAAACCCATTGATGATATGATGAAACGAATGGGCATTTCGGATGAGGACCTCGACAATCTGACAGAAGAAATGATGAATGCGGTCAACGGCGGAGGACTTGAGGGTCTCATGTCTCAAATTCCGGGAGAAGATGAGGAAGATGACGAAAATGATGAGGGGAAAACAGCAACGTTTCCTTTCTTAAATCGCCTCTTCAACGCCGGAAATCAGGAACAGGAACCGCAAAAGGAAGACCGTTCTGAGACTGGTAATTCTAAGCAGCAACGCGGAGAGAAAAAGAGCAGTAAGCGCAAATTTTTAGATAATTACTGCATCAATTTGACTACCCGTGCGCGTAAAGGACAATTGGATGGCGTTATTGGCCGCGAGGAAGAAATTCAACGTGTGATTCAGATCCTGAATCGTCGGCAGAAAAATAACCCTTGCCTGATCGGCGAGCCGGGCGTAGGCAAAACTGCAATTGCAGAGGGACTCGCGATTCGTATTGCTTCCGGCGACGTGCCCTATAAGCTGCAAGACAAAGAGGTTTTTCTTTTGGATCTTACATCTCTGGTCGCCGGTACACAGTTCCGTGGGCAGTTTGAGAGTCGGATGAAGGGTTTGATCGAGGAAATTCGCAAGGCAGGCAATGTTATTTTGGTGATCGATGAGATACACAACATTGTAGGCGCCGGCGATGCTGAGGGATCTATGAATGCGGCAAATATTCTGAAACCTGCCTTGTCACGGGGAGAAATCCAAGTGATCGGTGCGACAACGTTCACAGAATACCGCAAGCACATTGAAAAGGATACTGCGCTGGAGCGCCGGTTCCAGCCGGTAACCGTGAATGAGCCTTCGATTGAAGACAGCGTAAAAATTATTCGCGGGATCGCACATTTCTACGAAAACTATCACAGCGTGCGTATTTCGGAAGCGGTTGCATATCAAACTGTCGTAATGAGCGAACGCTATATTACAGATCGCTTCCTGCCGGATAAGGCGATTGACCTGTTAGACGAGGCGTGCTCTGATGTAAACCTGCATAATAAAACTCTGGCTCGGTTGGCGGCTGTACGTAAGGAACGAGCAGATCTGGCAAAAGAAAGAGAATTGTTGCTGAATGAATCTGCTTTGCAATATGAAAAGCGCAATGATGAATTGACGCAGAATGAGCAGCGGCAAGCACGTGTGAGAGCGCGCACGCAGCAGGAGTTGTCGGCGCTCAATCAGGCTCGCGAGAGTATTCTGAACAATCCTAATTTAAGCGAGGAAGATCGCCGCAGTCGGTTGGAAGCAAACGAGGCTCGCCGCAGTGACATTCAGCGTACGCTGGATGCGTTAAGTGAGGAGCGTCGTGCACTGCAGACACAGCAAGAGGATAAATCCTTTGAGCGCTTGGCAATTATTCGCTCACAGGATTTGCGGCTTGAGCAGGAACAGCAGGAGTTGGAAGCTCGGCCATGGCCGGAGCTGAATGTGGAAAATTTGGCAAGGGTAATCGAACAGTGGACCGGTATTCCTGCCAGTCGCATTCAGGAGGCGGAATTTGGCCGTCTGGCTCATTTAAGTGAACGCCTGAAGAAACGCATTATTGGTCAAGATAAGGCGATTGAAGCTGTTAGTGCGGCAATTCGCCGCAACCGTGTCGGTATTTCGCCTAAACATAAACCGGTGTCCTTTATTTTTGTTGGCTCCACCGGTGTGGGTAAAACGGAGTTGGTCAAACAACTTGCGGAGGATTTGTTCCATTCGCCGGATGCTTTGATTCGGTTGGATATGTCTGAATTTATGGAAAAGCATTCGGTTTCCCGGTTGATCGGATCTCCTCCAGGCTATGTAGGCTATGATGAAGCTGGTCAATTAACGGAGAAGATTCGTCGTAAGCCCTATGCAGTTATCCTGTTTGACGAAATTGAAAAGGCGCATCCGGATGTTTTGAACGTTCTTCTGCAAATTCTCGATGACGGCCGTGTAACAGATTCCCACGGCCGGACGGTGAATTTTGAAAATACGGTTATCATTATGACCTCAAATGCCGGAAGCAACCGGCAGGAAGCAACCGTCGGATTTGGTCATACGTTGAACGAGCAGGATGAGGAACGCACAATGAAAGCACTGCAGGGATTCCTGCGGCCTGAGTTTATTAATCGGGTGGATGAGATTGTTCACTTTAATCGACTGACAGAGGACGATTTTAAGGGAATTACCCGGATTATGTTGGACGAATTGACGGCATCGTTAGCGGAAAAGGGAGTAAAGTTTACCTATGATAATGCATTGGTTGACTACCTTACCCATAAGTCATATTCTCTGACCTATGGTGCACGCAATCTGCGCCGACTGATTCAGCGGGAACTGGAGGACCTGATCGCCAATTGTATTATCGATCACTATGAACATCCGATTACAGAATTGAAGGCAACAACAGAGGAAAACGCAATTCGACTTTATTCGTTGTGATGCAAACCTTAATTCTTGTTTGAGTGTGGTACATACTCCGGTAAGTTAAAAATCTAAATGCATAGGTCGGATAGATTATGTGGATTGTGTTTGCGGTTGGCTCGGCTTTCTTTGCAGGAATTACATCTGTTCTGGCGAAGTGCGGTATTCGGCAAACAGACTCTGATATTGCAACGGCGATAAGAACAGTGATTGTTCTGTTTTTCTCGTGGGTGATGGTTGCAGTTGTTGGGTCTGCACATCAGATAACCGAGATAAGTTGGCAGACGTGGATGTTTCTGATTCTTTCCGGAGCTGCAACGGGGGCGTCGTGGCTGTGCTATTTCCGAGCACTTCAACTGGAAAACGTCAATAAGATCGTTCCGATCGATAAATCCAGCACGGTGCTGACCATTTTGCTTGCATTGCTATTTTTGGGGGAGCAAATCACCTGGATGAAATGCATTGCAAT
>CAVLAO010000194.1:0-2952 GCA_963660915.1 Bacteroides sp. CAG:927 | reverse complement strand
AGAATAACACAAATCAGGAGAGAGGTTAAGAAGTGTTTGCCTGATGTGGCCTATGATTTCCTGCTTTTAACGGAAAATCTCACATTTCGTAGTGTTCACTCTTATGGGTACAGTTTACTTTTTGAAATCTCTTTTTCAGAAAAGAAAAAGGTGGATCGAATTTGATACTTTATATTCCATCGAACGGTTGGAGCAGTTGCGCTTCTTCATGGTGGAGAACCATATTCCGTATAAAGTGCGGGCTGCACTGCTCCCGGTGCCGATGAATACGCCGATGCCTTCCTGTGCTGCATCGCGTTCCCTGTGGTATGTTTCTGTTCATCCAGAGGATGTGCATCGGGTAGAATATTATCTTCGTACCGAAAGGAGCTGCTGAACATGAACAAATTATCGGTACGCTTGTTATTGGCAGCGGCGGTTCTGCTGTTGATGGCAGGCACTCTTTTCGGATTTCTTCAATCATGGATTTATGCCGGACTGATTTGGTCAGGCGCATTTGGCTGTCTGATTGCTGCTCTGAATTTTGAAAACGCAAAGAATGGCGAGGACAATCATGACGAATAAGTTTCAATGGAGGAAAAAACTCTTAATACCGCTCTTATTTGTGGTGCTGCTGGGGACGCTTCTATCCGGTTGCTCGATTCCAAAAGCTTCGGTTGGCGTTGGGGATTCTATCACAGGTGAAGTCTATCCCAACGCAGACCAATACAAAACCGGTGCGTTTACCTATCTAGCCGATACGATCTCAGAGATCGAAGTCTACTGGCGTTCGGGGGAAGTCGAGATCATCGAGTCCGATCATCCCTCTTTGAGTGTCAGTGAAAGTGGTGAGGAACTGGACACCCTTTCCGCCATGCACTCGATGCAGAATGGCGGCGTTTTGAAAATTCAGTTCTGTGCGTCCGGGGCAAAGATCAAGGTTCACCCAGAAGAAAAGCATCTGCGCCTTGAAGTTCCGCCCGGCATCAAGCTGTCTGTTCATGCAACTGCGGCTAATATCAAAACCACAGAACTGAATCAGGCTCGTGTTCAGATATCTGTGTTTTCGGGCAATACGGAATTGGGCGCAGTGAATGCTTCTTCCGTAGATTTGAGCAGCAGCGCAGGAACTATCACAGCAGATGCCGTTACTGCACCTGAAATCCGCGTGAACACTTCTTCTGGAAGCGTTCAACTAAAACGTGTGATTTCTGATACGGTGGATGCCGGAAGCACCGCAGGCTGTTTTGATTTGGAGATTCTCTCCGCAAATGCGGTTGCCGTCCATACGCAAAGCGGCTTCACAACACTGACGCTCCCGGCCGATGGCGTTCAACTTTTCTTCGATACACAATGCGGCAATTTTATTTCCGAAACAACTCTGGATCAAAAGAGCGATTCCTATTTTTCTGGAAATGGAAAATGCAAAATCCTTGTTGAGAGCACGAGCGGAAACCTGATGATCCGCTCCTCTTAACACGCAAAAACTGCCGGATGCTTCATCAGCATCCGGCAGTCTTTCTAGGGGCTTCTTTTGCGGTCAGTGAAACGCAGAGGAAGTCTTTTTCATCGCCTTTTCGGTCACACGCTCGGCGGCAATGGCCAAAAGGACCGTCACAGCAAGCATCACGACCAGCATCCAGACCGGCGTGACCTTTCGACGCCAGATAGAGATACGGAATCGCGGCGAACAATGCAGAAACCGTTGCGGCGTATGCCCAGAAGAAGGGATGCAAATACCCAAGGCACAGCGACGCATAGACGATCAGGATGTACAGGAGTGCAAACAGGACGCACTTCACAGCAGTTTTGGTAGATGTTTTCACGAAGATTTCTCCTCTCAATCAATTGCTCCGAAAAGCTATCTTGATTTTACCGAATCACTCTTCAATTTCCACTCCGACCAATGCAAAATGCTCCAAATGGCTTGGATTTTTTCGATACTCTCTCGGTGTGCAGCCCACAACCGATTGGAACGCAGACGAAAATTTGCTGGGGTTATCGTAGCCGACTTTTCCGGCAATGTCCGCAATGCTGTATGTGGTGTTTTCCAGATAGTGCAGTGCCTTGTGCATCCGATACTTTTTCATGTAAGAGGCATACGACTCTCCATAAAGCTGTTTGAACGCCTCCTTTGCGCCCGACAGCGAGAGTCCATGTGCTGCCGCAAGCTGTGCAAAGGGAATCCGCTGCTCCAGATTTTGCGTTGCATCCCGGTGCAGGGCTTTGAGGTGTTCGATCTCGGAGTGCTTGCAATAGTGCAGCGTGGTCTTATCCCTCGTGTATGGCACTAACTGCATCGTCAGCAGAATTTCCAGTGTTTTCAGGGTCAGATAGGTTTGCTCGATCTTCGGATTGACATGATAGAGTTCCTCAAACACATGGTTCAGCTCCGGGATGTTCTGGATCATCATGGCCCCGCCGCTTTCCTCAAGCTGCTGCTTCAGAAGCTGTATCTGATCTGCGAGTACCGGGAACATCGGATACAAGCTCTGCATCGCAGCCGGAACATCCAGCAAAATGGTGATGCCCTCGTAAAACCCCAGCGGAAACTCTGCATTCGTCCGGTCGATGCCCAGAATATTTGCACCGATTTCCCCTACTCCAAGATAAACCTGCTGGTCTCCATGAAGGGTGCATCCAAACCGTCCCCGGCGGCAGTGATTGATCTCGATCATCTTCCTTGTTTCCGGTGTCGGTTCAGCTTCTGCGCTCTGATGGCCCCGAAAAAAGTTATAAGCAAGTTCTACGCCGGGCATCAGGCGAAAAAACGAGATTGAACTTTGCTCTGCGTTCTTTTCCTTCCGCAGCAGAGCCGTTGCTCCATCCTGCGCAAGTTCCCTTTCAAATTGGCTTTGATAGAATTCTTTCATCATTTCAAAAAACGAAGCCCTTCATTTCATTGCGTAACGAATACTATGTTCAGGAATCCATTCGGCAGAACGCGATTCAGCTTTTTGATGAGGCTTTTTC
>CAVLAO010000193.1:0-2972 GCA_963660915.1 Bacteroides sp. CAG:927 | reverse complement strand
ATCTTAGGTTGTTGCTGATGAATCCCATTTCGCTCAACAGTGCTTTCACTCCGGCTGGGTTGCCGTCCACAAACAAAAGGCTGTAGAGTTCGGTGAACATGTGGTGTATTTTCCGTGCCGGTTCGTATTCTCCGTTAAATTCCAGTCTGATCATTCGGGATACCTGCTTCGGGAGAGCATTGCCTATGACGGATATAGCTCCTGCAGCGCCACTGGCAACCATTGAGAATGTCAGTGCGTCATCACCGCAAAGGACATCAAAACGGTCAGGTTTGTTCTTTATAATCTCGTCCACTTGTTCCAGAGAACCGCTTGCCTCTTTTATCGCCACGATATTTTCGCAGTCGTTTGCAAGTCTGACAGTGGTCTCAGGTTTCAAGTTAACGCCGGTCCTGCCGGGTACATTGTACAGTACAACAGGTAGTGGACTTGCGGCAGCTATTGTCTTGAAATGTTGGTAAAGTCCCTCTTGTGACGGTTTGTTATAATAAGGACACACGCTCAAGACGGCATCTATACCGGAAAAATCAGTTTCTTGCAGTTCCTTGACTACTGTTGCGGTATTGTTTCCACCGCATCCCATCATCAACGGAACACGACCGTTATTGACCTCAACAATAAGATTCTTGATTTTCTTTTTCTCTTCATTTGTAAGGCAAGGGGTTTCACTGGTCGTACATAAGATACACAGAAAATCTGCCCCATTCTTTATTTGAAACTCTACCAAGCGCTTAAGAGCCTTGTAATCAACGTCTCCATTGTCTGCGAATGGCGTTATCATTGCAAGTCCAAGCCCCTTGAAAACATTACGTGCCATACAAATTTACTTTTTTCTTTCAATTTGGATGCAAAGATACTACTTTATATCTAAATCCGAAAGAATAGGTATTTCTTTTTTTGACAATTCACTATTCCCTTTGCATATTGTCATCTTGGCTGTGTTTTATGTTTCAATATCGCACTTTTTCAAGGAAAAGTGCATGAGCCGGCATACTCTCTCCTGCTTGCGTACGTTGCCTTCCTGCAACGATAGAATCAAAATCTTCCACAGTGATTCTGCCTCTTCCCACTTCGATGAGAGTACCCACTACCGCACGCACCATATTCCGCAAGAACCGGTTGGCGGTAATTTCAAAGTACCATGAATGCCCGGACAATTGCACCCATCTTGCCTCTGTCACATTGCAGAGGGTAGTTTTCACGTCGGTATGGCTTTTGCAGAACGCCTTGAAATCGTCTACATTCAACAGATGGCTGGCAGCTTCGTTCATCAGCCCGAAGTCAAGGTCGTAATGCAGTTCGCACGAATGACGTTGCAGAAACGGATCTTTCTGCATGTGTATATAATAATGGTACGTGCGACTAACAGCCGAGAATCTCGCGTGTAAATCTCCTGCAACCTCTTCAATGCCCTGTATTGCGATGTCGCGCGGCAAGATGCGGTTCATTCTATATGCCAGTTGTTTCCCGTCTATTGGGTCTTGCACGTCAAAGTGAGCCGCCATATCCCTTGCATGAACCCCGGCGTCGGTTCTGCCTGCTCCCACGATTTCCACATTGAAACGCAGCAGTGTTGTCAGTGCTTTCTGTATTTCCTCTTGTACGGAATTTCCGTTTGGCTGTATCTGCCAACCGTGATAATTGCTGCCATCGTACGACAACCGGATAAAATATCTATGCATATTATTTACAAAAAATGCTCCGTCTTTGCGCAAGACGGAGTCTATTGGGGTATAATGACAATGCTATCGAAGTGAAGTGCTACGCAGATGAGTTCCTACTTTCTGTGCCGTGCTGCATTCATCTGCATCTTGCTGAATGTCTCGCGGTGGAAGTCTTCTTCTGCCTTTATCATTTTCATGACTTTTGAAGCAGGTATCACTTTCAGCATCTTCTCATGATAGGTCTGCTGTATCTTCTTCAGTTTGACCTCATTGTTGTCGAACATCTTCAGTGCATACTCCCATTCTTTCTCCGATGTAGGGCGCTTATGCCGGTTCATTCTGCCGTTTACCATGACTTCAACTTCTGCTTTTCTCTTTTGTCTGAAAATCGGAAGAAAAGCCGCAGCCTCCTTTTGCGACAGTTCCAGTCTCTTCAGCACGAAACCTTCAAGTTGTTTCTCGAATTTCTGAGGGTCGAACCGGCGGCTGTCTCTGTGCTCTGGTGCTTGGGCGTTTACCACAAGCGACGACACAGACATTATTATAATTATCAAATATCTAAGCATGTTCACTGCGTCTAAAGTTCCGCTATGTAATTGTATATGTCGGAGTTATCCATGATGATGTAGTCTGAAGCGTCATCGTCGGAATGGTGGGAAATCTGCGTGTTTACTTGATTTCCGCTCTTGCCGGCATCAAAATAGTGAGTATATGCCACCACGCCAAACACCGCAATGCAGACGGATGCAGCCATAGTCAATAGTGGCCGGAGCGACAAGACGGTGTGTTTCCTCTTTGCAGGAAGGGTAACGGGAGCGTCCGGCAATGATGCCATCAACTCTGTCTTAACGTTTTGGAAATATCCGACAGGAGTCCTGAACGGATTTTCCCTCAGTTTTTTGTTGTCAAGAACATTTCCTTTCATATCTCTAATTCCTTTCACTTATATGACGTTGGACAATTCCAAAGGTTTAATCGTGTGCGTTAAAAAAAGTCTCTATTTTTTTCACTGCAAGGTGATAGCTCGCTTTCAGTGCGCCTTCGGACGTTCCGAGTATCTTGCTCATCTCCGAATACTTCATCTCTTCGAAATATCTCATGTTGAAAACTGCTCGTTGGACAGGCGGCAGTTGGGCGATTGCCTCTTGCAGTTGGGCTTGTGTCCTGTCGCCGTCGAAATATTCGTCCGCCATCAACTGGTTTGCCACCGACGAGCTTTCGTCTGCACTGACATTGTCGATGCGTTGCTTTCTATGGACGAAATCTATCGCTTCATTGATGGCAATCCTGCTGAGCCACGTGGAAATC
>CAVLAO010000192.1:0-2980 GCA_963660915.1 Bacteroides sp. CAG:927 | reverse complement strand
GGAACCGCTGCTTCTGCTTTTCGGTCAGTTCCTGCTTCTTTCCCTCGATATACGAACCGCAGGGCGTTTTGCTCAGGGTCGTGTAGAGGTTTTCCATGTGGTAGGGTTTGAGTTTCTGCATCTCCATGTTGCCGATATTGGCTGCATGGAACTGCTGCTCCGGGATGGGAGAAAAATCTCCATTGACTGCACCGGGGTTGAGGATGCTCTGGATGTGACCGTGGCACAGCAGACCGAACTGGACGACCTCATCTACAATGACCCGCTGGACTATGCAGACTTGATTCTGAACGGTGACCCAGAGGAATATTTGAAGAATGCAGCCGGGAGTCATGGATTAGAAGATTGAGTGTAAAACAAAAACAGGGTGCGCCCACCCGGACGCACCCTGCCAAAAACCACAGACAACAGCGATATGTACAACAGGGAGTTCCCCGATGGGAGCTTCTTGTTTTTTATTTCCTGCAAGATGAGCTTGTTCCGCCTGCCATGCGGCAAACTCCCTCTGACCTTCCTCACTGTTCCAGAAGGCAAGGATAGCCGGGTAGAACGCTCGTGCCAGACGGTCAATGACCTCATCGGGGTAAGGGGAAATGTTTGTGGACTTTTTCTTTTTGTTCAAACGCACGCTCCTTTGACTGTTCCACCGTGGCAAAGTCGGGCGAGAAAATCAACGTTCCAGTTTTTATCAGGCGCAAGGGCGCGGAAGTTTTCCACCCTGCACTTGCTGTCCGTGGATCGTTGATGGCTTAAAGCGGCGATAGTAGGACTTATTGCTCTTTCCTTGTGAAATCTCTATAAGAAAGTCTGAATATGGAAATACGATTCGTTCTGTGATAGAATCATATAAAAAACGTTGGAAAAGGGTGAGCATCTATGCTGAAGCAGCTCAAGTATTTTCAATCTGTCGTTCGACTGAACAGTTTTTCAGAAGCAGCAGAAGAAAACTATATCTCCCAATCAGCAATTTCCCAGCAAATTCAGGCTCTGGAGCGGGAACTTGGATTCAAGCTGCTGGAACGGAGAAACCGTTCGTTTCGGTTGACACCTGCTGGCGAATATTTCTATCAGAAAAGTTTGATTTTGACAGCGGACTACGAACGGATGTGCAATGAGCCAAAATTGCAAAAGGAAGTCAGGCTTCCTTAAAAATTGGCTATCTCCGCTGTTATACGGGCAGTGAATTTCATCAGGCATTGGAGCTGTTTTCGGAAAAACACCCAGATGTTGCAGTTTCCATTCAATATGGCAACCATGAGGAACTTTATGCCGCCATGCGTTCAGAAGAAGTTGATATGGTTCTGAACGACCAACGGCGCGCCTTCTCGGATGAATATGTAAATCTACTTCTGACGACCTGTGAGAGCTTTGTGGAGCTGTCGGCGCGCAGTCCACTGGCACAGCTTTCTAAAATCACGCCGCAGGAACTAAAAAATGTTCCGTGTATTCTGGTGGCCTCGGAAGGGCAGAAGGAAACAGAGCAGGACTATTATCAGACCGTTGTTGGGATTCAAAGTGAGATTTTGTATGCCGAAAATCTGGAAGAAGCCCGACTGATGGTAATTGGGCGCAAAGGGTTTCTTCTGGTAGAGGGCAGAACGGCTTTGCCAATGATGGGAGCTTCTACTGTGAGGATTCCGCTGGTGCGTGGTGAAACTCCAATTCTGCGAAACTACTGTGCCTTCTGGAAAAAAGAACAATCCAACGCCTATGTAGAGGAATTTGCGAACCTGCTGAAAGCGCAATTTCAAAAATAAGAAACGAATCGAAAGTGGCAGAACTGTTTAGCGCAGTTCTGCCACTTTTTCGTATCAGTTTTTCTTATCTATACAGGCCGAAAGTAAAATTGATTCACGGCAGGCAGTCGATTACAATAAAAGCGTCAAAGGAAACAAGCCGTATCGCTCCATCAAAGACAAACAGTTTTATCTCATCGTCACGGCAGCAGACCCACAGCATTGCGCCGCAGATGAAACGTTGGCAGATTTCCGTGGCTATCTGCGCTGTCTGCCCGGTGCGATGGAAAAAGGCGTAATTTTTGGTATGGGTACATGGGACAAGGGTGATGTGTACCGTCATCCGGCACTCAAACAGGCGCATGAAATGGGAAAGGGGATTGAGTAACGGATGGATATTTTTGAACGGCTTAAGGAGGCTGGAACAATGAGCATTACACAGGCATCAAAACAATATCACGAAAAGATGTTCCCCGGCTATGTGTCGGACTTTCTGCGCACTGACCCGGAGTTCATTGAGCGGTTCGACAACTTTGCCTTTGATGAAGTGGTCAACCATGATGATTTGGATGGTAAGACGCGCTTTATGGCAATTCTTGCCGCTCTGCTGGGGTGTCAGGGCATTGATGAGTTTCGTGCGATTCTCCCTGCTGCGCTGAACTTCGGTGTTACTCCGGTGGAGGTTAAAGAAATTACCTATCAGGCAGTCGCATACCTCGGTATTGGGCGGGTGTTCCCGTTTCTGAAAACAGTCAATGCTGTGCTGGAAGAAAAAGGAGTGCAGCTCCCTCTGCCGGGTCAGGCGACAACGACCACTGAAAATCGGCTGGAAGCTGGCCGACAGGCACAGGTGGACATTTTCGGCGATGGGATGCGCGACTTTTACAAGTCTGGCCCAGAGGAAAGCTGCCATATCAACTACTGGTTGGCGGACAACTGCTTTGGCGACTATTACACCAGAACAGGACTGACCTACCAGCAGCGTGAAATGATTACCTTCTGCTTTCTGGCTGCGCAGGGTGGCTGCGAACCGCAGTTGACTTCCCATGCTGCTGCCAATATGCGAATTGGCAATGACAAGGCGTTTTTGATCAAAATTATCTCTCAGTGCCTGCCGTTTATCGGCTATCCCCGCAGCCTGAACACATTGCGTTGTGTCAATGATGCAGCGTCCAAATAATAAACAATTAAAAAAGACCTGCTAATAAAAGTCAAGGGGTGATTTGAGAAAAATTCTAAAATCC
>CAVLAO010000191.1:0-3000 GCA_963660915.1 Bacteroides sp. CAG:927 | reverse complement strand
CAGAATATGGAACGCGTCTGCTTCAAGAGCTTTCTGCACAGATGACCAGAGATTTTGAGAAGGGGTTTACCGTAGCAAATCTGAAGAATATGAGGCAATTCTATCATACCTTTCCGAATGGCTACGCACTGCGTAGCGAATTAAGCTGGACGCATTACCGTCTGCTGATGCGAGTTGAAAATGAGGCAGCAAGGCAGTTCTACTTAGATGAAGCAGTAAAGGCTCAATGGAGTACACGCCAGTTTGAAAGGCAAATCAATACCTTCTTTTACGAGCGATTGTTGTCTAGCAAAGATAAGCGAGCTGTATCAAAGGAAATTCTGACATTGGAACCGCCAAAACGCCCGGAGGATATTATACACGACCCATATGTGTTAGAGTTCCTTGGACTTACACCGAATGATGATTTTTACGAGAGCGATTTGGAGCAGGCACTCATCACACACTTACAAAAGTTCCTGTTGGAATTGGGACGCGGTTTTTCGTTT
Source organism: Bacteroides sp. CAG:927 (assembly GCA_963660915.1). Taxonomy (GTDB): domain Bacteria; phylum Bacillota; class Clostridia; order Oscillospirales; family Oscillospiraceae; genus UMGS1766. Next base: position 2,512 of record CAVLAO010000191.1, on the reverse strand, counting down.
GTGGCAAGGCAGAAGAGGATCACTTTTGATGGGCGCCATTTCAGAATAGATTTAGTCTTTTATAATTATATTTTAAAATGCTTTGTGCTGATAGATGTGAAAATCGGAGATCTAACCCATCAGGATTTGGGACAGATGCAGATGTATGTTCATTATTATGAGCGTGAACTGATGAATGAAGGTGACAATCCACCGATTGGCATTGTTCTTTGCGCAGATAAAAGCGATTCAGTAGTTAAGTATACGCTTCCAGAGAATGAAACCCAGGTCTTCGCAGCAAAATACAAGCTGTATCTTCCCTCGGAGGAAGAATTGCTAAAAGAGCTGAAAAGAGAATATCAAGCACTGGAAACAGAAAAGCAGTGCGATGGTTCAGTAAATGAATAAGGAGATACTCAATATGAACAAAATGCGCATGGAATCACTTGATATGACCGCACAGAATATAGAAAAAATCGGGGCACTGTTCCCAAGCTGCATAACCGAAGGCAGGGACGAATACGGCAGACCAAGGAAGGCCGTTAACTTTGACCTGCTGCGCCAGCTGCTTTCTGCGGACGTGCTGGAGGGCGACGAGGCATACGAATTTACCTGGGTGGGCAAAAAGGCCGCCATTGTGGAGGCCAACAGGCCCATCCGCAAAACCCTGCGCCCCTGCCTGGAAGAAAGCGTCAACTGGGACAGCACGCAAAACCTTTACATTGAGGGCGACAACCTGGAGGTGCTGAAGCTGCTGCAGGAAAGCTATCTGGGTAAGGTGAAGATGATCTATATTGACCCGCCGTACAATACGGGGAATGATTTTATTTACCGGGATGACTTTGCGATGAAGAGTGAAGAGTGGAGTGCGGAAAGTGGAGAGATAGACGATGAGGGCAACCGCCTGTTTAAGAACACGGATACTAATGGGCGCTTTCATTCTGACTGGTGCAGCATGATTTACTCCAGGCTGATGCTGGCGAGAAATTTGCTGGCGGATGATGGGGTTATTTTTATTAGTATTGATGATCATGAGGTTGATAACTTAAGGAAAATTTGTGATGAAATTTTTGGTAGTGAATGTTTTGTTGCCAACATATCGTGGCAAAGAACTTATTCAATGAGAAATGATTCCAAAGGAATACCAGCTGAACTTGAACATATCTTGGCCTTTAGCAAATATCCTGATTGGAAGCCCAAAGAGCTTCCGAGGACAGCAGAAATGGATGCGAAATATTCGAATCCAGACAATGATCCTGATGGCGCTTGGCAAAATACATCTGCGTTTGCTCCAGGAGCAATTACGCACCAAGGAATGGTGTATGCAATTCAAAATCCTTTTACGGGTGAAATGATTTACCCTAGTAGTGGAGCTTGCTGGAGATATCAGCAACAACAAATGCTCGAATATATGAGAGGCTGGTGTGACTACGAATTAAAGGATATTCATGACGAGCATGAGAGAGCGGTGGTTTGCGGAATTCAGGATGATGCTATTAGAAAAGGAATCAAAGCAATTGTGCTGTCAGAAACATTGGAAATATCATCCCAAAAGGCACAAGCGGTATATAGTAGAGGGCAGTGGCCCCGCTTCTATTTTACAGCACATGGGAAAGGTGGTATACGGCGAAAAACTTATTTAAAAAATGTGGGTGGGAAAAATGCAACTAATTTCTGGCCATTTTCTGAAGTGGGGCACACTGATGAAGCAAAAAAGGAACTGATGGCATTATTTGATAAAAATGCACCTTTTGACACTCCTAAACCTGTTCGTTTAATTGATCGTATTTTGTCAATTGCATCAGATGAAGATTCTATTGTGCTCGATTTTTTTTCAGGATCAGCAACAACTGCTCATTCGGTAATTGCAAAGAATAGCGAAGATGTAGGAAAAAGAAAGTTCATTCTTGTGCAGATACCAGAGAAGATTTCTTCTGCCAATTATAAAACAATCTGCGAAATCGGCAAGGAGCGCATCCGCCGCGCAGGCAAAAAAATATTAAAAGAGCGTGAAGAGTTAAGAGTGGAGAGTGAAGAGAATGCTGACAGCTCCACACTCAACCCTCAACTCTCCACTCTCAACACTCCCCCCTCCACCCTCGACATCGGTTTCCGCGTCCTCAAGCTGGACGACACCAACATGAAGGACGTATATTACCCGCCTGCGGCCTATGACCAGTCGCTGCTGGACACGCTGGCAAGCAACATTAAGGAGGACCGCAGCGATTTGGATTTGCTGTTTGGCTGCCTGCTGGAGTGGGGTTTGCCGTTGTCGCTGCCATATAAATCGCTGCAGATAGAGGGCTTTGCAGTGCACAATTACAACGACGGCGATTTAATCGCCTGCTTTGATGCCAACGTTACCGAAAGCGTAATCAAAAAAATCGCCCAAATGCAGCCCCTGCGCGCCGTGTTCCGCGACAGCGGCTTTGCCACCAGTCCTGCCAAAATCAACATGGAAGAAATCTTTAAGCTGCTGGCACCGGATACATCGGTAAAGGTGCTGTAAGGAGGGGCGGATTATGAGCAAAAA
>CAVLAO010000190.1:2239-3039 GCA_963660915.1 Bacteroides sp. CAG:927 | reverse complement strand
CACGCACCCGACGGCCACTGACGGCCCTGCAATCCACATAAGGTCTTTGAGGAACATCGATCGAATCTGCGAGAACTGGGCTCCGTTCACACGACGCACCGCAATCTCCTTACCACGACGGCGCACCTCGTCAATCGTATATCCCACAAGACCCAAAAGAGCGATTATCAGTGAAACGACACCGCCGATAAGCACGGCGTTTCTCGTATTCTTCGTATCCGCCAAATTCTCAAGAGCGGCCATGCGGCACGCAGTGATTCTGTTCCCCCGCCCCGGCAGGATTTCATTCACCACGGCCTGCGTATGCTCCAAGGCGTCAGGTGAAATCTTGTGATATTTCACGAAAATGAATCGGAACATAGCTGTATATTGCTGCGGGTTACAGTAAAAGACAACCATCGGGCGAGTGGAATAAAAACTGTCCTCCAGACTGAATGCCCCTTGGTTTATGGTTTTGAACACGCCGCATATACTCTTAGTCCCAGCCTCGTGCCCCGTAACATCTACATCCTGTCCGAGAACTTCGCTCCATCCGGCAGTCTTTTTCATCTTATCTACAAATCTCTTATCCACAAGTATTTCTCTATCAGCGGCAAGCGCTTCGTCAAAATTGCGCCCTTCAATAATCTCCACTCCGAAGACATTGGCCCAATGACTGTCAACATAATAGGCATCCCTAATATTAAATAGCTGCCTATCCTCTCCTGGCACCGAAATGTTATTGCCCGAGTAGCCGTCAAAAGGGTTCTGGTAGCCAAAAGCCGCATCATCCACATCAGAAAGCGCACGCACTTCCGCCA
>CAVLAO010000190.1:0-2229 GCA_963660915.1 Bacteroides sp. CAG:927 | reverse complement strand
GGTCGCCTCCTTAAGGCTTATCATCGCGACATTTCCGTAGTCGAATCCAAGATCTGCATTGGCCATCTTATCATATTGCAGCGAAATCACACAAATCACGACAGAAAGGAATGCAACTGCCGCGAACTCCACAGCCAATAGACCGAGTTTCCATCTGCGTCTGCCCTCACTATAGTTTCTGAAAGCCGCAGCCACAGGAATTCTGTTGAAAAAATGTGCCGGCATCACAGTATTTATAAAGAGGAGCACTATGACGACAGCAATTGATAGAATCAGGGGCCTGCCGGAAAAGAGCGAGGAAACATCAGCTCCGAGAATCTCCTCCGCAGTGCCTCGAAATGAGAAAATAAGAACGGCGGCGAGCGCGCAAGCAAGTAACGTATGAACGGAAGCCTCCGCGAACATCATCCCGAACATCTCGTCTCGCCCGCTTCCAAGACACTTGCGCAGAGCCATCTCGCGGCTACGCGTCACAGTGGTTGAAAGGACTATAAGCAGATAGTTCAACACTGAAGTCAGCAACAACGCGAATGCCACGAACGCGAGCAGCAGCGTCATATTTCTCTGGTTCTGGTCCTCGTTATGGAATCCTCTCAACGGCTTGACAATGAAATCCATATCAAAGCCTGCGGCCTTCATTTGTTCCATAGGAAGGTATGTGTTCATGAATCCGCTGAAATTACCATTTAGCCCGTCGGCATCGGAAGCCTCACGCAATTTCAAGAACGTGCTGTAGCGGTCATTGCCGACGACCCCGTCCGAGCCGTCATAAATGAACATTCCTGTAGTAGGAAGCGAGATAAGCACCTGTGGACGGAAACTCGAATTCAGCGGATAGTCCTCAAAAACTCCACTTATCGTCAATTCATACCCGTTTCCCCAACCTGCGACAGAGAACCTCTGTCCGATGACCTTTTCAGCGACCGACTTTCTATCCGAAAACGTTTCCGTCTCATTCTGCATCGTCGCCGCGATTTTCCTGGCCACAGAGTAAGACACGGCAGCATTGCTCTCCACATCAAGGGCCTCCGTAATATCTCCTGCAAGGCATTCTCTATCAAGCACTCTGAAGAACGCCGAGTCCGCCAGCCCGGTGCGTCCGGCCTCGATTCTCGCCTTTGTCCCGTGCATGATGAGGTCGGCGTCCCACTCGAACCAGGTGAGCCTCGTCGCCTCCTCGACCTGCGGGAAATATTCCTTCATCCTCGGCGCTATTCCGCCGCTCGTATGACTATAGACCTTCCATTCTCCACTCGTCTCCGCCGTTTCACTGAGATAAAAAATCCGTTCCGCACCATCGTAGAAGTCATCATAGGTCTGCTCAAAGCACACCTTCGAGGTCAGCACCAAACCCACTGCAAGCCCGATTCCGAGTGTCAGCACTTTCAGGCCATTCCTACGTCCCTTTGCCGGCAGTGTCCTAAACGCCGCAACCATATAACTTCCAAAATTCATCACACTATCTTTTGAAAGTATATGGAACGACAAATGTGCCAGATACACTAATTGATTATCAGTAAACCTATTATATATACCGATACTCTCGACCTTTGTAAAGAAACTTTACACGGGTGTAAAAAAATTTGACACTTGCACTCAGCCGGACAAGAAAGCCCAAAGGACAAACTCAATTGCTCGAACAAAGAATCGATTTACGCATGGCATCGAGCGCCTGGAAACGATGTGAAAATGTGTTCTTAAGCTCTTCGCCAAGTTCAGAGAGCGTCATCTGCGCATCATTAAAGTCCGGAATGAACACGGGATCATAGCCAAATCCTCCGCTCCCCTTCCTCTGAAAAGCTATCTTCCCTTCCATACCGCCCGAAAAGATGCTGACTTTTCCGTCCACGATAAGGGTTACCACGCATCTGAATCTCGCAGTACGCTTCTCCATTGGCACACCCTGAAGTTCAGAAAGAAGTTTATCTATATTATCTTCAAAACTGCATTCAGGACCTGCAAAACGCGCAGTGTAAACCCCGGGAGCACCTCCCAGAGCATCTACTTCAAGCCCGGAATCATCTGCAAAACAAGACTTTCCGCCGGATTTATCATAGATATACTGTGCCTTCAGAAGACTGTTACCTTCAAGCGTAGAAGCAGTTTCCTGAGCCTCTCCCTCTATCCCCATACTTTGAGGAGAAAGAAGATTGAACTGAGAGCCAAGTATTTCGGAAGCCTCCCTTAATTTGCCTTTATTATGCGTGGCGAAAATCAATGTCATAGGAC
>CAVLAO010000189.1:0-3047 GCA_963660915.1 Bacteroides sp. CAG:927 | reverse complement strand
CTGCGGGGTTCTTTTTATTTCAATTCGCAATTTTTACGGATTACAGGAATGCTCCAGTCTTGTTTGGATTTTCACGGCTTTAGTGTATCGACCTCCGTTCTGTCTTGGAATAGGGTTTCAGCTTGCATCATTTTCTTCTTTCACCATGAGTATAGCTGAAGACGAAGGTTTCGTCAATTGACAAGATTCACTGGCTATGGTTGTGCGCGATGTCTCCGATTGTTAGGTCATACGAAAAATTTCGTGTGAATCCGTTTACAGCTGTTTACGGCGGTTTTCGCCTGTGCAGATGTACACAACAATCGGAGGCTTTTGTAAGGGCTTATGGGATAGTAGTTGACACCTCCTTTCAAATGGTTTGCTTTTTTTGGGTTTTACGGCATCATAATTTCTCCTTTACCTTCATGAAAACATTTTCTGCAACAGCTCCCATAAGCCTTTACAAAAGCCATGTACAAATCAAAATGCATTCAAAAGTGCCGTGTTTCCTGCGATAAGTCTGTGTAAGGAACGATAAAAGGCGCGAAAAGTACCCAAAAACAAAGCAAAACTCACTCGAAAGGAATGAAAACTCATGAAGACAAGAAAGGTCTCATCTGGCGAGGATGTCGGAATGCGGCCGGCATTGTCTCCGGAAGCGAGAGAAAACCAGATGATCTCCCTGGCAATGGATCTGGTGGAAAGACGGCTGCGGGAAGGCACGGCTTCCTCGGCCGAAACAACTCATTTCCTGAAACTGGCCACGTTCAAGTCAGAACTGGAAAAAGAAAAGCTGGAAGAGGAAAACAAACTTCTGCGGGCAAAGACCGAAGCTTTGCAGGCCGCAAAGAACACCGAAGAAATGTACGCCGAAGCCATCAAGGCCATGCGAGTGTACAACGGACAGGATGACGAAGATGACTTTACATAATTTGCTCACAGCATTTGGTGCCCTGATCGGAATGCTTATGATGGTTTGCATATTGCTGACCGATGAAACCGAAGCCCCCAATCTACACTACTTCTACTGCTTTCTTCTCGTGATTTGCATGTATATCATCATATTACTAGCACTGGGGTGAGGGAAAAGATGACTGGACTTGAAAAAGTTTGCTTCTGGCTGATGGCCGCAATGCCGTGCATTCTGCTGGCGTGTATTTTTACCGACAGAGAACAGCCGACAAGCAAGCGGTACTGGTGGTATCTGCCTCCGAGTATTCTGTCGCTGCTGACAGCTATCGTGGTTGGGCTTCCACGAATCATTGATAAGCGGATCGGCGGGTTTGGATGCTGGTGTACGCTGATCTTCACGTTCGTGTGCTCTTACCATGATGAAACGGAAGGCCTCGAGAACCTCCATGGCAAACTGATCTGTCTTTCGATGATCTGCACGGCATTTGCCATGGTCTGCTGGTGCGTGGGGTACTGAGAGTATGGGCAGGAAGACGTACTCAGAGCTTTGCCAGTATGCGACCTTTGAAGACCGGTTCCATTACTTACAGCTGCACGGGAAAGTGGGATTCGACACCTTCGGGTTTGACCGGTATCTGAATCAGGACTTCTACCAGTCGAGAGAGTGGCGGGCGTTCCGGGACAGGATCATTGTGCGGGACGGCGGATGCGACCTCGGCTGCCCTGACCACGAGATCACGGACTGGGTGATACGGAACGGAAAGCCCATCCGGCCGAGAATCATCATCCACCATCTGAACCCACTGACAAAGGAAGATGTGATCGGGCACACGGATGCACTGCTGGACCCGGAGAATGTGATCTGCGTGAGCGACCGGACACACAAGGCCATCCACTACGGGGATGACACGATCCTGAAGCCGGCGTTTGCAGAAAGAAGGCCGGGCGACACCTGCCCATGGAAATGAAAAGCGATTTTGTCGTCAAATGTAAAGCAAAATTGCATATAAATTTCCGAAAATTGATTGAAGATTACGAAAGAGCTGTGTATAATATAATTTGAAGGAGGGAAAATGATTATGCTTATTCGTTTTTCCGTTGAAAACTATATGTCGTTCAAAGAACAGCAAATCTTTTCCATGGCGGCAGGCAAGGGTTCCCGCCATCCGTCGCATATTGCTGTTGCAAACGATAATCGGTTGTTAAAGAGCAGCTTTATTTTTGGCGCAAATGCAGCAGGAAAATCCAATTTCATCCATGCAATTGATTTTATGCGCAGAACCGTAATCTCAGGAAGTTCTAAAAACGGTAAGAGCCGCGATAAATATTTTCGCATTGATTCGGCCTATGGCCAGAAACCTGGCATCTTTCAGATGGAATTGGTTGCAGATGGGGATTTTTACTCTTATGGTTTTTCAATCAACTATCAAACGCGCGAATTTGAAGCAGAATGGCTATATGATATCACAGGCGAGTCTGAAATCTGCCTTTTCGAACGAGATGTAGAAAGAAAAGAAACGAAGAGTGACCTTCATTTCGAGAAGAATTCCAAAGACAAGATGCGATATGAAGTGTATAAAGCAGATGTTAATTCAGATAAATTATTTTTAACGGAAATTGCCAGAAAAGACATTGACGGGGATTCGATTTTCCAGAAATTCAAAAATGTATATCAGTGGTTCTCGAATGTTGCTGTGATTTATCCATATAGCCATGCCCGGGAAATCAACAACTTCTTTGTGAATGATAGCGGAGATAAAACGATGCTGGCACGGATGCTTTCAGATTTTGACACCGGCATTGAAAACATTATGTCGAGGAAGAAGCCCCTGGAAGAAATCCTTGGCTTTTTGCCAAAAGAGCAGATAGGGTATGTCATCGACGAAGTTGAAAGAAGCATTCGAGAGGATGAAGAGTTTCATAACTCAATTGAACAGGGAACGGGAAAATCCTTTGAAATAGGAAATCGAAGATTTATACTGACCATGGAAAATGGAACACTCATGGCGGAAGAACTTATGATGGATCATGGGAACAAAGCCGATTTGTTCGATCTGATGGATGAGTCTGATGGTACACAAAGGCTTTTTGACCTTATCCCTGCTTATGATGTGCTCAAAAACGGGCGGGTCGTTTTTATTGACGAAGTTGACCGG
>CAVLAO010000188.1:995-3049 GCA_963660915.1 Bacteroides sp. CAG:927 | reverse complement strand
TGGTTATGTTCCTTCAGCCATGGAAGCACTTCCTCGATAGTCATACCATCGACTCCCGGTGCTCCTTTGTTTGCCTTTATTCTTTTGTAAGCCCTGTTTAGGTTATCCTTATCCAGTATCTTACCCAAGATGTCCGGCTCTGCACTGTCCCTTTCCTTCCATATCCGGTTGAACGAGCGGTGCGCTCTCACATACCCTTTGCGTTCCGCGCTATCTCTTTGCAAGCAGTTTTTCTTGTTTTCCGCATCCATGTGCTCGTTTCCTCCTTTCCGGGTCATACTTAAGACTCCTATTGATTCGGTCCTTCGTCCTACTCTGCTCTTAGACATTTGGGCTTACTATGACCTCTGCTGACTCCTGTGTGCTCAGCACCGCCTTGCTTTCGCTTGTGCGGTGGTTACTTCTTTCAAAGCTTTCCACACAGGTCTCCCCGGGTACCACACGTTTCTTTCTCTCCATCCATCTGCCACATTTATTCCGTTTGATTCCGTGTAGCTATTGGGCTTCGGCTTGTCATGCAGTCTTACCCTCAAACGTAACCTTATATGTGATTTCTGTTCGTCAGACCAGAGATTTGCCCGTGGTTAGTCTGTTCCCACATCCGGCTTCCTTCAGATTCCACCTCACGATGGACACCCTTGCCTTCGGCTATATCCTTCCCACTACCGGGCGGATTCGGGACTTTCACCCGTTAGAAACGTGCGCCGCCAGGCGCACATATGAATGGGCTGTGATGATTTATAAAACCAGCTCAGGCATTTTCTATATTACCTCATGAGATGAAACATTCGTGCAAATCGGTCGTATTCACCCAAAGTTCGCGAAATCCTATTGAACATCCGCTCTTGCAGTGGTATAATCAAAATAACTATGCTATACATTCTGTGCTGAGGTGAAAACTATGAGAGCAAGCTACAAAAAATTGTGGAAACTGCTTGTCGATAAGGATATGAGCAAGGGCGATCTTCACAAGGCGTCCGGGCTGTCTTCCAGTACCATGACAAAACTCCGAAAGGGCGAAGACGTGTCAATGGAAGCCCTGAGAAAAATCTGCATTTGCCTCGGCTGCAATATCGGTGACATTGTGGAGTTTGTAGACGAAAGCAAGTAAGAGTCCGCTTTATAGGACAGCCAATATGATATGATAACAATGAGCTTGGGAGACCGGCTCGAATGGAGAAGCGAATGGAACGATCTCTGATTTATAACGGAACGATTACAGCGGAACAGTTCCTCTTCTATGAAATCCGCATTGCATCGAAGTATTACCTCGATGGGGCATCCGTAGAGGACGCTATCGAAGAAATCAAAAAGAACAATCTGTTTCAATACCCGACCGAACGGCTTGTTGCCCGTATGGTGAGAAGCTGCTACAAGCGGCTGGACGCATTAGACGATGAACAGCTCCGGCAGGAATTATCATCGGCTCCGCCTGAGATTGCAAAGCAGATCAACCTTTATGCCATGATGCGCTACAACCGCATTGTGTGGGACTTCATGGTCGGCGTGATCGGAGAAAAGTTCCGGAGTCAGGACTTCGAGTTTTCGCGGAAAGACCTGAATGTGTTCTTCTCCCACTTGCAGGAGCAGAACGACGATATTGCCGGATGGAGCGAGTCAACGGTCAATAAGATCAAGCAAGTGCTGACGAAGGTTCTGGTCGAAGTTGAGATTCTTGACACCTTCAAATCGACGCGGCTCAATCCGCTGTTCCTCTGCGAAGAGCTGGAAGAAGGCATCCGCAGAAATAACGATCTCGAAGCACTCGCAGCTTTTAACTGCTTTAGATAGGAGGCTCTGGCATGAGCGACATCAAGCAAGAGTTGGATAGAATCCGGGACAGAATATCCGACCCCAGTTTTCTTGCCAACAAAGGATTAAGCAACGAAGTCGGCATTCATGTGTTCTGCTATGATCCGGCAGACGAGTTGATCGTCAGAGACTTTGTTTCCCGGCTGAAAGCAGAGAGCGGAACGCCATACCACATCAAGGAATGCGACCTCTATGAGATTTTCCTCAAGCTCTTGGAGGACAAGCGCGTTCTGAAATCCGTG
>CAVLAO010000188.1:0-985 GCA_963660915.1 Bacteroides sp. CAG:927 | reverse complement strand
AAGGAATACCTTCTCAAACAGCTCCAAAAGATCGCAACGCCGGAGGCACTTCTGGAATACATGAAATACGAACCGCACGAATACGGCGATGTTCTCTTCCTGACTGGCGTGGGAAAAATCTTCCCGTTTATGCGCTCTCATAAAATGCTGGACAGTATGCAGCATCTCTTTGAGGACATCCCCATCGTCATGTTTTATCCGGGATCGTTTAACGGACAAGACCTCGGATTGTTTGGAAAGTTTCTGGACGGACACTACTACCGGGCATTCAACCTTTTGTAATTGGAGGAAGGCACTATGAAAATACAAAGTATGTTCCAAAAGGACATCGACCGTGACATCAACGGCGTTATCAAGGTGTCGCATGATGACCAGCAGAGCTTGAAGCAGGAACTCAGCGAGTACATTATCACGAAAGAACTACGGCGTCATTTTGCCACGTTCTTTGATAACTACGTCAAAGCTATCGACAATCCGACGGACAAGATCGGCGTCTGGATTTCCGGCTTCTTTGGAAGTGGTAGCTCCACGGAGAGTTCCGAATGATGCCGAGAGGCGTTCATTCGGGACTTTTCTGCGTCCAAAAGTTCAGGCCAAGCGGCAGATAAAACCGCTCGACCCAAGCCGTGATCCCAATGCTGATAGAAACTAAACGCACGGTACAGCACCAGACGTATATCGGAGGCGCTGTACCGTGCGTTTCGCCCATACGTTCACCTAAGATTTCACACTGCGGGGATTTGTGTGCGCGAGAGGCGCGCCCTTGGGTACATCTCCATTTATCTTAACATGTACATTGGAGGCGGGCTTGTGCCAGCAATCGGCATCGTGCCTTTTTTCTTGAAAAATCTAAAAATTCAGGGGATTTTCATCGAAACTCCGCTTTACAATGTGCAGTATATGTAAAGTTTTTGCTGACAAGTATTTAATTATTGTTGTTACACCTCCCGGCTTTTATTATAATAAGCCCAAAGATATACACAGC
>CAVLAO010000187.1:867-3059 GCA_963660915.1 Bacteroides sp. CAG:927 | reverse complement strand
ATAGATATTGCTGGCATGAATATCTATGCAGACATCCGCTCCCATAATATCCTGCACAATCTCGTGGGCAATATACTCAGATTGGCTGCCTTGACTGCTTCCGGGAAACGTGCGATTCATATCCAAATCACACTGCGGAATTCCTCTTGTCATGGTACTGATCCCCAATGGATTCAGTGCAGGATAAATGTCTACAATACCATTGAGATCTGCCAAGTTTTCCTGCAGGATACGTGCTAATTTCCACGCGACATATTGCCCTTCCAATTCGTCTCCATGTGTACCTGTGACAATGCAAATTCTTTTCCTCCCCATTCCAATTCTCTGCTTCTGAATTGTAAGTTCCTCCCCCACTGCCAGAGGAACACTGAGAATCTGTTTGATCATATTGTTTCTTCCCTTTCTGCACACACCTTGAAAATGAACTGCCCTAACAGCATCGGTTGCTGTCAGGGCAGTTCATTGTGTGCTCCATTGCAACATCTGATTCATATCTGATTTCGCTTAATTACCTGCATAAAGACAGTTTGTTTCTGCCCAGCATTCCCGATGAAAACACCCCGTTCCATAGGACAGTCCGCAAAATCGCGGCCGATATTAAAACGCAAATAACTCTCATCTGTCCATTTACCGCGGGTCGGGTCAATCCCCACCCAAACTCCGGACACAAGTACCTCGCACCAGGCATGACTTGCACCTTCTCCCACTGTCAAACCATTGCAATACCGTGCTGTCAACCCCGCCTGACGTGCCAACGCCAAATAGATATGGGCATAATCTTGACAAACACCGGCTTTTCTTTGAAAAGCCTGTATTGCCGTAGTGGATACACCTGTGCTGCCAGGCACATAATGTAAAAATGCGTGCACCGCCTCGCTCAATTCCCATGCCCGAGTGCGTTCTTCACTGGGTAGATGCAGGCACTCTAAAAAGCACAGCATTTCCTGATTTACCGCCGTATGCCTCGACGGATAGCGGTAGATTGCGTCCTGTTTTATAGGTAAATCTCCCATAGCCGTTGTAATTGCACTGCCTTGAACCGAATAATGGAACTGGCTGTGCAATGAATCAATGCGCCCAATTTGGAGCAAATTTCCGAAGCTGTCTTGCTGTAGTGTCCAGTTTGTGCCTGGATACAACTTCAGCGTTGCATCCAGCACCTGCTGACCAGAAAAACTTTTGGGCAGACACCGAAGTACAAATGCATGCTGACAAACCGGGGCGTCAAATTCCAACTGAATATCATAATAGAATTCCAGTCGACAACTCATACCACAAACAATCCTTCAACGCTGGAGAGCAGTACTGATGTATCAACTTCCTGTCCATCGATAGCATATTTTGTAATCACATCTAGTGCTGTTGGATTGGTTGTCAGATTTGTTTTATAGAGGCGATTTAGCAGCTTATGCAATTCCCGCTCCAGATTATCTAAGTGCCATTCCAAGCGCAACATCAAGCTCAAGCGTTCTACCAATCCACCTGTTTTTACGACATTTCTGGCCTTTTCGTTTTCCACCGAGTCGTCCATACTTCCGCGGAATGCCATAATGTCATCCAACACCCACTGAAGTTGGATGCCCGGGCCATCGCTTTCCGCCGCCATCTCCATCGCATTATGTGCCATTTGAAGATATGCTAGAGTAGGTGTGGAAATAATTTCTCTCAATACCATCCCGTTGCCTAACATATTTTCTATATTGCTTGCTACAGATACCGGTGAAGTAAGATCAAACAGATATCCACGGCAAAAATCTTCTGCATCGGTATAAATACAAGGAATCCCGATACAACGGCAAAAAGCCGGATAATCCACATCCTGGTCGTCCAACATTTTATCATACTTTTCCAACATAAATTGAATGGTTGTATAAACCCGTTCACTGTATCGTCCAAGCCAGAACAGACGATTTTGAGTGCTTAGTGTAACATGATCCATGTATCCTTAAAGCCTCCTCCCTGTGATGAATTCACAATAAAACTGTCCGGATTTCGTGAAAATCGAGTCAAGCCACTGGGCCAAACTACTGTTTTTCCTCGACTGGACAAGACAAAAGCACGAAGATCTGCCTTTCGTTCCACCTGTTTTCCTGCATCCATAATCGGTAAATCCTGAAAGTCGATTACTTCCTGAGCAATAAATCGTCTCGGTTGTTCTACAATCAAATCTGCAAGACTCTTTCGTTCTATTT
>CAVLAO010000187.1:0-857 GCA_963660915.1 Bacteroides sp. CAG:927 | reverse complement strand
CACATCTTTAATCACTAATGTATCCATATGGGACAGAACATATGCCTGGTCATCTTCATAAAATGGAAGATAAGTCGGCGCATTATGCAAAATTGGCTCTTCATGGAGATAATAGCGGATCATCTTTGGCACAAAATAATAGATGCCTTTATCGTCTGCGACGCCATTGCCGAAGGCATTCAAAACGGCCACGTTCCCTGCCCGATAAGCACTCATCAGATTGGGAATTCCAATCAGTGACTCCGGTTCAAAAGTCAGTGGGTCCATGTATTCATCGCTGACTCTCCGATACAAAGCGCCTACCTGCTGCGCTCCGCTGGTAGATCGATAGTAGAGTTTTGAATTGTTTACATACAAATCTCCTGCTTCAGCCAAAACAGCCCCTGCCTGCTCTGCCAAATAGGAATGTTCAAAATAAGCCGCATTATATCTTCCCGGTGTAAACACAACATTGATACCTCCAGTGTTCACACTGTCCATTGTCTCCCGCAACAGTTGACCATAATTGCGATTATCTGCCAGATTTCCATGTCGAAATGTTTCCGGACTGGCTCGTCGACACAGTCTGCGCGCAATCAGTGGGTAACTTGCGCCAGATGGAATTCGCAGATTATCTTCCAACACATACCATACGCCATCTTTTCCTTTTACCAAATCAATGCCGGAAATATGACTGTAAATACCGCCAGGCGGAAGAATTCCCTCACATTGTGCCAGATACCCCGGAGAACGGTAGACAAAATCCTCAGGTACAATCCCGTCCTTCAATATTTTCTTTTCCCCGTAAATGTCCTTCAAAAACAGATTCAGCGCGTCAACTCTTTGTCTGAGGCCTGCCTCCAATTCCGTCCATTCCT
>CAVLAO010000186.1:0-3176 GCA_963660915.1 Bacteroides sp. CAG:927 | reverse complement strand
TCCATTGACAGCGACTTCGAAGAATATCTTTTTGACCTTTTAAAATATGGACTTACAAGATATGATACTGATTATGGCGCGGAAACAGGGTTCAAACTTTGGCAGAGCTACCGCATGGATCAAGTGCAGCTGAAATTATTGAAAAACCCAAAGTACACAATGAAGGGCAGCTATATATATGGTGAGCAGGTTTTCATCTTTGCTTCTATCAAGAAGGATGTTAAGGTTCAAGAGCATTTGAACTACAAGGATAAGTTCCTTCAGCCGGACCTTTTTCAATGGGAATGTGAAGCTGGGCTTAGCGTGGAAAAGCAGTCTGAATTGATTCATAGTAAAAAGGCGTGTGTGTTTATCCGCAAGGTAGAATCTGAAAATGGAATTGTTTTGCCTTTCACTTATGTTGGCGAGGGAATTATGAAAAATCCAAGAAAAACAAGTAACCCGAAAGGAACGCTGTTGTTCGACATTTATATGGATAATGAACTTCCGGATTATTTGCAGTATGATTTTGGACTTACAAAGGAGTAAAACATGGTTGAGGTAGTTGCAGCTTTAATATGGGACAAGGATCGCTTTTTGATTTGTCAAAGGCCGAAAAACAAGGCAAGATCGTTGCTTTGGGAATATGTAGGAGGGAAAGTAGAGCAGGGGGAGACGAAGGAGGACGCGCTGATACGAGAATGCAAGGAAGAACTGGATATAACAGTGTCGGTGCAATCAGAGTTTTTTGACGTGGTGCATGAATATCCGGATATTAAGATTCATTTGACACTGTTTAATGCCTCTATTTTGGAAGGCAGGATTACATTGCTTGAGCACAATGATCTTCGTTGGATTCTGCCAAGTGAAATTTCTGATTTTGAGTTCTGCCCGGCAGATAAAACGATCAACGATTTTATTTGTCAGACCTATGAAAACGGTCGATGAACCTGCAATTTGCATACGCATGCGGTTTTCGTCCGCATTCCTTGTGCCGGAAAAGGTGCGGGGATTGCGGACCTTCGTAGGAAGAAAAATAATACTTGACAATCAGATGAGATATTTTATAATGTATGTGTTAAAAATTGAACAGCCTTATCAAGAGCGGTGGAGGGATCGGCCCGATGAAGCCCGGCAACCTGCAATAGGAACAGAAATATCCGTTCCGGCAAGGTGCTAATTCCGGCGGTATGTATCGAAAGATGAGGGTACTTACGAGAGACACGTTCCGCCTTGGAACGTGATTTTTTCTTTTAGAGGCTGTTTCAAAAATACTCATCAAAGAAAGGAAACAAGCCATGAAAAATCATATTTTTACATCTGAATCTGTGACAGAAGGGCATCCCGACAAAATTTGCGATCAAATCTCAGATGCTGTTCTGGATGCGATTCTTGAGCAGGATCCTAACGGCCGCGTTGCCTGTGAAACTGTAACTACAACCGGCATGGTGATGGTAATGGGTGAGATCAGCACCAGCGCTTATGCGGACATTCCCTCCATCGTGAGAAAAACCGTAGAACGCATCGGTTATACGGATTCTGCCTCTGGATTTGATGCAAAGAGCTGCGCTGTTCTGACCAGCATTGATGAACAGTCTCCTGACATTGCCTTGGGTGTGGATCATTCATTGGAATACAAGGAAAGCGAGCAGGATGCAGCTGATTTGGTTGGTGCAGGTGACCAGGGCATGATGTTCGGCTTTGCCTGCAATGAGACTCCGGAACTGATGCCTGCTCCGATTTCTTTGGCGCATCAATTGTCCCATCGCCTGACTGAAGTGCGTAAAAATGGCACATTGCCGTGGCTGCGCCCGGATGGTAAGACGCAGGTAACGGTCTCCTATGATGAAAACAATCAAGTGGAATGGTGCCCTGCCATTGTTGTTTCCACGCAGCATGCACCGGAAATTACGTTGAAGGATCTGCGGGAAGCGGTGATTGAGGAAGTAATCAAACCGGTACTGCCGGCACAATTCCTTCGGGATGAAACAAAGCTCTATGTGAATCCTACCGGACGGTTTGTGGTCGGCGGTCCTTGCGGTGACACCGGGTTGACAGGTCGAAAGATCATTGTAGATACCTACGGCGGCGCAGCAGCGCATGGCGGTGGATGCTTCTCCGGCAAAGATCCCACAAAGGTGGATCGTTCTGCGGCCTATATGGCTCGGCACGTGGCAAAGAACATTGTTGCTGCTGGACTTGCGAAACGCTGCCAGATTGAGCTGGCGTATGCGATCGGTGTTGCCCATCCGGTTTCCGTTCTTGTGGATACGCAGGGGACAGGTGTTCTTTCGGATGCGCAACTGGCTGAGATTGTGCAGCGTACATTTGATTTGCGCCCGGCCTCCATTATCTCCTATTTGGATTTGCGTCGCCCCATCTACGAGCAAACCGCGGCATATGGTCATTTCGGTCGGCCAGAGCTGAATCTTCCTTGGGAAAATTTAAACAAGGTGGATGAGCTTAAGGCATATCTGTAATGGAAAACCGTTTTTTAGCAGCGGTTGCGCAGATTGATACCGGCCATACCTGGGAGGAAAACCTTTCAACAGCCGAGAAGTTTGTGGAGCAGGCTGCAGCACAAGGCGCACGATTGATTGTTTTTCCGGAAAATTTCACCTGCTATGATGGTGGCCATACAAAGGTAGAATCTTTTGAGGACAGTGTGACGCTGACGCATATGGTCAGACAGGCACAGAAATATAAAATCTGGATTTTATGCGGAACCATCTTCACACCCGGTGAAGATGGTCGGCATAGAAATGCATCTGTCCTTTTGAACCCGAAGGGCGAGCGGGTAGCACGATATGATAAAACGCACCTCTTTGACGTGACTTTGCCGGATGGAGAGGTTCGTAAGGAATCTAAGCTGGTCCAACCGGGAGAAGCTATTGTAACGGTCAATACAGAGTTGGGGCACCTAGGCCTCAGTGTTTGTTATGATCTCCGTTTCCCGGAGTTGTATCGTCAGATGACCATTCAAGGGGCACAGATTTTGTGCGTTCCCGCAATGTTTGCGACACAGACAGGAAAAGCACACTGGGAAGTGCTGTTGCGCGCGAGAGCAATCGAAAATACCTGTTTTGTTATTGCCGCTGATCAGTGGGGTGGGAAGGGCGATGCCTACGGGCATTCCATGATCATCAATCCATGGGGAGAAGTCCTTGCTGAAGTAGAAGAGGGGCAGGGAATTGCGC
>CAVLAO010000185.1:0-3188 GCA_963660915.1 Bacteroides sp. CAG:927 | reverse complement strand
CGCCGGATTTGCGCTGCAACGCAGCAAATTCCTTTGCAAATCCGTGCGATCCGCCGGAGGCGCTAAGGAAATGCTGATTAAATCAGCATTTCCTTAGCTGAACCTGCTTCCGTCAGCTTTTTATCGCTTGCATGTACATGCATTGCTTCAACTGTACAGCTTGCAGTGTAATAGAGGTAGTAACCACATACTTTAAACCCATAATACTTTGGCATTTCATCCCTCCATAAACTGCTTATTATTCTCGTAATAGTCCAGTACAATCTGCGCTTCTATGTCATCCATATTTGTTTCAACAATTTGATTATTTAAGATCACGGCAGCATGATTAATACGCTCAAGATTCAGCACTCGAATATAGTCTTCGTCCTTTGTAAAAGCATAACCATTAATAATCATATCTGCTTTGTCTGCAATTTCTTTAATTTTAAGCGGCATAATCAATTCTTACCTCCTTAATTGGTTTCAAGAATTCATCTACATCATAGTAAAGTTTTTCTAATATGAACGATAAATCTATATATTCTTCCACTTCTCCTATATTTTTATATTTTGCCATTACAACAAGATATCCATGATCCCATTCTACAACTCTCGTATATCTCTCAAGTCGATCAGAGGTTCTGAATCGAATAATATGGTTATTAAACTGAAATATTGTATATTTATCCTGGCTCTTCAAAACAGCACATGTGTTCATGCCGCACCTCCGATTAAACTAATTATACAAATTGGTAACTGTTTAGCACCGCATCGCTGCATCGCTTTGCGATGCGCGATGTGGCGGTTCAGCTCAATTTTTGCAAATTTATTTGCTGATCACATTTCATACCCAATCGCCCCCAGTTTTCTTCTAATCTCGTCCTCCAGTTCATGGGACTTGGCGAACATATCCGACAGCTCCGATGTCAGACGCGCCATCTTCTCCTCAAACGGCTCTCCGTCATCTTCCTGTTCTTCAATTCCAACATACCGTCCCGGCGTGAGAATGTAATCCTGTTTTGCAATATCCTCCAAGGTTGCCACCTTGCAGAAGCCCGGCACATCTTCCAGTGTGCCGTTCTGGAATGCCTCAAAGGTGTCAGCAAGTTTCTGAATATCCTCATCGGTAAAGTCACGGTGCTTGCGATCAACCATGTGTCCCATCTTACGGGCATCAATGAACAGCGTCTTTCCGGACTGCTTCTTTCCTTTTGTAATAAACCACAGCGTAACCGGAATCGTAACACTGTAGAAAAGCTGAGTTGGCATAGCGATGATGCCTTCGATCAGGTCATCCTCGATGATGTTCTTTCTGATATTTCCTTCGCCGCTGCTCTGCGTAGACAGCGCACCGTTTGCCAGTACCAGACCGATTTTTCCATTCGGTGCAAGGTGATGGATCATATGCTGAATCCAGGCATAGTTGGCATTGCCTGCGGGCGGTGTGCCGTACTTCCAACGTTTATCATCCAGAAGTTTTTCCTGATTCCACGGATGATAGTTGAACGGAGGGTTGGCGAGGATAAAATCCGCCTTCAAGGTCGGATGCAGGTCATTTGTAAAGGTATCCGCATTGTACGGTCCCAGGTCAGCATCGATGCCACGGATTGCCATGTTCATCTTCGCCATCTTCCAGGTATCCGGGTTGGCTTCCTGCCCGTATACAGAGATTGAACCACGCTTGTGTCCATGTGCCTCGATGAATTTTTCACTCTGAACGAACATACCTCCACTGCCGCAGCAGCAATCGTATACTCGGCAGTTGTCAAACGGACGCAGGATAGATACTAGCGTCTTTACCACACTGGACGGCGTATAGAATTCACCGCCTCCTACACCTTCCTTTTCTGCAAACTGAGCAATGCAGTATTCGTAAGTACGTCCGAGCAGATCTTCACTTGCCATCGTATCGCTCATGTCGATATTGTTGGTGAAGATATCAACCACATCGCCCAAAACACGCTTGTCCAGGTCAGGGCTTGCATAGTTCTTCGGCAGCACATTCTTCAGCTTCTTGTTCTCCGCTTCAATGGCTCTCATGGCATTGTCGATAGCCGTGCCGATTTCCGGTGTATGTGCCTTGGAGGCAATGTTATCCCACCGAGCTTCTTCCGGCACAAAGAACACATTGTCCATCTCGTATGCATCACGGTCATCCTCGAAGCCATCGCCTTCATCTACCAGCTTCTGATACTGCTTATCAAATGCCGCCGAAATATAGCGAAGGAAAATCAGTCCGATGATGACCTTTCTGTATTCTGCCGCCGGGATGTGTCCCCACAGGACACAGGCTGCATCCCACAATTGTTTTTCAAAGCCGATATTGGCGTTTGTCTTGTCTGCCATTAGAATATCCTCCCTGTTGAGTGTTTATATTTATAATTCAGTTCTGGTTTTCTTCCTCTGAAACATATTCCATCATGTCTCCAACATCACAGTGGAGCGTTTCACAAATTTTGGCAACAACCTCCATGCTGACATATTCATCTCTGCCAAGCTTAGCAATTGTTGTTGTACTTAGTTTTGTACGTTCTCGCAAATCTGTTTTATTCAGATTCTTGTCAATCAACAGCTTCCACAGTTTTTTATAGCACATTGCCATACGCTCACCCCTGTCTTTTTTAATGGTCGTTTTTGAAGTTTTTGATTTTGAAAGAATTCTCTTTTATTCTATCACGAACGAAAGCGTTCGACAACATCATCTACAAAATTGTGGTTGAAACTTTTACAAACGTAAAGCTTTTTTGCATCAATTTGTCTGGTTCTTTTGTCCCAAGAAAAACCAATGTGTTTCTCAGCTTATCAACAATTCCTGACAACTTCTGCAAGCAGGGCACAGGTGCTACCTGCGCGTTTTTCTGCTTGTTGGGGCCGTCTCCACTCCGTTCCGGTCCGCGCAAAGCAGACGTCCATCGGACGTCTTGCGCCCTTTTCGGATGCTTTATCTGCAGTTTCCTACTATGCAGAAAGCCGGAGTGATGATCACCCCAGCTTTCAAAAAATCCTTACTTATACTTGTGTTCGGAACAGCTCGCCGTCTATCTTGATCACCTCTTGGATGGGGATCCATGTGCCATCCATCAGAACAATCCTGCGCTCATAATTTTCAATCTTCTTCACACTGCCCGTCACGGTAATGTACTCACCGCCGTCCTTCCGGGCATCTGGCAGAAAGTAGGTAATGCTGACCTCCGGATGTTCCTGTA
>CAVLAO010000184.1:0-3212 GCA_963660915.1 Bacteroides sp. CAG:927 | reverse complement strand
CAAGTTCTCTTACTAAAAGCCATATACTTTCCAACGTCACGCCGAAGAGTGCGGTATAACACTGGCTGGAGTTCCTGCTTTAACTCTTCATAATCGCCGCCATCTACAAACCGACGATTGAAAACTTTCTCTGACCCAAAGATACGAGGATCAATAAAAGAGACCAAGCCGTGAAGATCCGTCAGAGAATTCTGCAGCGGAGTAGCAGTCAAAAGGATTTTAGGAATTCCATGCGTTAGGTCATAAAGATTCTTTGCCCGCTTTGTTCCGTGAAAAACATTTCGCAGATTATGCGCCTCATCAATGATCAGAAAGTCCCATTTTACATGCGGGAAGCGTTTCATCAGTTTCGATGAATAATCGTAGGAAGTAATGACAATGCTGATTTCAGCATTGTTTTCAAGGTGTGCTCGAACATTCGCGCTGTCATGTTCTACGGTATACCGATCTAATATGACAGCTTGACGTCCGAATTTTTCTGAAAGCTCGACTTCCCACTGTTTCCTCAACGTAGCCGGAAGAGCAATCAACACCTTTTTTGCCCCGTTATCCAGAACATAGTTCAGCACCAATCCGGCTTCGATCGTTTTACCCAAACCAACCTCGTCTGCCAAGATGATGCCGCCAGTCTTTAATGCCTGGATGGCAGCACAAAAGGCATTGACCTGATGGGGATTCGGCTCAATATCTGCATTCAGCAGGCACTTGAATGGAGATTCAGCCAATTGCTGCTTTTTATACCAGCTGTACTGTTCAAGTAGGAGATTGTTTTCCATCCTTATCCTCCTGACTTAATTCATGGGCGATTCCTTCTGCGATGCCTTTAGCCATCAACATCGGAACAGCATTGCCTATCTGTACAAATTGAGCAGTCCTTGGTCCTTCAAAGTAATAGTCATCTGGGAACGACTGGATGCGGGCTGCCTCCCGAACCGTGATGGAACGATGTTGCTCTATATCCGGATGAATAAAGTAATGGCCATCCTTTGAAATATGCGCCAGCATAGTGTGACAGCATGGCTCATCGCCCTCGACAACCTTGAATCTGTCTAAGAAAGATTTTCTGTTTCTGTGGGTCTTTAATTCATCCGGCAGGTCATTATAATTCAGGCGCTTATGCCCATCGTTCCAGAGTTCAACCGTGCGCCGGTAAATTTCAATATCTCTATCCTTATTTGGCCTTGCACAATGATGTGTCAGGATATCGCCTTCTTTGCGAATACCAGTTTCTTTCAGATAATCGCTTATTTTATCCGAGCCGTATTCTCCGGATTTCTCACCAGGATGCAGGGGTGGCAGATCTCGAAGAATATCAGCAACCGTTGCATTTGCCGTTTTCTTTTCAAACTGCGGATAAGCAAAGCCACTATCCTTTAGCCATCCGACAATGATCATCCTTCTACGATTCTGCAGTACGCCGAAATTCTTTGAATTCTGTTCATGACACTCAATCTCATAGCCAACAGCGCGAAGTGCCGCTTGAACTTTCAGCCAAGTTTTACCGCCATTTGCAGATTTGATTCCCATAACATTTTCAAAGACAAACATCTTCGGTTGATATTTCTGCAGGAACCTTGCATATAGCTTGTAGAGATCATTTCGTGGATCCTTGGACATTGGCGTTTCCATGTGTTTGCTCTGGGCTCTCCCAACCAAGGAGTAGGCCTGGCACGGAGGTCCGCCGATAATAACATCTATTTGCTTAATGCCTTTTTGCTGCAGAATCTCATCAATGTTCTTGAACAGTCCCGGAAGAGTTTCATCGGACATCGTTTCACAGAAAACAGATTTCAGATGTTCCTCTGGAATATGCTTCAAAAATTCATCGCGAGTTATTTTCCCGCTAATGTAATCTCTATAAATATCGAGTTTTCCCTGTGCCTTGAGAGAATAATATCCCGTTCGTGTTTCCAATGTCCGAGCTGCATAAGGGTTCATTTCCACATGTGCCACAGGTGAAAAGCCCGCTTGGATGAAGCCTTCGGACAATCCACCGGCTCCTGCAAATAAATCTATAAAATTGTAAGAGCCTGTTATGGCATTATTAAGTTTCATAATGAACCCCTGTCTACATAAATTTAGTCTTCAAACACACCATCCGTGTCAAAGATATGGTCTAACTCATCTGTGTTGATGGCTGCCAGCACTTTGTTTCGGATAGTGCCTTTCGCAAGGTCCAGCCGCTTAAAACGGTCGTTCTTTGCTGCATCTTTTCCGATGCGGATTAGCTGCACTCTGCCGATTCTCGGCTCATTTGCAGCATAGTTTGCAAGCCCCTTGGCCTTGCCCAAATTGTCTTTGAAATCCGGATTGTGCGGTTCCAAAATATCCACGATATATTTGAGAACCGGATCTTTTCGAACAATGAGGAAGTCCGGATAAAGCTCTCTGCACTTTCCGTCAATCTCATAAGGCATGCGCAGCGACCAAGATTGACGTGACGGATTTCGCAGCCAGCAAACATAGTCTTTGCGCTTTTGTTCTTCGACTAAAACCGCCTGTTCCCAGCCATTTAACTTGATTCTTGCAATGCCATCAGCATTGGCGAAAAGGTGATCGGTATACGTCACGCCATCTTTCTCAATCTTTGCGCTGATTGTCTCCGGAAGAGTGAAGTTGTGCTTACTGATTTCATCACCATTGGCAACAATGTCGCTATATTGCTTGCGGCACTTTTCTGGTTTAGACGCAATATACTTACGATATTGG
Source organism: Bacteroides sp. CAG:927 (assembly GCA_963660915.1). Taxonomy (GTDB): domain Bacteria; phylum Bacillota; class Clostridia; order Oscillospirales; family Oscillospiraceae; genus UMGS1766. Next base: position 503 of record CAVLAO010000184.1, on the reverse strand, counting down.
TCATTCAACTCGTGAAACTTCTTCTCAGCGTACTGATTCAGTTCTGCAATGCATTCGCTATCGAAGGCAAACAGAATACAATCCACTTTAAAGGCATTCGGATTGTCGAAGTCGATATACTTGCGCCCGTATGCCAAATGGAAACCGCATCCACCCATTTTTGTATCGGCCACTCTCAGCTGACGGTCGAGATCAGATTCTGATGCCGCGAACATATTAAACAAGTTTATCTGATTGCTGTTTTGAATTGCCTCTCCGAATACATCAAATATCTGGACAGACAGCTTCATTTCCATGACTTGCTTTGTCAGCTCATCATATTTTCCTGCTTTGTGCAGCTCATTCACATAGTTGTGGATAAGCTCTGCAACATCGTTCTTCACATCCTCGGTTGCCGTGATGCAAATGTTGAACTGCGACAGCAGCCCTGCCAAGCTCATCAAGGATTTCAAATAGCTGTTGATCTTTACTGAGCGAACAATATATGTCAAATAGCCCTGTTC
>CAVLAO010000183.1:0-3354 GCA_963660915.1 Bacteroides sp. CAG:927 | reverse complement strand
CAATGGTCTGCGGCAGTTTTTTCTTTGGCATAGGTAGTTGCTCCTTTCTTGATTTTGGGTATTAAAAAGCCCGCTGACTTTGCAAATACGGCATAGTCAGCGGACTGTGGAGATTTTATTTGGAGAATGTTCACATGAAACTGATTAGTCCTGTTTAAGTAAAAAGCAAGTATATCAGTCCAATAAGTGCGACACTTTCACACACGCAGATGATCTTAAAATTGCGAGTGTCCATACTTCCTTTTTTATACTTGTTGTAGCTAAAGTATAGTAGCTATAATCGTTGTTAAAATGACATACATCATTTGTTTCCTCCAAATCCGAAATTGCCTATTGAATTTTCTGTGGTAAAAATCCCGTCAAAAGACTTATTTTATAAGCCATCTTTCCCCGTTTGGCATAATGCGAATATCACCAGAAAGCCTTTCCAGAATCGCACCGTCATGTAGAGAGCGCACCAGTATTTCTTCTCGATAGTCAGGGTCTTCATACCAAATATTGAAGTAGAGCTTGTCTCCGTCACGGAAGTTAAGTGTTTCCCTATCATTTATTGCAAGACGCACCTGTTCGGGCCAGACAACCTCAAATGTACCGTCATTTGGCTGCCGGGTTAGCGATAACGGCGACGCATGAAGCATCAGATTGTAGCAGTCTTTCACCGCGGATAACGGTAGCTGCGTTACTTCCTGTACTTCCTCTTGTTGATGTAAGAACCGCAGGATGCGGATCGCACTCTCAGTAAAGCTCACTACCAACAGCACAACAGAGTTGCCATCATACACAGGAGTGCCGAGATATTGCCCGTCCACAGGAGGTAGAGGCTCATAAACCGTACCATCTGGATAGTGGATAAGATACAAGCGGTTGCTCCGTACAGGGTGTCCTGACCGGAATAGTTCCTCCGCTTCATAGAGATCACCGTGAATATAGTCCGTTGCCCAGTACCATTCGTCGGTTCCCTCCCGAACAAGTTCCATATTGGTCATGCCTTGTATGTCAATGGTCTTCATGGGTACACCTCCCAATCCACAAATATATGTTGCTCAAATACTTCTCTTTCACAGTTAAGGCTCCTCACTCATCAAGGACATGTTCCCCCCGTGTACCGTCAGCGTTCATATAGTATCCGTCAATGATTGTCTTGTACCCACCGCCAAAACTCCACTCATTTTTCTCAATGAATGCGATGAATTTATCAATAAACTCATCCATCGAAACCTCTTCGGGAACGGTAACACAACCTTGAATTTCAATTTCTTTTATCATCGGGAGCACCTCCAAAAATTAGCATCGGCTTATTTCCAAGCAATAGAACGATGGCCTGTTCGGATACATTTTATCGGGAGTATTCCATATTTCGGCGCCGTCAATTTTTCTGATATGGTCTGCGGTAAGCTCTTCAACGGAAATCGTCTGCCGATGAACAACAGGGCGGTCTTCAAATTCATCGCTTCCCCCTAACCAAACGTGCCAGAGTTCCACAGAAGATGTGTCCTGTAAAGCGTTTTTCAAATACTCAATAAGCTGATTTGCTCTGCCCTCTGTGTAGTAGTTCCATTCAAGATGGACACCATTCTTTTTGTCACTATATTCCCATACATCTGTAAACGGAAGCAGAGAATAGTTATCATCTGCATCACCATCGTATATTTGGCCGTCATCAAGGTTTATTTCAAGCGGATAATCCTGAACTGGCGAGACTTCTTTTAAGGGAAAATCCGAAGCAATAAAGGTGCATACGCTCATAGAAATCCTCCGTAAAATTCCGACTTTGTCAACTTTCATTTTATAAATTGTAGCATATAGAACTTCACATCTCAACGCCCATTTCAAAACAAATCAGTGACCTTTTTATGAACGCCGTTCTGCTTTGCCTGTTCGCTCGCCGCCCTGCGCCTTTCCTCGCTATACGGAGCGGTCAGCCGAAAGCTCAATCGCCCTTTTTCAATCTCAAAGGTCAGCCCGCCTTGCTCATCATCGTCGGTCTGGCGGCAGCATTGCGGGTACTTTGCCGCAAATGCCGTCAGCCGCTTTTTGAGATCGGTGTTGTGGGTCTGCACCTCAATGATGCGGCTATGCTCGTCAAAATAGATCACGGTTGTCTTTTGCTTCTTGGTAAGCCCTGTTCTCATAAAACCTCCTGATTTTCATGGATTTTTCCCGGCTCTTGAATTGGAAAAGTAATGCGATTTTTTAATGGAAACGTCCCCAACAATGCGGAGTGTGATTTCACTTGCGCTATTGGCTGACTTGCCCCTTTTCCAGTTCTTGACTGTGTTCTCACGGTGTTCTGTTTGTACGGCTTTTCAGCCACTTCACCAGTTCATTTTTTATCACCAATTTGCGCCCGCCGATTCGCAGGGGCGGAAAATCCGGGCTGCTTCTGATACTCCGCTGCCACATAGTCCTCATATGGGAACACTTTGAGCAGGAACCCATTGAATATCTGGCTTACTGCAACAATCGCAGGATTGAGGCAAAACCGAAGGGCTTGCCGCCTACAGTTCACAGACAGCAAGCCCTTTCGGTGGCTTGAACAATTTGTATGTTGCGTATTTGCCTAACTTTTGTGGGACACTTCACCTAATGGCTGCCGGCCGCTTTCGCCGTCCTCCTGACGGGAAGCGGTTCACTCCCGGTTCTCTTTGCGGGTCACCGTGATGATCTCCGCAAGAATAGCCCACTGTTTCATAGGACAACTCCGGTATCCCGAAAGGAAGGGCCGCGCAGGACAGATCCGGACTGCAATCAGAATGGCACGATACGATCATACGATGGGGCCGCCAGCCTTTGGAACATTGACAGACGCTTTCGCCCCCTCACTTTTCTGCGGTTGCGGCTCCATTTTGTTCTCGTTCTGGTTCGGCTCATCCTTAATCTCGTTTTGCGCTCTGATTTTGTCATTATACCGTGCAACATATCGATAGGCCAGATCGGACACCTGCCGTCCCATAAGAACGGATTGTGTCGCGGTTTTTCCGATTCTTGAGACATCCACTGCGGAAGAGAATGCAAATGAGTCTTTGATCTCTTTCTTGAATGCGGCAGGATCTGCCAGCTTCTGTTCCAGTGCGCCGGGACCGGGATCCGGGTTACTGTTGCGTTCCAGCTGAATGATGTTATGGATGGCGCAGGCTGCCAGAAGCTCCTGGTTATCGGCGCCGATCTTCCGGAGCGTCTCATTGTCGGGCGGCGCAATGGGGTGTCCCATCGGATCATATTGCTTTCGCGGGCGGTCCATTACCAGAGGAGAATCCAGATGCTCATTGTTCATGGCCGGGAGAATAATGTTCTCCTTTACAAAATCCTGAAATACCTTGTCCCGGTCTGGATCGCCGGTGGGCTTTATGGTAT
>CAVLAO010000182.1:0-3405 GCA_963660915.1 Bacteroides sp. CAG:927 | reverse complement strand
GGCTTCACAGTCCCTTCTCGTGCGCACTCTGTCAAGCACTCATTGCAAGGCTCCTCCGTCTCCAGCACCTTGAAGTTCTTGCACTTCGGGCAGTAGGTCGCATAGTCCACTTCGCGCATCCAGTCACTCATCAGTTTTCACCTCCGTGATAGCAGCAGCTTTGTGACATTTCGGGCAGTAGCCGAGAACGCCATCCTCAATGGGAGATTTTTCTTTGTCTGCTGCCCATTTCTTTGTAGCTACTCCAAAATGGACTCCACACTCATGACATTCGACAACAACAAGCGGTTCATTGTTTGCTTCTTTCAGCTTGACCGCGTAACGATCATCCAGCTCCGGATGAGTAGTCCGCTGGTTCAGTGCCCAAAGCAGGTTCCAACAGGCAGCACGCAGGTGATCTTCATCGTCCATACCGACCATATACTTCGCCAAATGTCGTTCAGCGCTGTCCAGCAGAGAATGCAGTGGAATACCCTTGTCCACGTTGTGCTCGCCGTACTTCAGCGCACCTTCCTCGCAGTGCTTGCTGACTTCCATGATGCCGTACCACGGAAGCAAATCCATGCGGCCCTTCCCTGCGTGCATATCACGCTTAGCACCTGTCTCAAACTCCGTGCGATCTCCAGAATCTTTAATCATGGTTCAACCTCCATAAAATTTCCTTTCATTAAATGCTTTCTTCGAGTTCAATGCCCGTGCAATTGCCAGATCAATTCCTGCTCGGCTTTTCAGATGGTAGAACCAGAGATCCTTGTAAGGCGTATTCAGCCGGTCAATCCGTCCCGATGCCTGCTCCATGACCTTATAGGAATAGTTCTGAGAGTAAAATATAATGGTGTCTGTCTTAATGCAGTTCCAGCCTTCTGCCCCTGCATTGTACTGAACCAAATATACCCACTGCTTACCTTCAGGAATTGGCTGATGCTTATGGCCGTTCCACTGAGCTACTTCCACCCCATTGCCATATGGCAGATTCAGTAAAATATCCAGCTCATAGTCGAAGTTATAGAAGATGATGACTCTGGGCCGGGTCATGCAAATATCCAGAACTTCCTGCTGTCTGCTCGGGTCCGTGTTTACGAGTTTCCGCAACAAATAGCAGAACTCGCTTGCCGTCTCTATTGGCCGCTTCTCATAGGGATTCCAGCGAGACTTATGAATTTCCTTGTACTTCACACGGTCAAAATCGACATACACTGTTTCATGATGAGGCGTCGTCGGCCGCTTGAAGTCCATATCCACAAGAATCCTGTCGCGCAGTCGCACAAGACGAGTCGTGTTGATATACCGGTCAATTTTCGGGAACTTCGAGAATCGTGAGTAAATCACATGCTCGTTGTTGAACTCTGTCCGATTCTTGTAAAATCCGTTGGCGACAAACACCGGAATATAATCTGTCCAGCAGTCACCAGGGGTTGCACTGAGCAAAACCCAGTCATTTTCCTTCGTGATTTTCAGAAATGACTTGACCCACTGACCAGAGCCAACAACACGCTGCTCGTCAAATATAAAGAAAGCGCTTTTCGCCCCAATATATTTGTGAACGTTGTTCCAGGAATCCACCACGACTTTATGATGATACATGGCCACCTTTTCATCTGTCGTCATCAGAAATGGAATCATCTCTTCTTCCCATTCCGCTGTATCTCGCTTGCGGGCAGTCGTGATGATGTACAAGTCCTGCGGGGGATCATGCATCTTTACATACCGCTTCGTATTTACCTTTCCGCCATTTTTGATGTAGTAGTAGGCCAGTCCTGTTCGACTTTTGCCGCTGCCGACACCACCGCACAGAATGCAGCCGTTCCTCATCCGGTTGACTGCATTCAGTTGGTAGTCATAGAGTTTTACTCCTGACAAACTGTTCGCCTCATTTCTTTGTGAATGTGAATTGATTCGGGCTTGCAACGCCGCTCATATGCAAGCAGCCTGATTGTTGCTTTCTCTTCTTCTGGAGAATCATCAGGCAGAGTGTACGCGAATATCTCTTTTCCCTGATATTCAAAGACTTTCCAGACACGATATTTGTATGCCATAGCGCCACCTCCACAAAAAGAAAAGAGCCACAGATTTCTCTGTAGCTCCTCACTTTACTAAAGTCGAATGCCCTGTGTTTCCAGAATGTTCTTGAAAATAGCGCAGTTCTCAATCGTACTTCTGTACATGCTTGCCCTACAATCATTCCGTAGGCCGTGATAGTTATCGATCGCGTATACCGACTCCACGCTGGGATTATGTAATCTCAGCATAGAGGCCCAATATACTAGATTGTTAATTGTAATCTCTTCCTCCGTAATGAAATGGTAAGCTAATACTCGATACATTTTATCAGCTCCGCCAAGTCCATAAATATAAACCTGTCTGGTCATTCAAACCATCTCCTTTCATAAAGGACTAAGTATTTTTCGCGTTAACAGGTTTGTATTTGATTTTCAGCAACGTGAGCTCAGCAATTGTATCGAGATCTTCGAGTTCCTTATCAATGGTACGGTTTTTATCCTTCATACCATCGTAAATGATCCGACGCTGAGTTTCTGTAAGTGCTTCATAAACTGTCATAGAATCATTCCTCGCATAGATTTGGGCAAAAGCTGGTGTAGAAATAAATGCTGAAAATATGCACACCATCCTCCTCGTACTCGTCAATGTCAGCAACTTCTTCACGACCGATAAGTTCATCATAAATTTCGTCCTTGCGGGCAAGCAGCCATTCTACGGACATTTCGGAAAACTGAACGAGTTCGTCTTCCAGCCCAAATATCCAATTGCCATAATGGGTGTTCTCCGTTCCATGTTCTACCATGTAGTCCACGATCTGCTTTACGTCCATAAATCATTTCTCCCTTACATTTATAATAGGCATTTCGCCATGGTGGGTCAGGCAGGATTTGAACCCGCGATCAAGCAGTTATGAGCTGCCGGCTTTTAACCTGACTAAGCTACTGACCCAAAATAAAAGAGCCGCAGATTTCTCCACGGCTCTCGGTTATGCGATTTCAGTAGGTTTACTCTTCAGGTTCATAGGAAGCAATCTTCAAATGAGTCCATCCCTGTTCATCAATTTCGTGCCAGAATATCTCTGGCCGATGGAACAGTTTTTCATACCGACGTTCAACCTCCCTAAAAATAAAATATAAATCTAAGCTGCTGCCTCTGAGAACGCCATTTGCGACGTGGGCACTCACCAGCTGGACCATTCGACCGAGGACTGACCCCGGCACTCAGAAATATCAATTAGAACGGCATATCGTTCGGGTCATTGGGCTCAGCCATCTGGGCATAGCGGTCTGCATACGGATCGTTGTCGGGAGCCTGTTCCACATACATCACCTCCGCGTACAGGGTGTACTCGCCGGGAGCATTGCGCTTCTCGACCAGGTTTGCCTGGCAGCAGACATTCTTCAC
>CAVLAO010000181.1:0-3420 GCA_963660915.1 Bacteroides sp. CAG:927 | reverse complement strand
GAGTATAAAGTCCAGTTTGTGCGCCATGCCGTGGGTGCCGATGTAGCCAATTATGCGCTTGCCCGTCAGCCCCAACTGCTCCGCCAACGCCTCATCCTTCGGCATCGGTTTGAATAGGTCGCGGTTTGCGCCGTTTTTCACCACCTCGATTTTCCCCTCGGGCACGCCCCTCGCCGCAAGTGTGCGCTTGAACGAGTCCGTCACCACCACAATCTTCTTCGCGGAGCGGTAGCAACGCATCTCCTGCCACTCGAAATAGCGGATAATCGCATTGTCCTTCATTGCGCCGACTGTCTTTATCGACTCCGGCCACAAATCCCTTACCTCCATTATCCACGGTCGGCGTTTCCAGAACGCCAGCGTTCTGCCACTCAGGGCGGTGAAAAATTGCGGCGAAGTGGCGATAATCACATCCGCCGACTGCAGCAATCCAGCAAAAAACGCAGTGATGGAATAACTTATATAGTCGAGCACGCGCTTCAAGAAGCCCTTGTTGGCTGCGATATACGACCACACCCGCACCACCTTGATGCCGTCCATCCATTCCGTTTGGTATAGGCGGTTTCGGTAGCCGTCGTACACACGCCCTTTTGGGAAGTTTGGCGCACAAGTAATCACCGTAACGTCGTGCCCAGCCTTGCGCCATTCTCGCACATGGTCGTACGTGCGCGACGCAGGAGCATTAACCTCCGGCGGAAAGTTATCCGTAAGAAACAGTATTTTCATAAACGATTTCAGTCAGTCGCCAGCACATCGCAAAGCCGGTTAGTACTCAATTTAGGGCATAGCCCTTAATACTGGCACTATTGCCAGTGCCAGCACATCGAGTTGTTAAAAATTTGTCTTGTTTATTAACTATCGGCATATCGCCAGACCTATTCGGTCGGGGTGCAGACTCAAAAAATCTCTGCAACCGTTAAATATTTTAGTAAAAAATTTGCCCAAGTATTCCCAAGCTGACCGACCATGCATCTTAATTGTACTGATGATGCTGTGGTAGGTAGCTGCCATCTCCGCCCCTTCGTCACTGCCGAAGTGGAGCATTGAGTTGCGCTGGGTTGTAAGTGGGCGGACAGCCCGTTCCGCAATGTTGTTGTCTATCGGGAATTTGCCGTTATGCGTATAGGCAAAGATGTTGTCCCAGAATTTGTCGAGATAATTCAAAGCCGCCTGTAAATAAGGGGTTATCTGCGAAGCGTCCTTGTTTTTTTCTAATTCGAGATGCTGTCGGAGGCTTATCAATATCGACTTGGTTTCCAAACTCTGCCGGAGCTCTCCACGCCTTTCTGGTGTTACGCCCTCCCTGTCGTACTGCCGCTCCAAATCGTACAAGTCTCCTATATACTTTACAAAAATATCTGCATTTCGATCTCTTGCCTGCTCGCTTGCTTTCAGAAACTTAGCTCTTGCGTGGGCAAGACAGACCTGATGAGTAGCCTTCCCGAGGTTATGACTGTAATTCGCGGATTTGAGTTCATCTCCGATAAACACGTAGGCGTTGTAACCATCGGACATTATGCTTTTCAGCTCGGCGTCACCGACAAAGTTTGTCAACACATCCCGACCCCGAGAGCCGTCCTCATAGAAGAAGATGGCGGTACGCTCGGTCTTGTTTACAAGCACCCAAATGTAGCATTTCTTGTACTGGTCAAATTTACGGACTTTGCACCATGTCTCATCACAGTTGACAATCGAGTCTTTCTCCAAAGCGACTTCCTTCAACACCTTGACGAGTTCATCCAAATACTTTTTGCCTTTCTTCAACCAATTGCGCAAAGTGTTTGGCGACACTGTCATTCCCATGTCTGTAATCCACTGATGGAGAAGTCCGAAGGTGACATTCTTTACGTATACTTCGTATGCAATCGCCTGAAGGAATTCTGGGGTTGCCTTAGTGCCGTCAAACTTGTTAACCACCATAGGATTTCCGCCTTTTGGGAAATATCCCCACTTGGGGTGTTTGCCTTTCTCTACGTAATGCACCATCTCGAAACGTTCCTCCACCAAATTCATCTCCAGATGGAAAACAGAAACCATCTTTCTGTCAATGATGCGTCCAGGAACTTTTGCATCGTCTGATTTGTATTCCTTCACTGGTCCCTGCGTACCCATAGTCTTGTAGGTTTCCGGACGGTTTGTCAAGTTACGATTTTTCTTTTCCGTCTTACCGACTACCACTGGGACGGAGCAATCGCCCGCCGCTCCTTGTGAAAGCGATGTCGGAGTTCCGTCGAAATCATCCTCATCCTTGCTGCGGTCTGGGTCTTCTGTTTTCCGCGCCCCAGACTTCCCGACGCTCTGTCGTTTGGAGCCGAAACGATTTTTGTCGGCGAACTTAAGTTTGGCCGTTAATTCTGATATCTTACGATCTGCTGCCTTCAACTTATGTTCGTTTGCCTTCAGCTTTTCTTCCTTTGCCAGCAATTCCTTTTTAAGTTCATCAACACACGACAAAGCTTCATCAAATTTCGACTGGCGTTCCTCCAACTCCTTTTGTTTGTCCAGTAAATCCTGAAGCACAGCATCCCGCGCCCGCATCCCCAAATCAGCTTCGCGGACACGTTCTGCCAGATAGTTGGCATATCGTCTAACTTCTTCCTCCGTCATGCCTTCACTATAGTCGACAGCTGTACACGAGATTGATTCCCGTGCCAGCAGTTCTTGTTTTTGCTCTATGACATGTCGCAGTCTTTCCATCCGCAATGCTCTGATTTACAGATGTAAAGATACAAAATATTTCTGAGAAAAACAAGTAAATAATCAACATAATTATTTAATTTTCAATGATTTCACCACAGGATTTTCCAGCAGCAGAACCACGTCTTTCCAGTCTATTCTATACACCAGCTCATCCCCTTCACGGTCAACCTTCATAAACTGGTGCCCTGAAACAAATTTCTTCTCAAACAGGCTATAAGTACGGTTGTCGTAGGCAAAAAGCCTCACAATGCGGCGGTTGCGCGACATAACAATAAACACATCTCCATCATCTGGTTCACGGCGAAGTTGCTCACGGATAATCGACAAAACTCGGCTGTGCTTGCAGCGCATATCTGTGAAGTTGCGCAAATAGAAGAACCGATTAATCCCTGTTACGCTCAGCATAGTCCCTCCAACTTCTCTATCAGCTGTTTCAAGTCTCGATAGCTTAGGTTCTTCTGGGCAATGTGCAGGCCATTGGTCATACGCAGTTCCACTAGTATGCGAACTGGGGTATCCTTTTTTGCTGGCGCAGCATCTCGTTGACTGGATTCCGCATTTTCCTCTTCCTTGTGCTGCGCAGGATGACCATCCACCTTTACTTCTACAATCCTGCTGCGTGTATCCCTGTACCATTTGTAGAATATGTTATACGGTACTTTGTTGCGTAAACAAAACTGTTCAATGGAGATGCCATTTGGCATAGCCTCCGTCTGGTAT
>CAVLAO010000180.1:0-3488 GCA_963660915.1 Bacteroides sp. CAG:927 | reverse complement strand
GAACAACCCCATTGCTGGACGGACGAAAAACGTGCAGAATTATATCAGCGCAACTTATCCTGATGGACATAGCGAAGTGTTGTTTACTCCGCTCGCCCCATATGAAACACCCGCTGCATTAAAGCAGATTTGCGAAGAATACAATCGTGTGATTGGAAATCTTGAATTGGAACCGTTGATTGCAATTCCTGTATTTATCCATGATTTTCTTTGTATCCACCCTTTCAATGACGGAAACGGCAGAATGAGCCGCCTCCTTACGACATTGATGTTGTATCAAAACGGTTTCTATGTCGGAAAGTATATCTCGCTGGAAGCAAAGATTGCCAAAAATAAAGATCTCTACTATGATGCACTCGCACAAGCGCAAACAGGCTGGCACGATGGAACTGAGGATGTTGTGCCATTTATAAAATATTTTTTGGGTATTGTACTAGCTGCCTATCGTGACTTTGAAGAACGATTCACGCTAGTGGAAACAAAGCTGCCTGCAATTGAAGTTGTGCGGAAAGCAACTCAAAATAAAATTGGACGATTTACCAAACAGGACATCCGTGAGCTTTGCCCTTCTTTAAGCCTTAGTTCTATTGAAGGTTCCCTGCGGAAACTCATTGAAAATGGAGAATTAGCCCGTGAGGGAAATGGAAAAGCGACAAAATATATTCGGCTGAAATAATCCAACACATAACGCTTACAAAGAATCTGAAACGGCTCTATGAGAAATCATAGGGCTGTTATTGTGAATGCTAATATATACTTGAGCCACTTTTCAGTAAAATGACAGCGAATATTTGAGCCACCTAAAGGCTTCCCGTATAATAGATGTAGACTACTATGCGGGAGGCGATAGAAAGGTGGTCACATCGGTGGATGTCTACAAATCAATCCGTGCGTTGCAGCTCGAAGGTGTAACCAGTCAACGCGCAGCAGCTAAAATTCTGGGAATTTCCAGAAACACAGTCAAGAAATACTGGATGGGCGATGCCGTTCCATGGGATCGGAAGGCCTACCAGCGAGAAGCCTCTGTTGTAACGCCAGAAGTAAAACAGTTCATTGAGCACTGCCTCGACACAGATGCTGCGGAGGGCGTAAAGAAGCAGCGTCACACAGCGCGGCGGATTTACAACCGTCTCGTAGAAGAGTGTGGTTATACAGGCAGCGAGTCTGCCATCCGAGCGGCAGTTCATGAAGCCAAGGCAGAACGCAAGGAAAATGAGGTTTTTATTCCTTTGAGGTTTGCACCTGGTCAGGCACTTCAAATCGACTGGGGAGAAGTCACGGTAAAACTGGCCGGCGAGAAGGTAAAGGTAAACCTGTTTTGTGCGCGCATGAGTTATAGCTGCGCACCCTATGTTATTGCTTACTGGCGGCAAAACTTGGAAAGCTTCCTTGATGCCATTATTCATACGCTTAATTATTTCGGCGGTGTTCCGCGTTCTATTATCTTTGACAACGCCCGTGTGGCGGTAAAGAGTGGTTTTGGTGCTCATGCAGCAGCACAGGATGACTATTCCAAACTGGCAGCACATTACGGATTTCAACCGGTCTTTTGCAATCCGGCATCCGGAAATGAAAAAGGCCTTGTAGAGAATCTGGTCGGATATATCCGGCGCAATGTATGTGTGCCGCTGCCTCAAGTAGATTCTTTGGAAGATCTCAATACAAAGCTGTTAGAACAGTGCGCCAAATATCTGAACCACAAAATTGACGGACGCTCTCAGGAAGTAGGAAAGATGCTGGCCGAAGACCAGGCTCATCTCCATCCGCTTCCCAAATATGTTCTCGATATTTCAAAGAAAGCTTACCCGAAAGTCAATCGCTATTCAACGGTTCTCTTTGATACCAATTACTATTCCGTTCCTTGCAAATACAGGGGAAAAGACGCCACTGTAAAGGCCTATCCCAATGAAGTTGAGATTTGGATTAATGGTCTTCTGGCGGCTACTCATGACCGCTGCATGGGTCGAAAGCAGGAATCTCTGGATTTACGGCACTATTTGCCAATCTTGGAGAGGAAAGGGCGTGCAATTCGTTACGCTCGTCCGGTTTTGAATGCAGTGCCTGCCGAATTCCTAAATTGGATGGAAAAGCAGCATTTGAACTCCAAGCAGATGGTTGAATTGCTGGAGCAGTGTTTGACAGATGGCTACTTGGCTGTTATGCAGCGTGATCTGCCAACCCCGGATACGTCGATTGCAAAAAACGATGTTCCGGTCTTGTCTGTTGATTTGAGCCAGTATGACAAGCTGTATGAACGGAAAGGGGCAGCCTCATGATTGATGTAAAAGAAGAACAGATTCGGATTCTTGCAAAACAGCTGAAAATCCCCACTTTTGCTGAATACAAAAATCTTCTCAGCGATTGCACGCCGGATATGGATTTCAGCGATTTGCTTCTAACGCTTATGACATCTGAAGCAGCGGCCAGACAGGAAAACCAAACCAGAAGAAGATTGAAAGCTGCCGGATTTCCTGTACAAAAATCGCTAGACGACTTCGATACTAACCAGCTGAACCCCTCTGTTTCGCCGGTGTTCCTTAACGAACTTGCATCCTGCCAGTTCATTGAGCAAAAGAAAAACATTGTAATGATTGGAAATCCGGGGCGCGGAAAGACACATATTGCAATTGCGCTTGGAATTAAAGCCTGTCTGCAAGACTACCATGTTCTATTTAAAAATGCGTCTACTCTCTCGACTGAACTTACAGAGGCACGAGATACATACCAGCTTGGCAAATTGGAACGGCAGCTGGCAAAAGCTGATCTTCTGATTTTAGATGAGCTCAGCTATTTGAGCTTTAACCGTTACGAATCTGATTTGCTATTCAAAGTCATTTCTGACCGCAGTGAGCAGTCCAGCACCATTGTGACAACCAATCTTCCTTTTGCGCGATGGACCGAATTGTTTGAAAACACTACAATGGTTTCGGCTCTGGTGGATAGATTGACATACAAATCTGCCGTGCTGGATATGAATGGCCCCTCTTACAGACTGCTCAGTTCTCAGAACGAAGTAGACACCGACAAGGAGAATGAAAATGACTAACATACAACCCAATTTTACGGTTGAGGAAGAAAACGAAGCCATGGTTGGCTTCCTTCGCGCTGATTACGATGATGCTCTTGAGCAGATTCGTGCTCTGAAAGCCGATGTAACTGAACTGATTGATATTTTACACAAGCATTCTATTGAGGTTCCGGTTCACATTCAGGAACGGATTCAACTGGATGCTCCGCTTGAATAAAAACATGTCCACCAGGGCTATTTACTGGCCCTGGTATTAACAGACGAGCAGTGGCTCAAATATTCGATGTCACAAACGCTACAAATGGCTCAAATATTCATTGACATTCACAGGTGTGAGAATTGGGCGTGTGGTAGCTGGATGTAGATTTGTAAAGGGCTGCATCAGAAAATGGATTCATGGATTTGCAAACGGACAGCCGGAACTTTCCACCGTAAAAGAAGCAAATGTGAAGAATATGGA
>CAVLAO010000179.1:0-3492 GCA_963660915.1 Bacteroides sp. CAG:927 | reverse complement strand
TCCTCTGGAAGAGGGTGCCCGAAGGGCGGGTGATAGCCGAGCCGAAGGCTCGGAGGCGCAGCGGTGGAGGTTGGCCGGGACGGAAGTCCCGGAGAATTTTTACCTTATATTGATGCTATAAGGATAGCCAATAGTCGCCGCACCCGCATAAAACACCAGCGCCAAATCGTCGTTATCCACATAATCAGGAATATCGAAAGCCAGCGCCACCGTATCCAACCGGCCATAGGGCGGCATGCGGTCGGTCATCCAGTACGCACTGCCGTATTCCCGATAGTAGCGCTTCATGGCATCGGTATCGACTTTATAGGTATTTCCATTTCGTTTGTCCCACAGGCGCACCAGACCGGGGCTGGCGATGGAGCGGACATAGAGATTGGTCAGATTTCTGACCTTCGTCAGCACGATGATATACCGGCCGTCAGCCCGCGTATTTCCCAAACGGCTGTCCTCGTAAATATCGCTGATGGAAAATTCCCAATTCACATACCGCACCGGATTGGGGAGAGGCCGCTCGTCCTCCAGGGGGATGTCTTTCAGGAAATAGCCTTCCCAGATGACTCGCCCATTTTGCCCCAGGGTGCCGTAGCCGGTGAGTTCATCATTGGTAAAGTTACCTTCGTGCCATGCCCGGTTCGTATCCAAGTCGGAGATTCTGCCGTGACCTTCGAAATGGCCATCGCGGAATTCTCCTTCGTATCTCCAGCGGTTGGCATCATCGGCGTAGGTGGTGGTGAAGCGGCCATGACCATCGGGGATGCCGCGGGAATTGACCTCGCCCTCATAGAGACCGTCTGCGTCCCTGTAGGAGAGGTGCAAAGTCATGCGGCGGGAAACATAATTGCTTGGATTGTATCCGGAATAGTCACTGAAATAGGTCGTATCATAGGATCTATGGGGGACAGGCGCCGGTCCCGGATAGGCCTCCGCCAAAGCGGCAGTTCCAAAGGTCGCTGCTGCCAGCGCCAGGCCCAAAAGAAATTTTTTCATTTTTATTTCCTCCTGCATATAAGTGATGGACTGAATTTCATGATTTCCTTCTAGGGAAGCACTGATTAAATCGCCCTCCGAGAAGCCCATTGGCGTAAGACGAGGAGGGATTTCTCCGCGAATACCGAAGTATGTAAGGAGAAGCCCGACGAAGTATTACGCCAATGGACCAGAAAATCGGAGGAAAGCGATTTAATCAGCGCTTCCCTAGATTTGTCCGGTGCGTCCACATAGATATTCGTCATAGTGTCAATTCCTCTCCGTCTTTTAGCGAGATCACCGTTTGGTTCGGACAGAGCGTCCGCATTCTTTCCGGCGCGTCAGTGTGCATTGGGATGACGATTTCCGGGTCTGCCTTTTCAATGACATGGCGCAGTTCATTCGGTGAGGCGTGACCGCTGGTGTGAAGTTCTGCCCATGTTCCGGTCAGCACTAAAAACTCCGGGATGGTGCTGCCCGGTTTCGTTCGGTAACCGCCCCACATGGAATAGAGCAAGATGCTCTGTGTCGGGTCGGTCTGCCGGATAATACGCTCAAATTTTCGGTTGGCACGGACGAACATCAATCCGCCCCGCGCCTGAAAGCCCGGAAGAAGATTGTCACCGTAGGTAATCAGCTTCGGCATTTGATAGAAAGGCGATAGACTGCTCCAACGGTCGGAAACCGCCTTGACCAGCGTCTTCTGATACTGGTCACAAATGCAGTATTTTCCGTGCGGCACTGCCCGCGCCAGCGCAAAAATGCGGTCGAGGTTCGTCGTTGCACACAGCACAAAGACATACTTATACTGCCGCAAATACGCTTTTACACGTTTCTGCAAATCCCACTCTGTCACGACCTTATGTTCAGAGCGAGAAACAGTCGTTCCTTCTGTGACAACCACATCGACCGTTCCAATACGTCTGTCCAGAATCTTGTTCATAACGTTGCCGCGCACGCCGTGCAGTCGGAAATCTCCGGTGTACAGCAGCCGCTTGCCGTCCGCTTCGATCAGGAATAGATAACTATCACAAGCGGAATGGTCGATGCAGAATGGCGTGATCTGAATATCGCCGATCAAAAACGGTTTACCAGGAGAAAAGACTTGCATGGTTTCAATCCGCTGGCAAAGTGCTTCGTTCTTTTGCCCGCCATGCTCTGCGGACAGGCGCATAATATCCTTTGCCAATGCCCCGGCATAGAGAGGAATCTCCAGACGAATGCGCAGCATTTGCCCTGTATGGTCGCCGTGATAGTGGGTAAACAGCACGGCATCGCAGCACCCGTTCCCATCCGTCACCCCCGGAATATTCAGCGGTGTGGAAACGAAATTGGGATCAAGCGACAGCTCTTCGCCCATGTCAATCAGGATGCGCGTACTTGCCGTGGAAATTTCGGCAGCAATGCCGCCGATCTGGTGTGTCCCTCGATAAATACAGAGCTTCATTCCGTTTCATCCTCCCACACATCACCATATAAGATAGAGACATCGTGAAACAATTCCCAACCTCGAAGCGCTCGGTCATACTCGATCCATTCTCCCGTTGCTTGGGAAGCACCGCGACAACAGGGTGGTATTTTGATTTCGAGAAATCAAAATACTTCGTAGCCCCTAGAAACTTCGCGGATGAAGAACGGCTGGCTGTCCAGCAGTCCCATCAACTGTTTCAGCTTCGGGCGTCCGTCAAAATATTCTCGATAAGGCAGACTTTTTTCAAATACGAAGGGGCTTGCCTTTACAGGTGTACCTGTCGGAATACCAAAGTCTGCGACCAGCTTCCTCGTATCTGCCGTGCGCAAATAGGTATAGCCTTCCAGAACACACCGAAGCATCGTTTCCTGCGTGTCTGGCTTTTTTAATTCCAGTACGCGCAAAACATTTTCGTCATAGGCAAGCAGGTCAATTTTCCCCGCCTGATCACTCCGCTTGTTATTCAAAGGCACCTGATAATCGAGAATTTTTCCGATTTTTGCATATCGCGCACCGCTCTTACAAGCGTTGAACATATTCATCGCGATCAATTCTTCGGTGAGATTGGAGCAGGGAGCAAACCCGCCCTTATGCGTCGGCGTGCAGTAGGAAGCCATGCGGTGAATTTGGGTGATCCCGTTCGTAAATTGCGGAAGGTGATCAATCAAAAATTCAGCAATAATTTCTGTATAAGGAACCTGCGCATCCGAACAAATCCCCCGATAGTTGACCAGATTTTGTGCATAGAACAAAGCCGGATTTTTCATTGCATGTTCGCACATTTCAAGAACAGCTTTTTTATCATATTGTATAGGCATTGCGGGAACCTCCTATTTATTTTCACCTCTTTAATTATACAATTTATCATATAAGGCACAAGTCTCAAAGTCTTATTTTCGCTTCTGCCGCACAAGCGCAGAAAGGCAAAGCCATCGATACCGCATGGAAAAAGCGAAAGGAAGCACAAATAAGAAAAGCCGCTATATCCAGTGAAAACCTGAATATAGCGGCTTTTTGTTGCCCAATCCTGCCTGACAGATGCTCATTTCGTA
>CAVLAO010000178.1:0-3531 GCA_963660915.1 Bacteroides sp. CAG:927 | reverse complement strand
ATACCTTCTTCTTCTGTCCCATCGAGAGTTCGTTCAACTTGAGAGAGATTGGCAAGTCAAAATCCTTCAGACAGCTTTCCAGCACTTCCTGCGAGAAGTTGGGGTAGAATCCTTGGTTCATCTTCACGTAGGTGGCGAGCGATACGTTGGGCAGCTCAAACTCCTCGGGCACCATGAATATGTCTTTCAGCATCTCGCTCTTGCGCTCTTGCGCTGCGAGGCCGTCCACGAGGATGGTGCCCCTCTGCTGGCGGAGCAGTCCGCTCACCAGGTAGAGCAGTGTGCTCTTGCCCGTGCCGTTCTTGCCGAGCAGTCCGTAGATGTTGTTCTCCTTTAGCTGTAGGGAGAAATCCTTAAACACCAGGTGCTTGCTGCCTGGGTATCTGAAGTCGATGTCTTTAATCTGTATCATAATCCTTTAATGTTTTAGTGTACTACTTTAATAGAACACTGCAAAGGTAGTGCTTTCTGCGTTACGCACCAAACTTTTCGGCGATTATTTTCCTACTTTAACACATCGTTAACGTTTCCACATTATAATATATAGGGGCATAATAAAAGCTCGTAAGCTATTCGGTTGGCTTACGAGCTTCTCGGGCTAGATGTATTTCATCAGGATGTCCCACACGGCGATGATGTGGCAGATGCTGCCGGCCAGCACGAAGAAGTGGAACACGGAGTGCATATACCGCTTCTTGTTGATGCTGTAGAACACGGCGCCCGTGATGTAGCACACGCCCTCGGCGATGATCCACCACATGGTGGCCGTCGTCACCGAGTCGATGAGGGGCTTGAAGGCCACGAGCACCGAGAGTCCCATGCCCACGAAGCAGATCGTCTCCAGGTTGCTGTGGTCCTTGAGTCGGGCGAAGCTCATCGCCGTGCCGGCGATGGCGCAGGCCCAGATGAAGATGAAGAGGCTCCATCCCCAGTAGCCCTGGTCGCGCAGGGCGATGAGGGTGATGGGCGAGTAGGAGCCGGCGATGTGCCAGTAGATGGCGGCGTGGTCCCACTTGCGCAGTCGCTCCTTCCACTTGCTCCAGGCCGAGAGGGCGTGGTAGGTGGTGGAGGCGATGTACGACATCAGCATGCCGAAGAGGTAGAGGATGACGCCCGCCGTGGCCCATCCGTTGTGCTCCGAGAAGCACCAGTAGAGGAAGATGATGCCGAACACCACGCCCAGCAGGATGCCGCCGGCGTGCGACCAGGAGTTCCATAGCTCCTCCTTGTGGCTGAAGTGAATTTTGAGTTTCATATTGCTTCGTGTCTTTTTGCTATTCGTTCGCAAAAGTAGCGGAAATAACTGAATCCCACAAACTTTTTAACTACTTTTTGTATGCCGCCCGCCATTTTTTTTACCAAATGCCGCACTGCGGAAAATTGCCATCTAGCGGCCGGCATTCCGCCGTTGCCCTCGCCTTTCGCCTATCCCTGCGGCCGGAAACGGCGCGAAGGCCCGATGGTCGTACGACTTCGGACCTGCCATCGTACGACTTCACTGCCCATAGTCGTACGACCCGAAGGCTGATGTTGTACGACTATACGAGCGATGGTCGTACGACTATCGCTGCAAGTAAAAGCCCTCGTTTTGCGCTATTTCGCGTAATAGCTTATATAACAGCAGTTTGCGAAAGTGCGCCATTTTCGCAATATTCTGCGTGGAAATCTTCCTCGCGGTAAATACGCAACTCTCAGCGGTCGATTTGTCAAATTTTGCGATTCCCGCCAGGCGTTCCTGCGGATTTGCAATCCGCAGACAAAAAATGTTCGACCTCTATTCCGGGGATTTGCAATCCCCCCTTGTCTTTTCTTGGTCAAAAGGTTGCGAAAGAGATCATGCGGATTGCAAATCCGCAAAACAGTGGTCGAACCTTTTTCGACGACGGATTGCAAATCCGTCGGAACGCCTGGCGGGAAGAATTAAGTGAAGAGTGAAGAACGAAGAGTGAAGAATCAAGCAGCCAAGGAAGCCCTATCAACTATAAACTATCAACTATAAACTATCAAAAACGGTGTATTTTTTGTTTTCCAAGGTACCTAAATACATTATTTCTATAGCCTTTAAATATAATTAACGTTCGGGGGGTAAATTTAGCATTTATTTGTAACTTTGTGGCGGATTCCACTACACGTGGGTTCGGGTAGCCTCGGGGTTGTAATGCAGATGGCTGTATACTTTCCCTATAATTCCTCTGGCTTCCCCATGAATTTTAAATGACTAAACCGCTCTTGGCAGGGAAAGACAAGAACACAAAATATGTAAATGATATGAAGAAGACAAAGAAGTATGTTACGCCGGAAATACAGTTGATGAAGATCGACATGGCACCGCTCTTGGCTGGAAGCGGAGAGAACAATACAACTTTTGGCGCAGAAGATGGAAACATTAAATATGCTGAGTAGTATATTGTTGCAGCTCTATATATAATAATGTAACGTAAATGATAATTTTAAAACGGTTAGCACATGAAAAAAACATTTATGGCGAGCCTCCTTTTGGCAGCCTTGGCTACATCTTGTAGCGAGGATTTAAACGTAGGTAACAACATGCACACCGAGACGCTGACGGCTTCTGCCACGGCAGAGCAAACGCGTGCGGCCTTCGAGAGTGACGGAACGTTCTATTGGAGTGACAAAGACCAAATTGGTGTTACAACCTCGAATGGTGGTTCTTATTTTAGCGCAATGACCTTGTCGGATGGTGCCGGTAAGGCTTCCGCTACCTTCAAGGGACAAATTTCCGGCAAAATCAGTAGCTATGCGGTTTATCCATACAGCGAGAATCATAGTTTGGCTGAGAAGAAATTGACTTATTCATTCCCCGCAACATATAGTCTGGATAAGGTGGAT
This sequence comes from Bacteroides sp. CAG:927, assembly GCA_963660915.1. Lineage (GTDB taxonomy): Bacteria > Bacillota > Clostridia > Oscillospirales > Oscillospiraceae > UMGS1766. Next base: position 681 of record CAVLAO010000178.1, on the reverse strand, counting down.
CAGGCTTTCTTCTCTGCGGAAAAGGACGGAAACAGCTTTAATCCTGCTATGTGGGCTTACATCAGTGGCAACAGTGTTACCTTCAAGCACCTGGGTGGTGTGTTCATGATCAAGATTGCAAAAATGCCATGCACGGATGGTACGCTGGAGTTTTCTTCCACACAAAATATGTGTGGTAAGTATACTGCGGACTTGAGTGAAGCTACAAATAATCCTCAGTTGGTTAACACAGAAGGTGTAACGGATGCAGGCAAATTGGTTACCATCTCTTTCAAGAATGCAGTAAAAGACCAGCCTGGCGTTTTCTATGTTCCTGTGCCAACGGGTAATTATGACACCAAGCTTACCTTAAAGAATGGAAATGGTAACGAAGAACTGAAAAATATTGTGGCTGGTAGCTTTACCATCGCAAGAACGGATTTGCGTGGTCTCACGATTGGCGAGGCAACCATTGATGCTGGCGTGGCAACACAGGCCGAAACCGTCAATGCAGCCGAAACCGCACTTGCGTCAAGCAACAATGTGGCTCTGACTGCCGAAGTTTCTGGCACAGACAATACTGTCACGATTCCTGAAGCAACTTCTACAACATCAGGCTCTGAGACTCAGGCTGCCAAGACTTTGAGCTTCTCGAATGTAGCTGCTGGTGCCTCTATCAAGATTGCAGATAAGAACACAGCA
>CAVLAO010000177.1:0-3568 GCA_963660915.1 Bacteroides sp. CAG:927 | reverse complement strand
GGAAGGGCCCATCGCCTTGCCGGCAGCAGCAAAGTAACCTGTGGAAGCCCCGAGCTAGTTTAGTGAGATAAACTTTACTTTCTTAATGAACAACAATAAAATAAGTAAAGGCAACACGGAGTGAGGTGGATCGAAATGATATCCTATGACGGCCTGTATAATCAGCTTCGAGAAAAGGGAATTAGAAAAACAGACCTTACCACAGAAATTGGCATATCTTCGCGAACGATTGCGAAAATCGCAAAAGGAGAAAAGCTGTCGGCACGGACACTGCAAAGAATAGCCGATTATCTCGACTGTGAGCCGGAGCGCTTATTCAGAGAGATCTCATCAAATCCGCTTCTTCAGATTTTGCGCGATGAAAAGGATGCCGGAATATCCGGCGGTTTTTATCATGAGCTTCAGGTTCGGATGACTTACAACTCCAATCACATCGAGGGGAGTAAGCTCACTGAGGATCAGACAAGGATGATTTTTGAGACACGCACCATCGATGCGGGAGACGGAGTTCCGGTGGATGATATTCTGGAGACAGTTCATCATTTCCGTGCAATCGACTACGTGATTGATGTTGCGGAAGAGGAATTGACGGAGGAAATCATCAAGCAGCTGCATTATCTTTTGAAGCACGATACAAAAGACTCTGCGCTCAGCTGGTTTGCGGTGGGCGACTACAAGCGCAGAGGAAATATGGTCGGCGGACATGAGACGACAAAACCAAAAGATGTGCCGACTGCAATGCAGATGCTTCTGTCGGAGTACAATGCTAAGACGGAGGTCACTCTGAACGATGTGATCGCATTTCATGCGGAGTTTGAGTACATCCACCCGTTCCAGGATGGAAACGGGCGAGTGGGACGCCTTGTAGCACTGAAGGAATGCCTGCACCACAGCATTGTTCCGTTCATCATTGAAGACAGCAAAAAGCACTTTTACTACCGGGGGTTTTCGGAATGGAGAAGCGAAAGAGGGTGGCTGACAGACACATGCCTTGATGGACAGGATGTCGTTGTCCGGTTACTTGATGCTCTGGAAATACCGTACGCATCCCGATCGTAATAACATTGTGCTGATAGAATGGTTTATAGCCGGTAAGGTAAATACTAAGCATAAGAGAGAAGGTGACAGTATGGCTAGTACAAATGTTACTATACGCATGGATGAAACATTGAAGTCGCAGCTTCAGGAGCTTATGTCAAATCTTGGCCTGGATCTTACAACGTTTTTTACTATGGCCGCTAAGCAAGCTGTTCGTGAACAAGCACTGCCGTTTCATCCTGATATGAAAAGCGGCACATACAACGCGAAAGCATATCGCCTCGCTATGCAGAACACAAAATATAATGCTGACGGCAAGGCCGTTATCTCGGCAGATGACGAGTGGGTGAATGAGTCTGAATGGGACGATATATTTCAGAAGATGAAAAGGAATGCGCGTATGACTATTAGCTACGCTCAAGCGCAAGCTGGTCAATCCGCACCGGCGGATGAAGTGTTTGTCTGAAAAAGTAAATATGTGTGTAGAGCATAAGCCGAGGTGTTCATTCGCCCCGGCTTTTTACGTGGAGAAATATATCATGACATTCTAGAGAAAGGAGGAAGGATGCCCTATAGACCAAAGGTCCCGTGCAGGCAGCCAGGGTGTGCTGCATTGGTTACTCCCGGAAAAAAATATTGTGAAGAACACCTGAAGATGCATCCGGAGATCACAAGATCCGCCGGGAAGAGAGGCTACGGCAGCAGGTGGCAGAGGGAGTCAAAGAGATATCTGCAAAGCCATCCGCTTTGTGCTGCGTGCATGAAGCAAGGAAGATATACAGAGGCAACGGTGGTAGATCACATCGTGCCGCACCGAGGAGATCAAAAGCTGTTCTGGGACCAGAGCAACTGGCAGGCGTTGTGTAAGCCGTGTCACGATAAGAAGACCTTGACAGAGGATATCCACCCGGTCTACCGGTACTGAAAAAAAATTGAAATTTTTTATTTCCGATGGAACCATTTTGGCGTTCTAAAACCTATATAGTAGAGGGACTTTTATTTGAGGCCCATGTGACACCTGCCGTGCTGACGGGTGTTTTTTGATTGGAGGCATGCAAGCGCAGCTGAGACGACTGGGACGTTTGAGACGATTAAGGCCGCTGAGATGATTAAGTCGCTTGAGACCGCCGAGCCCGTTGATACCGATGCAAAACAAGAGAGGAGCACAACAGCATGGATGTAGAACTTGTGGCGATGAGCCAGCCGGTACTTCCTGGAGACAGGAATCCAATCAGCATTTCGGAACATGCGGCATCGGTGTGTTATGACAGTCGGCCTACGAAGTCTTACCGCATTGCAAAGAACTGTATGGCTTCCGGCCACATGAGCGTGCTGGAGCACATCAGCTTTACCTTCCACGTGAAGGGAATCAGCCGTGCCTGCCTCGCACAGCTTTCCCGGCATAGACACATCAGCCTGTCGGTACGCTCTCAGCGTTACTGCCGTGAGGACGGCTTTGATTATGTGAACCCCTTTGATCGGGAGGAGCCGGAGGCATTTGAGATGTACGCCGGTGCTGCCTTGTGCAGCGACACTTACCACAAGCTGATTGACTTAGGAGTAAGACCGGAGGATGCGAGGATGATCCTTCCGAATGCCTGCTGCACTGAGCTGTACCTGACAGCCAATGCAAGAGCGCTGATCGAGATGAGTCGTTTCAGACTTTGCAGCAGAGCGCAGCGTGAGATCCGAGAGCTGTTCGTTTTGATACGAGATCTTCTTCGTGACTGTTGTCCGGAGGTCGCCGAGCGAATGGTACCGAGCTGTGAGGCACACGAGGACGCGTTCTTCTGCACAGAGCGTGAGAGCTGCGGACGGCATCCGAAGTTGGTGGAGCTTGTGGGACCCGCAGGATCCTCAGAGCTTACAGGAGTTGCAGAACCCTCAGAGCTCAAAGGATCCGCAGCAGATGAAGAAAGAGGCGGATGAGAAGGCGCGGGAGAGCCGGAGCCTCTACGTACTATGATAGCTGCTGCCTGCGGCCCCAGGGGGAGTGCGAATCTCTGGCGGCCTAGGGCCCCGGGACCGGCGCCCCCTTTTCTGTGCAAAACCGCAAAATTGCTAGGCCGGGGGTCTCGATAAATTCGGTGCAAAATGAAACGGACAAAACGGTGAAATATGAAACCAGTCATGTTACCACCGAAAATAAGAATCGTCTCAAATCCCCATAAAAGAGTAGGAAAACAGAACTGTTTTCCCGATCAGGTGGCGCCAGAACAGATAAAAGCCATGCATTGGGGCTGCTGGAATACCTGGAAAACGTCTCTGGAAACAGCCGTAAATTCTTGTTTTCGCTGTATTGCTTTTCGGGTGTGTTTTGAGTTTTTCGCGAAACGGAATCCGTATTCGGTGCACTATGAACACGGTGAAATGCGAATCCATTCAAATTTACGTTTTTTTCGATTTTTACAGGATTTCCGATTCGTAGGGACACAGATTTTCAGAAAGGAGGATAGAAGGATTGACGCAGGATATCACCTTGCTTACGGAAGAAGAAAAGAACGAATTTCTTAATTCTGTTGTCATGAGC
>CAVLAO010000176.1:2004-3604 GCA_963660915.1 Bacteroides sp. CAG:927 | reverse complement strand
CCAGAGCCCTGCCCGTCTGGCAGTTATTGAGGAAAATGAAGATGCCATCGATAAGCTGACCGATGAACTGCGGGATCACCATGTGGAGCGGCTGAAGAACAAGAAGTGCTCCGCCAAGAACGGTATGATCTATCTGGAAATGCTCACCAACCTGGAGCGTGTGGCCGACCATGCGGAGAACATCGCCACCGGCGGCAGCCAGCCCCAGCATCCTAATGAAGAAGAGGACGAATAAGATTTCGAGAAAGTGGCTTTGCCACTTTCTCGAGTTTCGCACTCACTCACTAGTCGAAAGGCTTTGCCTTTCTCCCGGCCGTTCGTTCGTGTAAGGAAGCGATTTCTTACGAAATCGCGCGAAAATCGCCGCACAGGGGCTTCGCCCCGTCTGAACGCCCCGAAGGGGCTCGCCGATTTTCGATCTAGAGTTGGAGGGCTTGCGAGCCCTCCAACACCACCCAGGGGCTTTTGATAGTCGAAGTAATCCTACGGATTACTCAAGCTGTTGTCTCATCTAAAACAGTAAAGACATTGATTTGCAACCGAAAAGAGGAAATGAACATGTTAAAGCAAATTGCATCCTTTGCCATTAACCACGATGTCTTGACGCCCGGCCTGTATATCTCCCGCATTGACGGGGACTGTGTGACCTACGACCTGCGGCTGAAGAAGCCCAACAACGGAGACTACCTGTCCAACGGGGCGCTCCACACCATCGAGCACCTGGCGGCCACCTACGTCCGCTCTTCCGACAAGTCGGACAGCGTGGTGTACTTCGGCCCCATGGGCTGCCGCACGGGCTGCTACCTGGTGGTGCGCAACACCCTCACCGAGGAGGAGACCATTCGCCTGGTGCAGGATGCCTTCCGCTTCACCGCAGACTTCGAAGGGGAAATCCCCGGGGCAAAAAAGCGGGAATGCGGCAATTACCTGGAGCATGATCTGCCGGACGCCAAGCGGGAAGCCGCCGCCTACTGCCGTGTGCTGGAGGGGTGGACGAAAGAGAAGCTGGTGTATCCGGAAGAATAAGGACTGTCTTTTCGGCAAAAATCGCTATCTCGTAGCACAGGCGGGTCTCCTTCGTGCCTGGTTTGGTGGTAAGAAAGGCGGCACGAAACACACAATGGAGCATGCTCGGCGCAACGAGGGTTCTGTTTGCCTGATCCTGCCGCTCAAAAAAGAACAGTTGAGCGTGAGAACTGAAAATGAATTGCCATATTCTGCATCAATCAATACGGGAGTATATTTTTTGAAACAAGTTCAACCAAGAGGTTGACAGACTCATTCAAACGGTTTATAATGTGCATGTCGGTGGAGAAAGCTGCACTGATATAGCGTTAAGGAGGGACTCACAATGTTAACAAGCCTAGGAAAGTTTCTTCGAAAACTACGCATTGACAATGGCGAAATTCTAAAGAACATGGCTGACAAACTGGATGTCACCGTTTCGTTCCTTTCAGCAGTAGAAAATGGAAAAAAACGCATGCCCCCTGCGTGGAACATGCGCATCTGTTCTCTTTATCACTTGAATGAGCAACAGCAGGCAGAATTTACTGCTGCTGTTGCTGAGACTGAGAACACACTGGAAATGGATTTTCATGGT
>CAVLAO010000176.1:1167-1994 GCA_963660915.1 Bacteroides sp. CAG:927 | reverse complement strand
GGCGTTTGATGAAGAACAGTTGGCAAACATCAAAAAAATACTTGAGGAGGATCGCGATAAATGACCTTATATAAAGCGCAGGGTCTTTCTCGAAATGATATTCGCCAGCTCGTTAGAACAATACGCCGGGGAACGGACATGGAATATACGCTGTATTTTCCTATTGTACGATTTCTGGAAAATATCTTGCCTATTTTGCTTCCGGAATTTCAGCTTGAAATTGTGCCTAAAGAAGAAATGGGCAACAAGCATGGAGAAACATATCCCAGTAAAAATCTGATTCGCATTCGAGAAGATGTCTACTTGAATGCAATTGATGGAAGCGGACGGGATCGCCTTACGATAGCCCATGAGATCGGACACTTGCTCCTCCATGATGAGGATAGCATTGCTTTATGTCGCCTTGAACCCAATGAAAAGCTGAAGGCCTACGAAGATCCCGAATGGCAAGCAGATGCATTTGGTGGCGAACTGTTAGCCTCTTCATACCTGATAAAGGGGCTTACAAGCACAGAAGTACAGGAAAAGTGTGGTGTATCAGAGGCAGCTGCAAACGTGCAATTGCGGGCGCTACGCCGATAAAACGTCAAGAAATCGAGGTGATTTGTATGTTTTTCCATCCACCTTAATGAAGGGAGCGCACGAAAAACTACGCCAATAGTTGTTTCGTGCGCTCTCAGAGAGGATATGCCTATACATCTCCCCAGACAAGAGCAGTATAGCATATCCTTTCCGTCAAGGCAATCGTATTTTTTTCATTTTGGGTTGTCCATACGGACAGAAAGGATGTAAGATGACGAGTTCTCAAATGAGACAAAATCCATTGT
>CAVLAO010000176.1:459-1157 GCA_963660915.1 Bacteroides sp. CAG:927 | reverse complement strand
CCATTGTTCCTAAGGAACAGCTGTAACTGCAGCGGTCGCTGGAATATTCCAGAGATTCGAAAGGCATTGGTTCCCGATGGGGATGTTCAGCTGATTGCATGTTCTGATACAAGGGTTAACGATAAATTGAACACAGAAAAAGGTGTTCACTTCTTTGTTGACGATTACCGCTTTGAAGCTATTTATCGAAATCCTGAAAGAAGCTGGGCAAAGTTTTCTCAGTATCGTTTTATGTTAACACCTGATTATTCCCTCTATGCGGACATGCCAATGTGGCGGCAAATTGAATCCATTGGAAAAAGCAGATGGTGTGGAGCATGGTGGCAAGAACGTGGCATGACGGTTATTCCAACCGTTAGTTGGAGCAACTATCCAAGTTATGCTTTTTGCTTCGATGGTATTGCGGAAAATAGCTGTGTGGCAGTAGGGATGATTGGCTGTAAAAGAAATCGTAACAACTTCATGCATGGTTATGATGCGATGCTTGAACGCATCAAGCCAGAAGCGATTATCTGCTTCGGCACACCTTTTCAAGAAATGCGGGGAAATGTTATTGTTGTCGATTATTTGACTTCTCGAAAGGGGGTACGTTAACATGGGTGGACGTGGAACATATGCGCATGGGAATAACGTGCCATATACGTATAAAACGGTTGGGTATATTGATGGGATTAAGGTGCTTCAAGGGTTGCCTGGAT
>CAVLAO010000176.1:0-449 GCA_963660915.1 Bacteroides sp. CAG:927 | reverse complement strand
AGTTGAAGCACATTCCAGCTGTGCTTATATTCAGCTTCATCCAGATGGGAAATTTCGTATGCTCCGCGAATTTGATAGTGATCATTATTTAATTCGTGAAATTGCCTATCACCCTGAACCAAAGCTAACAGGGAATCATATGCCCGTACTCCATATGCACGAATATCAACGTGATAATTTTGAAGATCGGGAAGCCCGTCTCTTGACTGATGCTGAAAGGAGCAAGTACCAGCGGTTCTTTAAGGGGGTCAAAAAATGAAAGGCGGTAATGTAAACGACTTTTTGACGCATGTTACATATGAGGAAGTAGCTGCTAGATATCATGGAAGAAAATATTTCTTCCATGGTATCCTCCGGAATCGGGAAACAGGTATGTATGAATTTACAATCGATTTATGGGATGAAAAAGATTGGTATGTTGAAACAGTATATCAGGCATTTGCTCCAAC
>CAVLAO010000175.1:0-3607 GCA_963660915.1 Bacteroides sp. CAG:927 | reverse complement strand
ATTTTACTGGACTTTTCGCACCATTACTTATCTAAACTCTTCATCGTCGGGAACAAAAGTACATCACGGATAGAAGCGGAATCCGTCAATAGCATGACAAGTCGATCTACACCAAAACCAAGACCACCGGTAGGAGGCATACCATACTCTAATGCGTTGACGTAGTCGTAGTCGACCTGTGCTTTGCAGTCTGGATCAATCGCTTTGCGTTCTGCAACCTGACGCTCAAAGCGTTCCTTTTGGTCGATCGGGTCATTCAACTCACTAAAGGCATTGCCGAACTCTGTGGCATTGATGAAATACTCAAACCGTTCAGTGAAAGCAGGATCATCCGGTTTCCGCTTTGCCAAGGGACTGATCTCTACAGGGTAGTCGTAGATAAAGGTGGGCTGAATTAAATTTTCTTCCACAAAGGCGTCAAAGAATTCAGCAAGAATTGCTCCCTTAGTAGGCACTTCAGGCAAATCAACGTGATGCTCTTTCGCAACAGCGACAGCCTCTTCATCCGAAGAGATTTCAGAGAAATCTACGCCAGAATACTTTTTAACGGCTTCTACCATGGTGAGGCGTTCCCAGTGACCTAAATCAATCTCGTTGCCTTGATAGGGAATGACCATGCTGCCGCAAACGTTCTGAGAAACTGTCTTCATCATTTCTTCTACCAAATCCATCATCCCGTGGTAGTCTGTATAAGCTTGATAGAGTTCGATTGTAGTAAACTCAGGATTGTGTTTGGTGTCCATACCTTCGTTGCGGAAGATGCGTCCGACCTCATAGACGCGATCCATGCCACCGACGATCAATCGCTTTAGATAAAGCTCCGTTTCAATACGCAACACCATATCCATGTCCAACGTATTGTGATGGGTGATAAACGGGCGAGCAGAAGCACCAATTTCAAAGGGTGTCAAAATGGGCGTATCAACCTCTAAAAATCCCTTGCCATCCAAGTAGCTGCGCAGTTCACGCATGATTTTGCTTCGTTTAACAAAGGTGTCCTTGACATCGGGATTGACAATTAGATCGACATAACGCTGACGATAGCGAGTCTCGCGATCCGTCAATCCATGGAATTTCTCGGGAAGCGGTTGAAGAGATTTCGCCAGAAGGACGACTTTGCTGGCGCGAACCGAAATCTGTCCTTTTTCGGTTTTAAATACCTCACCCACGACACCAACAACATCGCCGGTGTCACATTTTTTAAACCAAGAGTACTCCCCTTCACCGATTAAATCGCGGCGTACATATAGCTGAACGCGACCGGATTTGTCCTGAAGATCACAAAAAGAGACTTTGCCCATTCCGCGCTTGCTCATAAGGCGACCGGCAATGGAAACTACTTTGCCGTCCATTTCTTCAAAATGTTCTGTGATATCTACAGAAAAATGGGTTACATCAAACTTTGTCTGTTCAAAAGGATTGCGGCCTGCATCCTGAAGCAGGACCAGTTTTTCTCTGCGAACCTGCTGTTCAGAAATCTTCTGATTGCCATTCGACTGCTTTTCAGCCATGAAAAAGACTCCTTATCAATAATTCATACTTTAGCGATGGACTGCACGGTATAGTGCATCATGCCCGCGGGGGCTTCCACTACAATTTCATCACCAACACGTTTCCCCATCAAGGCGTGACCGAAAGGAGATTCTTCGGAAATACGTCCGTTCATAGGATCTGCTTCCTGGGAACCGACAATTTTATATTCCAACTCACAGTTCATTTCAGTAGAGGAGACCTTTACCACGCAACCGGGGTGGATCGTAGCGGAGTCGAACTCATTTTCGTCAATCAACTCATAGTTGGCTAAAATGTCTTCCACCTCAGCCATGCGGGAATACAATTTGCCTTGCTCATTTTTCGCTTCATCGTATTCACTGTTTTCTGACAGGTCACCAAAGGAACGTGCCTCTTTGATCAGGTCGGCTACTTCCTTTTCACGGACGGTTTTCATCCATACCATTTCGTCCTGAAGTTCTTTCAACCGCGCAGCGGTTAGTTTATATACTTTTGACATTAAACGACACTACCTTCCAATAAAAAATGCAAAACTGCCTGATTTTCTGTAATTGCGGAAATTAAACCGAACAAAATAGAAAATGGCATAAAAACACATTATTGCTTAAATTATAAGTGTTAACATATTTCGTGTCAAGCAATTTATGTTGCAAAGTGCCTTCTACTGTTGTGCATGATCCTGTAACCATAGGCAATGGCTCCTTTACCATCGAGCACAATTCAGACGGCAGCGGCAGCGTGGCCTGCAGCGCTACCATCAGTAGCAGCCGAGGAAGCGGAGATGTAGGCGGGACAATTACGCTGACGAATATTCCGCGTGCATCGTCCATTAGCGCTCCTGCATTCACGCTGGGCCAGACCGGAACCATAACGATCATTCCGGCCGCCAGCGGATTTACTCATACCATTCGATGGTATTACGGAAGTGAGTCCGGAACTGTGGTCGAAAAGACAGCAGCCACTTCTGTGGGCTGGACACCGGATATCAACCTTGCAAAATACACTACGACTACCACTTCCGGTACGGGCACACTCCGCTGTGTGACTTACTCCGGCGGCACACAGATTGGAACAAAGGACATAACGCTTTATTGCAGCGTCCCAAGCAGCCTGGTTCCTACATTGTCGGACATCACGATCACACCGGTGAACGACAACGAGATCGTCAGCGGCTGGGGTCTGTACGTCAAGGGAATGACGAAGGTGCGGGCCGTAGCGAGCGCTTCCGGCGTGCAGGGCTCAACCATTTCTTCTGTCTGGTACAGCGTCACCGGCCTGGGCTCGAAAAAGTCTACGCTCACGTTTGAGTCAGCATTGCTGGTATCCTCCGGAACCGTCACGATATCAGCGCAGGCAGTAGATAGCCGAAACAGATCGTCAAACGTAGTCTCCAAAACGATAGAAGTCTTGGATTACGTCAAGCCAACACTGAGCGATGTGCAGCTGTTCCGCTGCGACGACACCGGAACGGCAGACGATACCGGCCAGTATATCTACGCGAAGGCTACGGCCAATTATTCCAGTGTTGGTGGCAACAACACATTTACATTGACAGTGCAGTATCAAAAGACGGGCGGCAGCAGCACAAGCAGCGTAGCACTTGAGAGCGGTGTCGGAAAAATTATCGGCGATGGCGGCGTATCGTATGCGGCCTCGTATGTAGCCACTATCACGCTGCAGGACACCATGGGCAACAGCGCGACGTATACGGTTACAATTCCGAGCGACCACGTCTCATTCAATCTGCGGCCGGGCGGGAATGGTGGATCCTTTGGTAGCTATGCAGAAAAGGACGACGTGCTGAATGTAGAGTGGGATCTTAACGTCAAGCAGGACATTACAGCGGCATCTATGACGGCAGACTCGATCGCCGCCTCCGGATATTATCTTGGCGAGACTGCACTAGACCCTGTTGTTGCATCTGGCACTTCTGGTGGTTGGAAATACGTCAAATTTAACTCTGGTCTGGCAATCTGCACCTATCTGCGGAACACTGGCGGTATCAATGTTGGTTCGGCATGGGGCAGTATCTACGGAACGGCAGATAATGCAATAACTGCACTCAGCTATCCGTTTGCATTTACTTCTGCACCTG
>CAVLAO010000174.1:2371-3616 GCA_963660915.1 Bacteroides sp. CAG:927 | reverse complement strand
TAGTTATACCCCTGCGGGTCAACGAGGAAGCCGTCTGTTCCGTCCGCATCGAGGATGATCAGGCAATGCCTGGCGTCATCATCGTGCCGGATAGCATTTTTGTTTTCTGCGATAAAATCATAATCTGCCAGCAGAGCACGGCTGAACTGCTGAAACCGCTGGGCGGGCAACTCGATGACCTTGTCCACAACACAGGCTTCTCTAATCAAATACTGCATAGTTCTTCCAGGTGTTGTTTCAACAGGGGTTGACCATGTCAACCGAAAGTAACGCCATATCTCCGATGTTTTGAGCCCTGTAAACACATCTCTGTCATTTTCGCGTACCAACTGTAGATATGGTTGGACAACCGCCTCAATTGCTATTTCTCCAGTATGTACACGCTTTATTCTTTCCTCCAGTTCGTCGCCATCAGCGATAAGCGCTGCTATACTCCGCTTATTTGTTCCTGGATTTTCCATTCGGCTAATAAAATCGGTATAGCTTACAAGTCTCTCGTGGCGGCTTTCGCTCATCCAACTTCGAAGCAATGCTTTAACCTCCGGAGAGGTCGTGTCATGCATATCAGTTCCATTGAGAGTCGGCAGACTCATATATATAACGCCATTTCTATAGCACGCCTTCCAAGAAGCACGGATTAAATCTCGAAACAGAAACCAAACGGCACGATACTTTTTGCGCTGTTCAATGTTATATTGGCAATCCTTTTCAACCCACTCGATCTCTCGTTCAGCTATTCTTGCAATAGTAAGCGTTGGAGTTTTTTCGGTAATCTCAGATGCTGCATTATAAAAACGAACCCTGAATTCACCTTCTAATCTTGGGCGAAAGGGGATCTCTCTATTTATCATTTATCACCACCTCCTTATTGAAGTAATGTTGAGGAATCAATAAAATAAACATTCCATAAATATATACTCTTCATTTTGCTTAACGCCCCTAATTGTCTTCTCTGTTTATAAAATCAAACCAATTACCCTAAATTCTCATTTGGCACAATCTCCACGATATCCTCTATCCGGCAATCCAGCGCTGCGCAAATCTTTACGAGTATTTCTGTAGTGACATGCCCATTCCGTCCCATTTTGGTGACGGAGGCTGGGCTGATACCTGCCTTTTCACACAGGTCTTTTTTCTTCATGTCCTTATCGATGAGTAACTTCCAGAGTTTTTTATAACTAACCGCCATAAAGTCTCTCCTCCGTGCCGATATATAAAATGCTCTGCCACCTGGCAGAGCATTCG
>CAVLAO010000174.1:0-2361 GCA_963660915.1 Bacteroides sp. CAG:927 | reverse complement strand
CTATTACAGCCGCACTACCAGGGCATATTTCAACGCCTGACAGCGCCATTGTTTTGATAGCACATTCGGTCAGAAAAGGCAAGAAAATGATAAATCCGCACGAATTCCGACTCTATTAAATTTCTTTTCGCACCTAAAAAGAAACGGTTGAACCTCCGGGCAGTCAGAGCTACAATGCCAACACCTCATCGTGAGGACAAACTGATTGGAGGTCAAATGATGAATTATGAAGCAATCCCGTTTCAGGGCTACGAATCAATCACCATTGATGAGCTGAAAGATCAAGCTAACAGCCTATTGAATCTGGTAACGGAGGAACAGCGGCCGCTGCGCGTATGCATGAATAATGGCAAGAAATTTCTGCTGTTCCCTCAGGACCTGCTCGCACCGATCTGCGACTCTGACTTTCGCTTGATCCTGCTGTCGGCAATGCGGTATGCGATGGGCAGAAACACTTGTATGCCTGTGGTGGTTTCCGATTATATCAAGCGTCACATTCAGCTTCTGGATGATAAGTTTCTCGTACTGGCTGCCGATGATATCAGGCGGCACCTTGAAGACTATGCAGAGCATGAAATGAATCCAAATCTTTGGCATGGCCTTTTAGGTGCACTTGAGACAGAGCAGAGAGCGCGTACCACTCGTAAGGCAAGGAAAATCAGACCTTGCCCAGCCTGCGGAAAGCCATTGGAAATCATGAGCATTGCTGACAACTGGCATTCACCTGGTGGATTTGATGTAATTGCTCACTGCCAGAACTGTCTCGCTGATTACGAATGGTTCTGTGATAAAGATGGCAGTGTCTCAGATATGAAGCAGTATTTCTTTGGCTAAGGCGAGTGTACGTTTCGGCAGGAGACTTTGGGTATATTCCTTGTTTATAGCAGTTCAACCCTTGAACTGTGCGCCAACTTCTATAAAGCGACTAAAAGAGCCGCACCTGCTCGTATGAACAGGTGCGGCCCTCTAATTTGACGGAAATTTAATTCAGTCTGAAGTAACAGGTATTTTTCCCTTTTCCTTCTTTTTTCAGTTCTCCGGCTGCAATCAGCTTCCGTAAAGCACCCTCAATGGAACTGTCACTGAGTGTCGGGCAAAGCTCCCGGATGTCCTGCTTGCTGAACCGCCCGATTCTATTCTTGCTTGCTCTGCGCACCATTTCCAGTGCAGGCAGCTTAGTTTCTACAAGCGCCACGCGATCCTCAAAGTCCTTATACGCCGCAAGAATCGTCCCAAGCAGGTACTTAATGAAAGGCACTACATCTTCGGTGCCTTCGTGCCAGCCGGTTTGCGCCTGTGCAAGCGCATCGTAGTACAGATCCTTGTTTTTGGAGATTTTGGCTTCAAGGGAGATATACTTGCCGACATAAAATCCGCTCCGATACAGGAGTAGCGTTGTGAGCAATCTGCTCATTCTTCCGTTGCCGTCATTAAACGGATGAATGCACAGGAAGTCATGGATGAAAACCGGGATTGCAATCAACGGCTCCAGTTCCATATTCCCGATCACACGGTTGTATTCCTCGCAGATCCTGTCCAGCGCTTCCGGCGTTTCGTAAGGAGCAAGCGGCGTGAACAGCGTTTCCACATGACCGTCCGGGTAGGTGGCAGTGATATAATTCTGCACGCTTTTTGTGCGGCCCGCAAGCGGGTTGTTCATGTGGCTGTACAGGATTTTGTGAAGCTGCAGGATATAGTTCTGCGTAATTGGAATCGCGTCAAAGCTCTCGTGAATGATACTCAGCACGTCGCGGTATCCGGCGATTTCCTGCTCATCTCGGTTCCTCGGCGTGGTTTTCTCCTCGACGAGCTGCCGGATTCGGGTGCTCGTGGTAACGATGCCCTCAATGGCATTCGATGCCTCAGTGCTCTGTATCTTGGCAATCTCCACGAGCTTTTCGAGTTCCTCCGGGCGCTGCTTCAAATACAGTTCCTGCTTGCCGACTTCCTTGTATATGGCCGCAATCAGGCCAAGAACATCCGAGTCCCACTTCTGCTCCTTGATTGCGGAGTAATTGAAGGTTCTCATTCCCTCACCTCCATTCGTTTTCCCTTAAATGATAATATAAAATAAGGGAATAGTCAATGGGCTGTGCCATAAATCCCTTACTATTATGCCTGTATTAAGGGATTTATACTCAGGGAGCAAGAAAAGTACCTCTGCCTATCTTCCCGCCTATTCTTTGTCTATAGCGCCGCAGTTGCTGAACTGCCGCCCTCGCAGAAACAACTTGCATAACTGCCTACTCGGAGTTACAATGCAGACGGTCTGAAACGCAAAACGCTTCCTGTCCAGCACCGGTGAACCTTCACCGAAAACCGGGCGGGAAGCGTTTTTGACCACATAGATTACCACAGACG
>CAVLAO010000173.1:0-3638 GCA_963660915.1 Bacteroides sp. CAG:927 | reverse complement strand
ATGGTGTCGAATTGTTTGAGAAAGTCTACCGTGTCGCTCCAAGGCTGAACTTTCAGTTCGCCTCGTACGCCAAAGGTGTTGATAATTTTACCGGCTTCGAGAAATTCTTTGTTTGCAGACATCCTCATTCTCTCCTTTATCAGTTCTAAAAAACGCAAACCGGGCTGCCGTTACACGACATCCCGGTTTACAAGTCCATCAGTCAACGATGTCAACGGTGACTCTAGTATTTTTACGCTGGGCATAGGAACGCACAACGGTACGAATTTCCTTTGCAATGCGGCCTTGACGACCGATTACCTTGCCCATATCCTCCGGAGCCACACGCAGTTCAAGGACAAGCTCGCCATCGCAGTTAATCTCATTCACGCTGACTGCGTCAGGGTGTTCGACAAGATTCTGTGCGATATAGGTCAGAAGTTCTTTCATAACGTGTCGAGCCTCGATTCCTTACAGGACGCCGGCTTTTTTCAGCAGACCCTTAACGGTCTCGGTGGGCTGAGCACCGGTCTTAATCCAAGCCTGGGCACGGTCAGCGTCTACCTTGATCTCAGCGGGCTCAGTCAGGGGATTGTAAGTGCCGATTTCCTCGATAAAACGGCCGTCACGGGGATAGCGAGAATCCGCCACAACGATACGATAGAAAGGAGCCTTCTTGGCGCCCATACGGCGCAGTCTGATTTTAACCATGTATCATTCACCTCCAAAGATTGTTTGACTATATTTGAAATGCACTCACGCACAAATCAACGTTTTTTCTTGCGCTTTTTGTTTGGCTTTTGCCGGCCTCTGGAATGTCCGCCTCCACCAAATGCACCGCGCAAACCACTCATATCAGGCATTCCGCTGCCCATCATATTGCGCATAGCCTTTGGCACTTTTCCGCCAGAGACCTGCTTTGTTAGGGACTGCATCATTTCAAATTGTTTCAGTACCTGATTGACCTGCTGAACAGTTAAACCACTGCCGGCGGCGATGCGTTTCTTGCGGCTTGCATTCAATATGCTTGGATTTTCCCGTTCCTTTACAGTCATTGACTGAATAATGGCTTCTGTATGGGTTAAGATGCTGTCATCGAGCTGAGTTTCATCAATCTTGCCTTTCATACCGGGAAGCATACCCATGATCTCAGACAAGGATCCCATCTTGCGCAGCTGCTTCAGCTGATCATAGTAATCCGCAAGAGTAAAGGAGTTCTTTTTCAGCTTTTCCTGTAGCTTCGCAGTTTCCGCTTCATCAAAGCTTGCTTCTGCCTTCTCAATCAGCGAGAGCATATCACCCATACCGAGAATACGGCTGGCCATGCGATCCGGATGGAAAACCTCGATTTGATCCAGTTTTTCACCAATGCCTGCGAACTTGATCGGTTTTCCCGTGGTTGCCCGAATGGAAAGCGCTGCACCGCCGCGGGCGTCACCATCGAGCTTGGTCAGCATCACACCGGTTAAATCCAACGCCTCATCAAAGGCGACGGCTGCATTTACGGCATCCTGACCGATCATGGCGTCGACGACCAACATGATCTCATTGGGATTTACTGCTGCCTTGATCCGCTTCAGCTCATCCATCAGGGCATCATCTACATGAAGGCGGCCTGCTGTGTCGAGAAAGACAAGGTCGTTTCCGTGCTTGCGAGCGTGATCAACTGCAGCTTGCGCAATTTCAACGGGATCACCCTGACCCTGCTGAAACACCGGAACACCGACTTGTGCTCCGACAACTTCCAACTGCTTAATTGCGGCAGGACGATACACATCACAGGCGACTAGCAAAGGACGACGACCACTACGCTTAAAATGTCCAGCCAGTTTCGCGGCATTTGTGGTTTTACCAGCACCTTGCAAACCAACCATCATGATTACAGTGGGGCCTTTCGGTGCAGTGATAATGCTTTCTGCTTTGCCGCCCATCAACTCGGTTAATTCTTCGTTGACGATCTTTACAACCATCTGAGCAGGGGAGAGTGCCTTAAGA
The DNA here is from genome assembly GCA_963660915.1 of Bacteroides sp. CAG:927. Taxonomy (GTDB): domain Bacteria; phylum Bacillota; class Clostridia; order Oscillospirales; family Oscillospiraceae; genus UMGS1766. Next base: position 1,664 of record CAVLAO010000173.1, on the reverse strand, counting down.
ACATCGGCACCGACAGCGCGTTCTGTTACCTTGTTGACAAAGTCTTTGACAACTTTAAAGCTGACATCTGCTTCCAGCAGAGCCAAACGAACTTCACGCATCGCCTCGCGCACATCTGCTTCAGTCAATCGGCCTTTTCCGCGCAGCCGATTAAAGGCATTTGTCAGTTTTTCAGTCAATCCTTCAAAGGCCATAGATTACTCCTTTAGCTGGACGGCGCATTGCTTAATTTTTTGCGCCAACTCGAATAACTCTACATTGTTGTAACGATCATCATTCAGAGAAAGAATGGAATCAGCGGCTGACTCAATTTCAGAGCTGATTTTTTTGATTTCCAGAAATCGTGCGATAAGACCGGTCTTTTCTTCTATCTCACTCAGATAGGCTTCGGAGCGCACCAGAACATCCCGCACGCCTTGTCGAGTAATACCGGCATTTTCTGCAATTTCCGCCAGAGAGAGATCTTCGTTGTAGTAAAGATCAAAAAACTCTTTCTGACGTTCTGTCAGCAGATCTCCATAGAAATCAAACAGCATCGTCATATGAAATGCTTTATCATTCATGAAATCCGCCTCCAATCGAATGCTTCGTAAAGCGAGACAGCTTTACAACAGTGATGATTCTACTATAATCTTTCCTATCTGTCAAGTAAAAATACTTTTATTTTTTTAATAATATCCACAGTCTGTGGATATTAAAACAGCAGACCTCTGATTTCAGAATACGAACAATCATAGTTCGCATATCAGATTAAGTATCAAAAATTCCATAAAAATAAAAAAAGACACCGATTCAGATACTTAACGTATCAAAATTGATGTCCTTTCCTATATGGTGCGCGAGGCGGGAGTCGAACCCGCACGCCCGAACGAGCACTGGCACCTGAAGCCAGCGAGTCTACCAATTCCACCACTCGCGCATCCAACACCGTCAATGACAGATTAACGTGCAATGGCTATGATACTACAGAGATGAGATGATGTCAATAGTTTTTGTTTCACTGTAGAGAGCATTATTAAATGCAGAAGAAACCAATACGGTTTTTCTGCATTATTTTTTTATCCGAAGGCAGACGGAAGGAGGGTTAAAACATTGAACGGATACAGTTATCTGACGCTAGAACAGCGCCGCGAAATCGAAAGGATGTATGCGGAAGGTGAACGCGTTGTTGACATTGCCGCCCGTCTAAAAAGGAGCTCCGCCGCTATCTACGAAGAGTTGAAGCGTGGCTACACGGGAGAGTTTGACGGCTACGCCCGCCCAAAGTACAGCGCCGACATTGCACAAGCGACGGTGCAAGAGAATTTTCGACGAAGAGGAAACCGACGCGCGGCAAATTGCAAAAAATCGAACGGGCGGATTGATGGCTGTCGGAACGTTAGATGAAGGGAGTGATACGGTGAGCGAATCATTCTACGGCGTGATCTGTACATGGTTAGGAATGGCGGAGTGCGGAGTGCTTCTGGCACTGGTTCGTAGGTTAGAAAAGAGACGAAGGGCAAGCACTGATGTGTTCTTTGTGATCTGCGGTCTTGCGATAGGTCTTTCCGGTGGAATTCTGGCACGATTTCTCACATGGGTGATTTGACAGGAGGGAGTGATACGGTGACAGACAAAGAACAAACAGCGATTGAGCGGCTACAATATGCCGCACAGATGAGCGA
>CAVLAO010000172.1:0-3731 GCA_963660915.1 Bacteroides sp. CAG:927 | reverse complement strand
CCATGACTTTGGAAATGCGGTCACCAATTGCGGCATGGAACGCTTCTTCAATTTCATGCTTAATAACAAAAATGGACGGTCCGGAAACCTGCACGATATGCGTCATAGAGTGAATAGTCAATGATGACTTCCCCATTCGGGCCGACGGGGTCGATCTGCTTCATTCCTCCATATCGGCTGCCCATACCTGCAGCCATGACAACTAATACTGGTCTGTTCATTTTTCAAATCTCCCTTTGTTTTTACGACTGTCTATCGAGATCAAAAACACATGATGCAAGGAAGGAATCTCCGGCTGCTGGTTTTCAAAAGCGAAGTCTCAGCGGTTCACACCGCTGTCTTTCAGATATTGGCAGCACTGATAGGTCCAGTCCGACTGGATGATGTCGAAGCCATGCTCGACCAGCCAGCCCCAGCCCAGAGCAGGATCTTTCATCATGGAAATATCGTCGGTGTGTCCGGCAGAAAGAGGGACCTTATAATTGTAAAGGACAGCATTTCCCCACAGAGTCCGTCCTTTTTTGTGCATCGCTTCGATGTATTCCGGTCGGATCACCTGAGCGTTCTCGGTCGAGAACACAAGCTCTGCACCCATGTAGTTGATGTTCATGGACTCGATCAGCTCGCTGGCGGTATCGTTCTCCATATAGATCGGCATGAACATGTAATCCGGGGCAACTTCTTCAATGGTCTTCAAAACTTCCTTGGTGGGTGCATTTTTGAGCAGGATCTGCTCCTTCATGCCGTGCCGCTCGACCTGCTTGATGACGTCCGGAATAAATGCGCCGCAGCGGTCCAGATTCAGGATGCAGCGGTTTTTCATGTGTTCCAGCACTTCATCGAACGTATTCAGACCATGCTCCGTCTCGTTGAAGTCCACATTGATGAGACGCAGCTTGCGGATCTCCTCCGAGGTCATCCGGGTCAGGTCGATGTGACGGTCAAGCTGGAACGGTTCTTTTCCGGTATGGAAGATGAAAATTTCACCGTCACGGCTCTTGAACAAGTCCATTTCCAGAATCGCCGCACCGCCGCGCAGTGCAATGTCAAACGCCGGGATCGTGTTGCAGGGAATGTTCACACCAGCAACGCCCCGGTGTGCAGCGACCTGAACGCGGTCATGATTGTAAAGATGTAACGTATTATTCATGGCGATAGCCTCCTTGATTTTAGTATGACACGCATTTTGAAACGTGTCAATATAGCAAAACATAGAAGTTCTTCCTTGAATATTGTGAAAAAGTTCAATGGCTTTTTGCCGGATGCTCCATTATACTATAAGTGTAAGGAAAGTATCTGATGAGGAGGGAAACACGCTATGCCCACCATTAAAGATATTGCCAAGGAGGCAGGCGTTGCGCAGGGCACTGTCTCGAACGTTCTGAACGGACGCGGCAATGTCAGCAGCGATAAAATTTTTCTGGTCGAACAGGCATGTGCAAAATTGGGCTACACTATGAATCAGCGAGCCAAAACGCTCCGGCAGGGGTCGTCAAAGCTGCTGGCGGTCATTCTGCCCAACATGCACGACCGGAGATACACCGACTTCTTTTTGAGCTTTAAAAATTATGCCGAATCCTGCGGCTATTCTGTCCGACTCTATTTTTCAAACGATTTGCTGGCGGAAGAGGAAGTGCAGCTTCAGACCATCCGCTCTGAAATGACCGCCGGCATCGCCACTTTTTCGTCCTGCACAAAGGACAGTCGAAATATCTATAAAGAGATCGGCATCCCAAGTCAGAATGTCGTTTTTGTAGAGCGCAATCCCTTTGATTCGCCCTTTTATGTGGGATTCGATTATTCCAAGGTCGGTCAGGAGATGGCAAAAAAGCTCATCTCCAAAAAGTGCAGCCGTGTCCTTCTGATCACCGAAACGCTGGATTATTCCTGCCAGAATGAGTTTTACACTGCATTTTCAGCGGCGTTAAAAGCAAAAAACCGCATCCTGCATCATATCCAGACCGACTCTCAGCACTGTTACACCCACTTTTTGCAGGTGTTGAACGACCTTGAACCTGTCGACGCCGTTGTTCTGACGAATTACCATCTGGCGGAGAGTTTCAGCAACATCAGCAAGACCTTCTATCCCAACCTTCGTTCTCCAATTTATACGCTTTCACCGCTTTTTACGATTCCGTCGGTGGGATGTAAAAAATACGAGTTGAACTATCGTTTGATGGGACGCTGCGCTGCGGAACAACTCATCAAGCGAAAAGAAAACAAGCTGTCTGAGGTTCAGCCGATCATTCTGCATAATGATGGAATCCGCAACTGGATCTCCAAAATTCCGGGCTCGACCTGTAAACGGCTGACGATTTTGACACTGGACAGCCCGACGGCGCGAATCATGGAGAACATGGCACGCATTTACACAGATGCAACTGGAATTGAAATAAAGGTCGCCATTTGTTCGTATGATGGCATCCATGAAATTCTCAGCGACCTCGGAAATATGGACGCGTATGATGTGATCCGCTTGGATCATACATGGCTTTCGTGGTTTGGCGAGCGCATTTTTGCACCTTTAAGTGAACTGACCTCTTCCAGTACAGAGCAGCTATTCAAGCCGTTCATCCCCGGTCTTGTTCCGCAGTACACGAGCGTGAATGGCGTCGCTTATGCCTTTCCAGAAACGCCGAGTGCGCAATTGCTGTTCTATCGCAAAGATTTGTTCGAGAACACCGTCCTCCAGCGTCTCTATAAAGAACGATATAAGGAAGAGCTTGCGCCGCCGCAGGATTTTGCAAGCTTTAATCGAATCGCAAAGTTCTTCACGAAACGCTTCAACGAACATTCCCCCACGACGTATGGAACGACGCTGACGCTGGGAAACAGCGGCGTTGCGGCGACGGAGTATCTGACACGATATTTCAGTCATTCGCATGATTTGTTCGACGCAAATGGAAATCTGCTTCTGGATACAGATATCGCGCTTCAATCTATGAAGGAACTCATCGAAGCGAAAGCATATTCTCCGAAGCGGTACAACAGCTGGTGGAGAGAAACCGCGCGTGAGTTTGCCACGGGCGATACGGCAATGACGATCATTTTCAGCAACTACGCTTCGGAAATGATGGACAGCGATTCGGCCATCATCAATAAAATCGGATATACCTATCTTCCGGGGCAAAATGCACTTCTGGGCGGCGGCTGTATCGGCGTGTCCAAAAACAGCAAAAACAAGCAGGAAGCTTTTGACTTTGTAAAATGGCTTTGCAGCGAGGAAATTATGACAGCCATGACCCTTCTTGGCAGCGTTTCGCCCTGTGAAAAGACATACAGCAACTATGAAGTCCTCGATACTTATCCGTGGCTTGGACTTTCCCACAAGTGCATTGCACAATCTAAAATCAATCGAATCCCTCCGCAGAAAGCAAATTGTTTTGATGAGCGCAGATTCCTGAGCATTTTGGGCATGGCAGTCAACACGGCATATAACGATACCGCAACTCCACAGGATGCCTTGACCTACGCAATTCAAAGCTACAACCGCACGATGAAATAAAAAATACAGTCTCCGAGTTCAAAAAACTGAAAACCCGGAGGCTGTATTTTTGTTGTTATACGTCACCGTGAAGCGTTTCAAATTCGCTCCATGCAAAAGACCATGATGCAACAGAAGGGGTCAGTGGCACGGTGATTCCGGTCTTTTCGGGAGAAGGCGGAACAAAGTGGCCGTCTACCCCCCTGACAGAAACGCCGTTTTCATTCAGTGTGACGATTGCAAAAAT
>CAVLAO010000171.1:0-3760 GCA_963660915.1 Bacteroides sp. CAG:927 | reverse complement strand
CATCCACATCATACAGCGTGGCCATCATCTTCTGGGTGAGCCATATGTTCTCGTCCTCATAGCGCATTTCGACGCTGTCCTGCTGGTCGCCCACAGAGGCGACATAGGTCAGATACTCCGCCGCGCTGGAACGGATGGTGATCTCATTCTTTTTCTTCACCAAGGGTATTTTCCCTCCTCTCAAACCGTACCACCGTCTCAATATGTGCATCATCGTCCAAACTCAAACTCATATCTTCCGCAATGATTGGGAGCCTGAATTTGATGGACTTGAGCCACTGACCATTAGGCTGCCGTTCCTCATAGATCTGGACTTCGGAAAGCAGCGATTCCATGAGCTGCCGCTTTTCCTGATCGTCCATGACGGAATAGAGCTTATCAAAGTAAATCAGCACCTTGTAGATGTTGTCGCCTGTCAGCTTTTCCGCCTCAATCGCCATCTTCTTGGCTCTGGCGGCAACGAGCTGGTTTTCTGTATCCTCGATCTTATCATACATCTTGTAAAGCCGGTCATCAAGGTCTGCTTTGCGTTTGATGTAGTGCTTATCGTCCGGGTCGAGGGAATCAATCTCCTCCATCAGCCGTACCTTTACGGAATAACTCTGGCGAAGCTGCTTTTCATGCGCCGCGATCTCCTGCTCAATGGCAGAGGTATCCACCTTCATGCTGATCTTTTCCTGCATCATGGCGGCGAATTTCGGATTGCTTACCAGTTTTACGATAACCTCCGCAACGGCGCTGTCCAGCAGTTCTTCATTGATCTGTTTCTTGAAGTCACATTTATGCCCGCGCGTCATCGTACGGTGCTTGCAGCCATAGTAATAAAAATCCTTGTATTTTGAGCCATCCGCCTTGTGTTTGATGCTTTTGTTCCCATACATTCCCACGCCGCAGACCGGACATTTTACAATACCGGACAGCAGATGAATTTTGGTGTCCTTGCCCCTGTTGACGTGTTCGTATTTCTCCGCTTGTGCCAGCAGCTTGACCTGCGCCTCGTGCCATAGTTCTTCGGAAACGATCCCCTCATGCAGACCATCCACCAGCAGATAATCATCCTGTTCCACCAGTCGGTAATCATTTCGGGTGCCATGCACCTTTTCCGTCCGACGTCTGCCATAGGCGATTTTACCGCAGTATACCGGATTTTTCAGAATTCTGCGGATCAGCGCCGCATCGAATAAGGGATTTTTTCCGTTTTGCCTTTGGATTTTTTGAATCCCGTGGGTCGCGAGATATTTTGCAAGACCGTTTGCGCCGGTATCCGTATGCACATACTGGTCAAAAATCACGCGGATTGCCGCTGCTTCTTCCTCATTGATGAAAAGCTGTCCCTTTTCCAGCCTGTAGCCATAAGGCGCAAAGCCGCCATTCCATTTTCCCTCACGGGCTTTCTGGATTCTGCCCTCCATTGTCTGCACACGAATATTTTCACGCTCAATTTCAGCCACAGCCGAAAGAACGGAAATCATCAGCTTTCCCGCATCCTTGGAAGAATCGATTCCATCCTCCACGCAAATCAGGTTGACGCCAAAATCCTGCATGACCTGTAAGGTAGACAAGACGTCTGCCGCATTTCTGCCAAAGCGCGAGAGCTTAAACACAAGTACATAGGACACGCCGTCTTTACCAGACTTGATATCCTCCATCATGCGGTTAAACTCTACACGCCCTTCAATGGACTTGCCGGATTTTCCGGCATCCTCGTATTCGCCCACGATCTCATAGTCATTGAACTCGGCATAGGCTTTCATTCTGGATTTCTGTGCATCCAGAGAGTATCCGTCAATCTGCATGGCGGTGGACACGCGAGTATAGATATAGACTTTTATCTTTTCTTTTTTCATCACGTCTTCTCCACCCCGGCTTACTTTTTATCTGTTTTCTGCTCCAACAGCTTGATGGAATCCAGATAATCGCGCTCGACTTCACTGAGGGTACGGGCTTTGTATTTTCTGTACTCGCCGGTTGCCTTGTCGATAGCCTGCTTATGGCTGACGCTTCCGTTGCCAATCAGCAGTTGCTCTCCGCTCATGGTCAGAATCCGATCAAGATGCTCCGACCAGTCCTGCATGGTCATTGCCTGCTCCCGCTCCGCCTGTCGTTCCGCAAAATCCAGATAGCCGGACACAAGCTGCCCCATAGCACGAAGCTCTTTCTCGTTCAGATAGTTCTTGGCAACTACCGCCTCTTTCAGCGTGGGCTGACTGCCCGCAAAGGTGGTCAAGCCCATAAATTCTTTCTCCGCATCGGCGCGTGTGTAAATGACCTCCGCCGCTGTTTGTCCATGAATGGCATAATGAATCTTGTTTTGGACTTTCTTGAAAAACTGAATGGAGATTTCCGCCTTGGGGTCATAGTCAATACTGGTCGCGTAGATTTCAAGCACTTGACGGTAAAACACCTTTTCGGAAGCGCGGATATCGCGGATACGGTCCAGCAGCTCCTTGAAGTATCCGCCGCCACCCAGATTTTTCAGGCGCTCATCATCCAGAGCAAAGCCTTTTCGCATATACTCCTTCAAAATTCCCGTTGCCCAAATACGAAACTGCACGCCGCGCTGAGATTTCACTCGGTAGCCGACAGAAATGATAACATCAAGATTATAATAATCGACATCATACACTTTTCCGTCGGCGGCAGTATGGGCAAATTTTGCCCATACTGCTTCCTTTTGAAGCTCTCCTTCTTTGAAAATGTTTCGCACGTGCTTGCCAATCACACTTCTATCACGCTGAAACAGCTCTGCCATCTGGTCAATGGACAGCCAAACCGTATCTCCGTCAAAAGTCGTTTCAATTTTTGCCAATCCATCTTCTGTTGTATAGATAATCATCTCGGACTGATTGTTATCTTTATTCTTTCCGTTCATGTCATTCACTCCGTCAAGTTTATGTACCTCAATGCAGGGACACTTTTATTCTCCCTACATCGAGTTTGGACACCGATTACACGATAATTATATCATGCCGTTTCTTCGTTTTCAATGCTATCTTCAGAATGTTCCGAATTATTTACAATTTCTTTGGCACCAAAAGAATACGGCGGGTCCGGAAGATTGTCCAAGTCCAGAACCGCTGCGTATTTTTCTATCAGATTTGCAAGCAAATCGGCAAGGCCGCTCCATTCATCCTTATTCCAGTGCGATATAATGATCAACCTTCCTTTCCCGGTTGCCCCGCTGTGTGTATGCCTGGATAATATCCGGTGGAATCCGCTCAAGAACAGCCTGCGCCGCCGCGTAATCACTTTGCAGCTTGGCATCTTGCAGTTTCTTGAGGGTGCTCTGCTGCTGACTTTTTTCCAACTTATCTGTCAAGCTCTCGTTTTCTGCTTTTAATACAGCTTTTTCCGCTTCCGCCGTGGCAAAACATTTCTGATACTTCTTCATCTGTGTCTCCATTGCGGCAACATCCGGAATATACTTGTCCAGAAACGCCATGACCTGCGCCGTGCGCTCCTTGTAGTTGCTGAACTTCACGTCTGAAAGCAGCGCATCCAACCGCTCCGCCTGTTTCGTCAAACGAGCCATCTGCTTGAACACCCGTGGAGGAATATGGTCGCGTCCGGTTTCGCTGGCGCTCTCGCCACGTTCCAAATCGGGGTATTTTTTGACCATATGCTCCCAAAATCTGTCCTGCCACTGCGTCAGCTTCTTCTTGTTGCCTACGATTTCTTTGGCGCAAAGCCGTCCATCCTCTGTCAGCGGGACAAAAGAAAGGTGCATATGGGGCGTTTTCTCGTCCATATGCACCACAGC
>CAVLAO010000170.1:0-3781 GCA_963660915.1 Bacteroides sp. CAG:927 | reverse complement strand
ACACGATACACAGTTCCGTCCTCCATCACCAGCTCCAACTGATCCGGCAGACGCAATTTCTTCTTCGCTTCGGGATGGTTCTCTTTGAGAGAATTATTTGTTTTCATATTCGTATGTCCTCCGTAGTTTCGGGATGGCAGGAAGCACAGCCGATCACCGCCGTCAAGGAATCGGCTTTGCCTCGCTGCGCGTCCTTGACAGCGATGCTCTGCTGCGCAGGCAGGTAATCAAGGCGGCGATGCCGCCATTTGCCAATGAAAATCAGCTGCGTTCCAAGACTTTTTTTTCAATCTCTCAGCCTAATTATAACAAGAACAAATGTTCGAGTCAATGCGATTATGAGAGGAAGAGCAAGCACAGCAAGTGTAGCTACACTTGCGAAAAACGGCGTGGGTTGACCGGGATTTCCTTGCAGAATAGCAAGCAAATCCGGTGAGTACCCACACCGGAAAAACAGAGCGTTCCGGCTGACCGCCGAAACGCTCTGTTTTCATTTTTGGGATAGTCCCAAGCCCTTGAAAACCGCCATGTAAACCATGATGTAAAGCAGAATGTACACGGTAATTGGTGGAGGCAACCGGGCATTTTCGGTACAATATGCGGCGTAATCAAGGCAAAGGAGCATCGAACAATGGATATGATTTCACTGCACGACATTCAAAAGAGCTACGGTTCTCATCAGGTTCTCAAGAATGTCGATCTGACCGTCCGGCAGGGAGAGATTTACGGACTGATTGGAAAAAACGGCGCGGGCAAGACCACGATTTTTAAGATCATTCTTGGTCTGACTGATTTTGAAAACGGTCGGCTTTCTATCGCAGGGAAAAGCGCAAAAGCCGACTTGGGGATCGGCAGGAAGAAGATAGGTTTCTTCATCGGAAAGAACTTTTTCGACTATCTGACCGCCAAGGAAAATCTGGAATACTACCGTCAGATGAAGGGCATTCGGGACAGGAACGAAACAGAACGCGTTTTAAGGCTGGTTGGGCTGGACGGAGCAAGCGCAAAGTTCGGTTCGTTTTCCATGGGCATGAAGCAGCGCCTCGGCATTGCGAACGCCATGCTGGGCAATCCGGAAATCCTGATTTTGGATGAGCCGGTCAACGGTCTTGACCCGCAGGGCATTGCAGACATCCGCAGCCTGATCACAGAGATGAATCGGGATTACGGAACAACCGTCATCGTTTCCTCCCATATTCTCGGAGAGCTGGAACACACGGCAACACGCTTCGGCATCATCGATCAGGGGCGTGTGCTGCGGGAGATCACCCATGAGGACTTGAAGGTTCCCAACGATAAAATTCAGCTTCGCGTGTCGGACTGTGCCGAGGCAAAGCGCATCCTTGCGGAGAACGACATTTCGGTCTTGCAGGAATCCTCCGAATACAAATCGCTGGAGGATTACTATTTTGAACTGGTGGGAGGCAATATCCATGAATAACTATATCGGTGCCGATCTGCGGCGCATTTTCCGAAAACAGAGTTTCCTGTGGGCGTTCGGAGCTTTCGCCGGATGCTTTGCGATCCTTGTGTTCATCTATTTCAACCCGAACTTTACCGCCGAGATGTATGTCTCCAAAATGACCAGCTTTATGAGTTACTTCCCATTGGTGGTCGGACTGCTCACTTTTCTATCGGTCTATGCGGACGATTTCAAGTGCCGCTCCATGCAGATCGCCATCGGCTACGGAATACCAAGAGGACGCATCATCTTTGCAAAGCTGCTGGAAAGCGCCGTTTTGCTGCTGGCAACTGCGGCGGGCATGGAGGTTCTGCTTACAGCCGCACCGCTGCTGCTCGGTCTTACACCGACCTCACAGCAGATGGCTTCCCTTGTGCTGACGGCGGGAGCAGAGCTTCTGCGGGCGCTGGGGTATGGAGCCATCTCCGCTGTTGCGGTGTTCCTGACACAGAATGCAACGGGCGGCACGATTCTTTATGTGCTGCTCTCGTCCAAAACCGTCTACATCATCGCGACCATGCTTTTGGGGCAGGATTTCCTGCGTAATACCGTTGGAGATCTGACGAAGTATCTCTATACCGCAATGCTCTACACCTGCAAAGCGGATCTGGTGCAGGGCGGGCAGCCGTTCATCTGCCTGAGTTTCGCTTTGCTGATCTATGTTGTGCTGCCAACGGTGATTTCCGTTGTCGGCTTCCGCAAAAAAGAACTTGAATTTTAATGGAGGAATTTTATCATGAAAAAGAAGATCATCATTCTCGCAGTTGTCCTGCTTGTGGTTGCAGGCGCGTTCTGGGCAAAGGGATATTACAACGACCGCTATGTGGTTTCGGACTGCTATTATACGCAGATTCCCGAAGATGAGGTAAACGAGGATTCCTGGCTGGTGGATAAGGACGGCGTAAAGCAGGCAAAGGGTAAATCCTATGAGCTGATGGGCTACAATGAGCAGGGTGAGCAGCGTGAGGTGTATTTCACCAAATCCGGCAGTGCAGAGGACTATTACGCGCCCGGAACCTATATTAAGGTCAGCATGAGCAAGACCATCACCCTTGGCGTGGAGGTCGTGGAAGAATCGTATGTTCCGCAGACTGCTTTGGAGAAAATTCACGAACTGGGAACCAAGGCAGACTGACGAGGACATGGACAAATCAAGCAATTTCATTTATAATTTTCATGAGGTGATTGAACGATGGATACAACAAGAGCATTGACCATTCTGGTTTCCATTCTTTATATTTTGTTTTGGATAGCGGTGTTTGCCGGCATTGTCTACCTGTTTATTTTGATCGTAAAGGCACTCAAGAAGTACGTCAACTCCAAGGAGGTGCGGGAGGAAAAGAAGGCTGTTGCCAAATCTCTGGGCGAGGCGTTGAAGGAAAACCGTATTCGCTGTCAGATGACGCAGGAATTTGTGGCGGAAACGCTGGGTGTCAGCCGCCAGTCCGTTTCCAAATGGGAGAACGGCTCCAGCGACCCCAACACTTCCAATCTGATTGCACTTGCAAAGCTCTATAAAATCTCTCCGGAAGAACTGCTGGAATGTGCGACGGGAATGCCGGAGGATAATAACGCAGAGAAGAATTGATATTCCTTTTTCGGCAACACCAGCACCGAGTTATAATAAAGGGTTTTGAATAGGTTTTGTTTTCCCTATATAACATTTTAAGGGCGAATTGGGAGCTTATATGTCTATTCTTTTTTGTGACGCTCACGGACAAAATAATCTGTGATTTTCGACCCTAAATCACACAGAAATCCATCCTATCAGTCAGGAATGGGATAGGCATTCCCTACCTCCGGTCATCAAGATCGCCAGATTGGAATTTAAGCCCACTTGCCATTGTTAAGACGGTTTCTCGAATAAAACTGTGAACATTTTCTAAGCGAATTGGATTTGCCGAGATTTTCGGGCAAAACGGGCTTGAAATCAGGCGAGAAAAATCAACGCTTGCCGGATTCGTGAAGTATCTGCCGTCTGCGCGTATGGATTGCACCGTTCCGTGATTCATAGCACAGTGCAGCCAGTGCGCGGCTTCGTGTGACCCTTTGCGGTTTGGCTGCATATCGTCCGCTTCCGTGAAGTGCAAAGGTGCGCTCTGCGTACAGGGCATCGAATGTTGCGCTCAAAATCGCCAGAAACGGAAAAAGCCCTGTGCCGCGTTCAATACGCAGCACAGGGCTTTCCTGTGTTGTAGATTTCTGATTGCATTCGCACTGCTGTTTTTCTTGTCATGCTTTATGCAAGGTTGTCATTGAACAGGTTTTTGAAAGGAACGAAATCGCTGAGACCTTTTTCCGTGTCCTCGTTGTCCGAAA
>CAVLAO010000169.1:0-3920 GCA_963660915.1 Bacteroides sp. CAG:927 | reverse complement strand
GGATTCCCGGCGCAACAAAAATCGGGTCGTACTGGGCCGTTCCGGCAGATGCGGAGAAGCCTGCTGATGCGAGGATAAAAAGTGGTCGTTACGTAAAGACGAAGGAAAAATAAGAAAGGGGCCGGAACAATGGCTGCAATCAATGATTTAATTAGCCAGATTCAAGATGAGTCTCTGCGAAATAGAATCCAAGAAGAAGTGAGCAAAATGGCCAAGCAGAAAAAATTTGGTTTGGTCTTTGAAGAGCATATGCCGGAGAGCACGCCTCTATATGACATGCCCATCAAAAGAGGCAGCAATGTCATGCTTCGCGACAGCAAGGATGACAAATCCATCTACGTGGTGCTGAAGATTGAAAACGATACCGCCGTCTGCGCGAAGGGCGAACAGTCTGATGAGACAGTAACTTTTGCTTTGAAAGATATCGTTCGTATTGCTGAGTTTGGAGAATCCATCTATCCCTATTTGAAGCCATTGGATTCTGTTTGCAATGCGCCCGACAGTGACCTTTGGCATACACTCATCGAGGCGGACAACTACCATGCCCTGCAGCTTCTGGAGTACCTCTATGCTGGCAAGGTGGACTGTATCTATATCGATCCGCCCTACAACACTGGTGCGAAGGATTGGAAATATAACAATGACTATGTGGACGGCAATGATGCTTACCGCCATAGCAAATGGCTCTCTTTCATGCAGCGGCGACTGAAGTTAGCAAAGAAGCTGCTGAATTCGGCTGATTCCGTACTGATTGTTACCATTGATGAAAAAGAATATCTGCATCTTGGCTGTCTGCTGGAAGAAATGTTTCCCGAGGCAAGAATGCAGATGATCAGCAGTGTAATAAATCCTGCTGGTGCAGGGAAAAAGGAATTTGCACGTACTGACGAATATATTTATTTTTTGCAATTTGGGTCAGCAACACTCATGCCCGAAAGCCGAGAAGAAAATGATGTCCCTGTTGTTTGGGACACACTACGCAGAAGTAGTTTGGCAAATGCAAGAGGAAAACACGGAAAAGGAGCGTGCGGGCCTAACCAGTTTTATCCGTTTTATGTTAATACTGAAACTGGTCGTATTGTGAAAATTGGTGACCCTGTTCCGGAGGGAGCGGACAGAAATGATGTTTTACAAATAGATGGTTGCGCTGCAGTGTTTCCAGTTCGGCCCAATGGTATTGAAATGAATTGGGGGATTAAGCCGGATGAGGCGAAAAGCAGGCTAGAAGCCGGTTATTTAAGAGCCGGAGCTTACAAGCCGAAGGAACCTCAGAAATATGTAATTAGCTATCTGACAGGGGGGATTATAAAAGATATAGAAGCTGGGACTGTAATAGTAGATGGATATAACGAAGATGGTAGTGTAAAGGCATATTACCCGTCTGGAAAAGACAAATATCCTTCAACCAACTGGAATAGATCAACACATGATGCTCAACGGTATGGAACAAATATTTTGACCTCCATAATTGGAAATAGATTTCCTTATCCAAAATCAATCTATGCAGTGAAGGATTCACTTGGATTTTTCTTAAAGGAAAAGCCCAATGCCATCATCGTTGATTTCTTTGCGGGCAGTGGCACAACTATGCATGCCGTGAACCTTCTCAATGCCGAAGACGACGGACATCGTCGCTGCATCATGGTGACAAACAACGAGGTTTCCGACGCGGAGGCAAAGGAAATGTCCAAGCGCGGACTCAAACCCGGCGATGAAGAATGGGAAAAGCTCGGCATTGCCCGTTACGTTACCTGGCCGCGCACGGTTTGCTCCATCGAGGGACACGACGTAAACGGAAATCCCCTCAAGGGAGATTATCTCGGAAGTGAGCCTCCGCTGCATATGGCAGATGGATTCAAGGCGAATGCTGCGTTCTTTAAGCTCAGCTTCTTGGATTCCACAGCGGTTTCTCTCGGCATGTGCTTTTCAGAAATGCTGCCTACATTGTGGATGAAGGCCGGTGCAAAAGGAAAATGCCCTGAGCTGTCCAGAGAGCAAATTCCGGATATGCTGATTCTGCCGGAGAATAAATTTGCGGTCTTGATCAACGAGAATGCATTTGCCGATTTCGCAGAAAAGCTGGCTGAGCATCCTGAGATACAAACCGTTTTCTTGGCGACCGATTACGAAGTGAATTATCAGTCCATGGTGAAGAATCTGAATGTCACAGAGGCTTATCAGCTTTACCGGGATTACTTGGATCACTTCCGTTTGAATAGAGGGAGGAATTAAGAATGATTTGCGAACTATTTCCATTCCAACAACAAGCAGTCAATGAGATGCGCCTCCGCGTTGCTATGGCGCTGAACAACTATCGCATGCTGAAAATCCCTCAGGTGGTTTCGCTTCAGGCACCTACGGGTTCCGGCAAAACGATTATCATGTCCGCCCTGATTGAAGATATCTTCTACGGCTCCGAGCAGTTCACAGAACAGCCAGATGCAATTTTCGTATGGCTTTCGGATTCTCCGCAGCTGAATGAGCAGTCCAAGCAGAAAATTGAGCAGAAGGCGGACAAAATCCGCATCGATCAATGTGTGGTGATCTCTGACGATTCCTTTGACAGAGAGATTCTGGAAGACGGACATATCTATTTCCTGAACACGCAGAAGCTCGGCAAAGCCGGAAACTTAAGCCGACATTCCGACAATCGCCAGTACACGATTTGGGAGACCATTGAGAACACGGCACGGCAGAAATCCGATCGCCTTTATTTCATCATTGATGAAGCACACCGCGGTATGCAGGGACGCCAGGCCGGAACAGCAACGACCATCATGCAGCGCTTTATCAAGGGCAGCAATGAGCAGAACCTCTCGCCCATCCCAGTTGTCATTGGAATGAGTGCAACGGCTGAGCGTTTTAATACGCTGGTTGGTCAGGGAACCAGCTCGACCTTGCATAAGGTGGTCATTTCTGCGGCACAGGTTCGCCAGTCTGGCTTGTTGAAAGATCGAATCGTCATCACCTATCCGGACGATCCAACCAAGCACGGTGACATGGCCGTGCTTCAAGCAGCAACGGATGAATGGCAGGACAAGTGTAAGCACTGGTATCAGTATACCTATGAACAGCACTATACCAATGTAAATCCGGTATTCGTTATCCAGGTCTGCGCTGGCTCCGGTACGAAAGTATCGGACACCGATCTCGACGATGTGATTGCTAAAATCGAAGAACGCATGGGCGATACCTTCAAAGAAAATGAAGTCGTGCACACCTTTGGTTCTACCGGAGCATTGACGATACACGGACTCAATGTGCCACATGTTGAACCATCAGAGATTGCCGATGATCGCCGCATTCGGGTGGTTCTCTTCAAAGAGAATCTGTCTACCGGATGGGACTGCCCTCGTGCGGAAACTATGATGTCTTTCCGTCGTGCGGAGGACGCAACATATATTGCACAGTTGCTCGGCCGTATGGTCCGCACTCCCCTTCAATGTCATGTCCTTGTAGACGATTCTTTGAATGATGTACGCCTATTTCTGCCATATTTCAATCAGAACACGGTTCAGAAAGTTATCGACGAATTGCAGGCAACGGAAGGCGGAGAAATCCCGACAGTTGTTGATGGTGAGTCCTTGGAAGAACAGACCTATGATACATGGTCAGTTCATACACAAAGAAAGAGAACGCCAAAGCAGACAATTGGTCAGCTGAGCATCTTCGATTATCCGAACGGTATGCAGGCTGAACCTGTAGTAATTCCCCCTGCTCCGGGCGAGAGCGCAACAAATCCAGCAGCCATGACAGAGGCACAGGGGAATTCAGCGGCTCTGTCAGCAATTGAACCAAACATTCTGGCACAAGAAGCATCTCTGGGAACTATACCTGCAAGTACTGCGACTGCAGCTCCTCTGTCTACGCATCAAGGCTTTGATGCTGCAAGCAAAACTTCGACCGGAGAACGCGATACT
>CAVLAO010000168.1:0-3932 GCA_963660915.1 Bacteroides sp. CAG:927 | reverse complement strand
ACTTTTTCTTTACCATGCAGCGTTTCTTAAAGAACGAAATACCATAACAAAGAATCTGATCGTAGTCATCTTCGTACTCTTTTGCGTACATTCTGTCATCAATTTGCTGCAAAGCCGTTTCGCACTCACTCTCCAGATTCCCCAAGGTTTTCGTGTATTTTGCTTCAAAAATTGCAACACGAGCATTGATGGAATCGTAGACGACCACATCGCTTCGGCCTTCTCCATGCTCCTTATTGGAATCCACCATATATCCGGCACCCGTGAAGATGCCTGCAAGGAATGCGTGGTAGAAGTCTTCCCGATAATCATGGTAGCTGATGGTACACCGGAGCAGTGCATTCATCTCTTTGGTAATGCTTTCACAGTCGCCATTCCAGACTGCATCAAACAAAGCATTCCGATTCCATTTCTTTGCGCTGTCATCGAACCATTTGATGACGGTCGTTTCAAAAATCTCTTTGATTTCTGCATTCGGAATCATAAGAGCAACCATGCCATCCGGCACTTCTCCCTTATAATCCTCTTCACGCGCTTTGGTCAAGTACCCTGTCAGGTACAACGTACTCCAAAGGTTGTCTTCCGAAGAATGCAGATAGTTGTAAGTCAGATTTTCATCCACACGCTGAACAATGCAGCCACCAGCCATCAGCGTTTCAAGTTTATTCGTGATCGTACTGCCCGCATAGTCAATAAAGGAACGGATGATGGCATTGTCACTGGTATTTTTCCAGTAGCTGATTGGCTTAGCCTTCGGATTGTGCTGCAGTTCCAGCATATAGTTCATTACATCCCACGGACAGTAAACATCAAAGTCGCCGAAATGGTAGCCATCGTACCATTTCTTGATGTTTTCGGCCTGCTCAGTCAAATCGGCATCCTTTAGCAGCTGGTCAACCTCACTCTGCACAAACCCGAAATACTCGTTCAGTCGTGAGTTCGTGATCGTATCCGACACAAAATTATTGGTTCCCGTAAAGATGCTCTCTTTTGCAATCTTTAAGCAGCCTGTGACAACTGCAAATTGAAGTGCCTGATTGTCTTTGAGCGCCTGCATCAGCCCTTTCATGACATCCAGCATTTCATCATAGTAACCGTTGCTGTTTGCTTTTGCTACCGGGACATCATACTCATCAATAAGGAGAATCACTGGCTTTTCATAGTGTTGCTGCATCATTCTTGTAAGCAGCATCAAGCTTCCCTTTGTATCTTTCAAGGAAGCATTTCCCCACATCAGCTGCTTAGCAATCTCCTTATCGCTGGCATTTATCTTGTCGCTTTCCAGTAGATAGAGATGTTTTTTATATAGTTCCGAGATAACCCATGTGAGCATGTCGTATGCCCCGGTGAAATTCAGACCGTCTACCTGCCGGAACGAAACAAAGACTATCGGATACTGGTTCATCCACTCATCGCACAATGTTTGATTTTTTGCGATTTCCAGCCCTTCAAACAGCTTTCTGCTGTCCTTGCGGATGTCGAAGAAGCTTTCCAGCATACTCATGCCCAGCGTCTTGCCGAAGCGTCGAGGGCGGGTAATAAGCGTTACTTCTGCTTTTTCGTTCAAAATTTCCGTAATCAGACCAGATTTGTCAATATAATAAAATCCGCCATTCCGAATTTTCTCAAAATCCGAAATACCGACCGGAATATTTAGTTTCTTCATCTCTGCCGCTCCTTTCGCGCAGCTATGCACAGACTTTTCACTGCCTCTATGATACCATGAATCCTGTGCTCTTACAAGAAAAACTCCGCTCCATTATAATGGTGTCAGAAAGAGAGTGTCCGAATGAAACTTCTTTTTTCATTCACCTTTGTTTTCCTCTTCAATGATCTGTTCTGCACACTTGCTTGCACTGGCATACTTGAAGTACCTTACCTTGCGGTCATACTTCCGGGCGAGGTCGATGATGTTATAATAAGATTTATGGCCGATGCAGTTGGTCTGAATCCAGACAACATCTGCCCGCCTTATGATTTCCGGGCTGGAAATATCTTCGCCCATGAAACGGACATCCGGCACCTTGAACTTGATCTCACGCAGCCACGAATCATGCCCGCCAAAAGCAAGGATGCGCCGGGTCGTATGATACGGGAATGTGATTTTTATCTCTGTGGCCTTTTCCTCCGTCCCGCTCTGCTGATTGAACACGATTTCACGAAGGTCAGCCAGTTCCTGCGTCATCTCTCCCGCTGCAGCTTCCGACTTTTCCAGCTTTTCTTTCAACTCACGGTTTTCCCGGCTCAAAGTGTAGTTTGCTTTCTTGGCCTGTTCTTTCAGCTGGGCAAGTTCTTTCTTCAGCCGCTCATTTTCCTCTGCGACCGAATCTGCTTTTTCTGTCTTTTCCGGCTGCACGATTGAATCCCAATCCAGGTCTTCTCTGAAATCACCATCGGAGATGTACTCCTGCCGTCTGCGTGCTTCACCTAATACATTCATGAGAGCACACACCATATTGGCCTCAGAGGGTTTCAGCCCTCTCTTTTTTAATGGACGGAACGCATCATCAAAACGGTGCATATTCCGGGGCAGTATCGCCCCCGTGTGCTCGTAGACGATCTGTGCGATGCTCACATCGTGAGGTTCTTCTTCGTCTTCTTCGTACTTATGCCCCGCATACCTGGTTTCATACCATTCCGGGTTCAGCGGCATAGAGGGGATCCATTTGCCATCATCAAACCAGAAACCGTCCTCTTCTTCTTCGTAACAGTCAAGGCCCCACGGAAGCATCGATGCTGCACGGCAGATGACCGCCGTCATAAACGAATAGACCCATGCATAATCGTCGTCCTGATCGAGTAAGTACAGAATCGCAAAGCACAGCTCATACGGATCTTCAACCGGAAAGTTGTACATTGCTTCTGCCAGATCTGCGTCCATACATTTTATCAGTCGATCTTTGCTCATGACAGAAGCCTGAAGCCCTGTAAAACGGAAATCGCCGATCTTGCTGCTGATCTCGTTGTGAGCTTCCTCAGCTTTATCGATCTGACACATCAGCATATCCGCTTCCAGTTTTTGATTTTTTATCGGCGTGTCATCAAGCAGCGGAAGCGGTGCCGTAAGCGGCAGCGTCGGCCTTGCCTGTTTTTTCGGGAAATATTTTTTCTTGATTTCCTCGATCTGTTCCGTCAGGCGATCGAGGTTTTCCTCCTGTCTGCGCATTTCATGGACCAGCGGATTCAGGGCTTTGAAATAGAGATCTGCCCATTCCCAGAACTTTGTCTTCAGCTGGGCAGCTGCCACTTCTTTTGAAACGTCCGGGATAAGATCGAGGATTGCATGGAAGGTGGAATCACCCTTCCTGGATAGAATGTTCGACGGAACGACATAACGTTCTGTTTCGCCATACCGATTCTGAACCGCCCAGAGCATTCCTTCGATGATTTCATCGGAGAACCGGGTATCATAGACATCCGGTATGTCCACATAGTCGCATTCTTCCGGCAGCAGAGCGCACAATTCCCGTATTTTGCCATCTTCCCATATCTGGTCGAGCATCCAGATTGCTGCGCCAAGACACAAGTTGGATTCTCCATCGATGCTGTCGTAAGACAGGATCGGCAGCGATGCAATATCTGCAAACTCATCCTTGATGTCGATTTCCGGATAGGTTTTGGCATACCGCTCCTGCATCTCCGGCATCAGATGCGCCACCGCCTTCATCCGGCGGGCGCAAAGTTTTTCCGTCAAATCGTACCTCGTAACGATGTCCGACTTGCTCTTACGCTGTACTCTGTTTACAATCTGTAAGTTTTCCTGAAAGATATCCCGGATCATGCTCATATTCGGATCTGTATGGATGTGCTTTTTCTTATTTCCCAACGGATATCACCAGCCTTTTTATTCTATTATATCTGTTTAACCGACCACCAGTTTGTTGGTCTTTTTGAGGAACTTTGCCGGAATCGGACGATCCAGCTTCCATGTG
>CAVLAO010000167.1:0-3936 GCA_963660915.1 Bacteroides sp. CAG:927 | reverse complement strand
GTATATTGATTGATATCCCCCGGTTGCACATTGGCTGCAACTGGGGGATGTACGTTGGTGGAGTTGACGCTTACTGCGGAATCGCCCTTCGACTATGCTTCCAACTGCCTGCTCTATCTGCCCAAGCGCCCGGTGTCCTTCCGCGCAATCGATAAGGACATGGATGGCTGCTATGACCGAATCACGGCGCAGATCATCGAGCTTCTAGATGCCGCCTCCGGCCATGGCCTGGTGCTGTTTACGTCCTATACCATGATGGAGGCAGTGGGCCAGCGGCTCCGGCAAGAGGAACTGACCTATCAAATTTACACCATGCGGAAGCACCAGCCGAACTTGCTGAGGGAGTTTCGGAACCATCCCGGCGCAGTACTGCTGGCCACCGGCTCCGCCTGGGAGGGCATGGACTTCCCAGGCGATCAGGTGTCCATCCTGATCATCCCACGGCTGCCTTTCAGCATTCCCGACGAGCTTGGTGAGCGCAGGAAGAAGGAGTATGACTCCTTGACGGACTACATCCGCAGTGAAGTCGTGCCGGAGATGCAGATCAAGCTCCGGCAGGGCTTTGGCCGCGCCATTCGGACGGAGACGGATACCTGTGTGATGGCTGTGCTGGACGAGCGGTGCGCGCCCGGCAAGCGGTATAATAAGGATCTTCTGAACGCACTGCCCGATGGCATTCCTGAGACAAACGAGTCTGCGGATATCATAGAGTTTATGCTGGATAAAAAGCACGCCCGCTACTTTACGGAGGGGAGTGACTAACTGCCCTATGATACAAGCGGAAAAGATGCAGCCGGTGACACAGTCCCCGATTCCTAAGATTGATTATTGCGGAGTTGTGAATCTGCTGAGATGCCTAACGGAAAAGAGTATTTGTACAGAAAAAGAAGCAAAGCGCATTGCTGCCAGAGTTGCCAGGAGTATTGGTGCAGATGTGATACTATCCCCTTAGTTTTCTGGTGCATTTGCCATATGGTCAATCAGACAAGTATGTGGTAATGTGTGATGCTGACAGGAGGCGAGAATCTTATGAATGAACGGCTTCAAATTGACGGCAGTACCGCCTTGAAAAATCCAGTACCACGACTAATTACCATTGAACCGACAAAGAAAACGGATGAGGTGAAGTTGCGAGTTGCCGCGTATACTCGTGTCAGCACATCCTCTGACGATCAGCTGAATTCCTTTGCGGCGCAGAATCAGTATTATACGACACGGATCTCGGAGAATCAGAACTGGGAGATGGTCGATATCTATGCGGATGAGGGCATCAGCGGTACGGCAATCCGAAAACGAACAGAGTTTCAGCGCATGATTGCAGATTGCCGAAAGGGAAAGATAGATCGTATCTTAGTGAAGTCCATCTCCCGCTTTGCCAGAAATACTGCGGAGTGCCTGATGACCCTCAGAGAACTGAAACTTCTAGGCGTCAGCGTTTTCTTTGAAAAAGAGTATATTCAGAACGGCAAAAACCCTTGAAAATAAAGGATTTCTGCCGTTTTCTTCTGCCTGTTTGTCGCTTATTTGTCGCTTAAATCTGCAAGGCGATACTGAACGATAGTGGACGATAAGCGATAAAAGAAAATTGTCGCATAACAAGCAAGCCTACTCGTTAATCAATTCAACAATCCAGTTTACCCACCCTTTGATGGTAGAAGAACGTCTTTCATATGTGCTGTCGCTATTTACATTGTACAGGTTGGATTGCTTCATAATTTGTATAATTTCATTCTTGTTGGGCATTACCCCGGTTTCAAAATAACGCTTAAGCGTATCAGCAAATGCAAAGTGCGACAAGATACAATTACAGAAAGCTAACTGTCTTTGCTTGTATCCCATTTTCAGAATTGTGCGCCCTTTATCCGACAACTTATACAGTGGGATACCGCTATCTTTGCTTTTTTTGATAAGTCCCAAATAGCGAGCGGCATCCGTATAATAATTTGTCTGCCGTGCATCAAATGCATAACGTTCAGTCACATCATTTCGACTTAAATCTTGATCGTTAAGTAACTCACATATATTGATAACCCGTTCAAATGTGTCGGCCTGTGGGAATGGTATCTGCGGTTCTGCTACACGGGCAACAGAACGAAGTACCTGCTGTATATCGTCCGTTGTTATTGCGGTATCCTCGACAGTATAATTTCTTTGCTGGACAAGAGCAATAGAACTATAATTGCAAGGGTCAGTAAATTCATATTCATAAATGTGATAAATACCGTTTGAATATACTAAAAATAGCGGCCTAACCGGCTTTGTTATGCGACTTTGCCACACTCTAAATGGATAATACAATTGCCGTACCAAAAAATCTTCTGACAAGTCGCGCTTTGCCTCGAAAAGAGCGAGTCCGCGTATGCCTTCGTATGCTGCGTCAATTTCAATCTGTGAATTGCTTACAGTTACAGTACAGGGAGATTGGGTTCGCAAATTGTTGATATTAAAATCAAATGTCCCTGACCCCATTCTTCCTGAAACAGTCGCTACAATTTCATCGTCACCTAAGAAGTCTGCAACAATACCTGCCGCAACAGCACAGTTTAGTGCAATAGCTT
This sequence comes from Bacteroides sp. CAG:927, assembly GCA_963660915.1. GTDB lineage: Bacteria > Bacillota > Clostridia > Oscillospirales > Oscillospiraceae > UMGS1766. Next base: position 1,378 of record CAVLAO010000167.1, on the reverse strand, counting down.
CGCTCGGAATATTACTGCTGTCTAAACTCTGTATGTATGTCGGCAGCGAAACTCTTGTCACAGGGGAGCTGTCCTGTTCAAATTTATGGTATGCATCAAAGTGAGAAATAACATAATCGCCGCGAGTGATTGGCAGAATAGAAAGCCCGTTGTCCGAAAAAATCTGCGGCAAATTGATTGTGTGGTCAAATTTTGCCATTAGTCGGGGTTCACGAACCTCTTTGATTTGCCGTGCCGATATTTGAAACTGCCCTGTTCTTTCGATGTTCTTTAGAATATCGTGCTTTTCAAACAGTTGCTCCCATGCTTCATCGTTTAGACTTTTACTCATAATTACGCACCACCACTTCGTCAACGTCACCGCGCTTCGATGCAACAGAATTAACCGCACGTTTAGCTTGAACAATAGTGATATTGTATGCTGCGTACTGCTCCATAATAAAGTCAGTCGCAGAATTGGAAAGCATAAATTTTACTCCACGGGCGGTTAAATCATCGCAACACTCCCGCAGGTGGATTTGATCGGCGCGAGAAAACCCGCCTTTTGAATATCCAGTAAAACTGGCCGTTTCTGAAACAGGATCGTATGGAGGATCGAGATATACAAACGTACCTTTAGGCACAGATTTCAAGACTTCTGCATAATCTGCCGTAGTCATGTGAATATCAGCAGAATTAAAATATGCGCTGACGGCACGTAGAACCGGAGCATTCACAATGTTGGGGTTGCGATAATTACCAAACGGGGAATTAAACTCCCCCGCATTGTTTACGCGATACAGCCCATTAAAACAGGTTTTGTTCAGAAACAATACACGTGCTGCCTTTTGAACATCGGTCAGCGCATTGTAATGAACTCTGTCACGATCCCAATCTCTAACTGCATAGAACTGTTCTGCGGTATTTTCGTATTTTTCCAATTCGGCTATCAGGGCATCGACATTTTCCTTTATCACGGTATAAACCAGAATAAGCTCTGGGTTTATATCATTGATATATGCAATATTAGGTTGAAGATGGAAAAGAAGTGCGCCACCGCCGACAAATGGTTCACAGTATGTGGTAATTTTACTTGGCAACAGAGGTTGGAATGTTTCTAACAGCTGTCTTTTGCCGCCCACCCATTTTAGAACGGGGGCTACCAGCTTATTCTTTTTCACGCTTTCAGCCCCTTTCTCCTCGGAATTATGTGTACAAACATACATAATATATGATACCACTCCTCTCACTAAATTTCAATTGTTTGTGAGAAAATAATCTTCGTTATTTTCTTAGTTCTGCCTTGCTCGTCTGCTGCAATACAGGGTCAAGTCCTCTTTGTAACCCTCGAATGTGTCCACGCGGGTAATATCGTACAGAACGCCTTTGTAGCGCACAA
>CAVLAO010000166.1:1368-4228 GCA_963660915.1 Bacteroides sp. CAG:927 | reverse complement strand
ACTTCTTAGACTTTTGAGACTTCTTAGAATCTATTATCTCACTAAATTGAGTTCCTTCACAGCCGGGTGCTTATTGACCGCTTACGAAAAAAGCCTGTTGTTTTGGCTTATAATCCACGCTCTTTTTTTGCTTTACTAAAAATAGTGGGGTAAAAAGTGAGGTAAAAATTCAGCCGTTTGCCTTGCGGAAAGCCGCCGTTGTAGCGGCTGCCAAATCTTCCCGCTGGCCCTGAAGCTCGTGCCGGTAGGTTCCTGCGGTGTCCATGTTCCGGCTGTGACCTACCAGCATTTTCAACTGGCTGTCGGTCAGCACACCGGATTCAATGCTGACAAAGGTATGACGCAGTTCATACAGCGTTACCATGGGTTCAATGCCGTTGGATTTCTGATATTTTTCCCAGCGCTTCACAAGTGACCGCTGGCATGGAATCTGGAACAGGGGAGTGTTATAGTTCAACTGTACGCCGGTTGCTTTCAGATGCCGCACCTGATCTTCAATGCTTCCCGCGCTTCCTTGCCCATATCAAAGGAGCGCACCGCATTCTGGTTCTTGCCGGTGGTTACTTCGCCCTGTACGTTGATGCTGCGGCGCAGGTTGACCGTATTCCCCTTGATGTCGCCATACCACAGACCAACCAGCTCACCGGGGCGCACGCCGGTCGATACAGCAAAACGGTAAGCATAGATATAATCATCAAAAATCCTTTTATCGTACCACAAGCGGGTGTCAACTTCAAAAAGCGTTTTCAGCGCGGCAGGCTGCAAAATGGTCTTTTCCCCAAACCTTGCGTTTTTCGGGATGGAAAGCTCAGGGAACAAGGCGGTGTATCGGTTCTTCCTGCACCACTTGATAAAACTGGCTTCGGTTGAGAGGATCGTCATGAGCGTTTTGCGGCTCAGAGGTTTATCGCTCGTGCGCTTTCCTCCCTTTTTGAGACAGCGCTTTTTGAAAGACATATCAATAGCTTTTTGCAGGTCTCCCTCGGTCAGCTCGTCAATGCGGATGTTTCCGCATACGGGAAGGATGTAGTATTCGCCGTATTTGTCGCACTGGGTCACATAGGATGTGCCGCAGGTGAGCTTCAGCTCTTCTACCCACTCGGCATAGAGGGCTGCAACCTTCTTCTTGCCATCCCGGATACTGTCATCAAGCCATGCGTCGGCCTTGGCGTTCGCCTCCCGCTGCCCCGTTCTGCCGGGCGTTCCACTATAAAAGTATTTTCGCACGCCGTTCTTCTGCACGCCGATTTTCCACTGCTTGAGCTTTTCACTCCATACAGCTGTGTTTGTTCTCTTTTTCATCGTTCTGCTCCTTTTCATTGTTAAAAACGCCAAAAAGTATTAGATGATATTGACAATGACAACAATAATGTGTAACGTATGGCTGTGAGCAGTTGTTTTGTAAGCTTTGGAGAGGGTTGCAAAACAAAAATGGAAACATGGAGGTGACACGCAGATGCAGGAGAAAACGGCTGTTCTCGGAAGCACGCCGGATATTGAAGGGAATAGGCGATACATCAAAGAGGTGTACAACACTCTCTCAAAGGATAACCGCAAAAAGCTGGAAGTATACGCTGCCGCGCTGCGAAGAACCCAGCTCTCACACAAAGGGGCCGATTGAAACAGCTCCTTCATACACTGGCCCTTCGGCTTTGCCGAGGGGCTTTTACTTTGCTAAAGAATAAAGAGCGGAGCCTGCATACAGCAAACCTCGCTCTTACAAGTGAATGATATTCTTCGCCATATGGCACCCCGTCATTCCCGGAAGATAAACATAGAACGAGGGTTAGTTGTTGTTTTCTTTTTCGGACTGAGCTTTCAGCAGCTCGTACATGTTGACCATAGGAAGCTCAATTTTTCCGTGGTTAAGAACCATAGAGGACATGACCTCCATTTTGGAACGGGCAATGCTATATAGAGTCGATGAACCATTGAACCACAATTTTGTTTCAAAATCTTCATCGGGCACACTCTTGTCAATCATAAACTTGCCGTGTACAACCATATGATACTTACAAGAGGCCTCGGAGCCATCCTGCAAGGAATAAACGCCGTCAAGAATGAGCCTGACATAAGCAGCCTTTTTAGAGGGATCATCGATAGGGATTTGCGCACTGATAGAAACAGCAATCTGGTGCGTCAATTCACACTGCGTAACAGCATCGATGATGTTGTTATCAAAAGAGCATTCTGTAATAAAGCTGCCAAGATACTGAATGTCAGCTTCAAACTGCTTTGCGTCCATTATGCGGCACCTCCCTCGGGCTTTTTAGACTTTCCAGGAAACCGAATTGTCTTTGAAGAAAAATCCGACGCTTTATAGGCCGTATTGTTTGCAACATCAGACTTCACATTTTCGGGTTCGGTGGACATGATCTTATCATCGGGCTTCAAAGGACACTGTACCGACAGCCCCAGAGCATCGGCAATGTCAATCAAAGTGTCGATGGTATAGTTGCATTCTCCGCTTTCCCAACGGGAAACAAGGCTCTGCTTTACCCCCATTTTCTCGGCAAGGTCTTTTTGTGTCCAACCCTTTGCCATGCGGGTATCGTGTATCATCTGCTGAATTTGAATATTTACTGCGGCTTTTGCAAGTTCGGCAGTGGTCATATTTTTGGCCAAAGCGTCAATTAAATCATATATCGTTGCTTTGCAAGACATATTCAGCCCTCCTTTTTGAGTTCAGCGAAACGCTGTTTTGCAACAGGAATGTATTTAGAATATTCTGTGTTCTTATGGCCAGCCCGTTCATAAAAAGCATTCAAAATATAAACAATTCCATCTTGATAAACAAAAAGGACTCTTACATTTGAGCCAGAAAACAGAAATCGCATAGAGCACAATGGAGCCTGTCCTA
>CAVLAO010000166.1:0-1333 GCA_963660915.1 Bacteroides sp. CAG:927 | reverse complement strand
ACATATTCTTCGAGTTTAGAGATAAATTGGCCTTCAGCGCCACCCCTTCCAAGAAGATTTATAACTTCCGGAATAAAAGAACGGTGAATGGAGAGCATGTTTGCATACCTAGCAAAAAGCTCTTTAAGAAGTATCAAAATTTGAATTTCGTTCAGATTGACCACATCCTGTCTGCACCTATACTATTATATCACTTATAAGTGATATTTACAACACTTTTATACATTTTCATACTATTATTATAGTAGGATGTCTGTGCTTTATGGTTTTTCTTTCCCTTGTTCCTGCCCAAGCTTTAACAGTTCTGCATACTCTCTCAGCTTCCGTATACTTTCGGCATTCAAGCCCTCCATCAGGCGGTCAACGTCTGACTGGGGGGCTTTTTCTTTTTGTTCAGGGACGGGGTCGTCGGTCTGGCCGGTCAGGTAGTCAACAGATACGCCTAGCGCGATGGCCACTGGCTCCAGCATTTTATCAGGAATATCTCTACCGTTGGTTAGGATTTCAGCAAGGTATCCCCGACTTTTTCCGATTTTTGAGCAAACAAAAGCAAAACTGACGCCTTTTTCTCTGGCGATTTGTTTAGCTCTTTCTACATTTCTCACGACTAAACCTCCTTTAAATTATAAAAACTAAACAAACTTTTAGAAATTTGATGATTTCCCTTTTACATCTAACCATTTGTACAGTATACTATACACAGTAGCACAAGCTACTTACAAAATAACACAATCGCTAGACAAAAGCAAGGAAGAACGCACGGAAAACCGAGCAAAAAATAAGAGGAAAATACCATGAAGAAGCTGAACATCACTTACGACACCTTTGAGATCGAGAAAGGCAAGCATGTGGAGGGCGAGACCTGCTACACCGTAGATCGGGGACGACAAGGTAGCCGACCGGCTGCTGGATCATGGCACGTCCGGTGTTGTGGTGGGCATCATCGAAAAGATGCTGACGGCACGGGAAATCCTGCTGGGCCGTCACTACCTGCCGGGCAGCATCAAGCATTATGAACTGGTGGAGGGCTGAACGATGAAAGAGACTATCACTGCCAAAGAGCTGGAAGAAGCCATGAACGCTGTTTCGAAGCAGGCACGGAAGATGGAAAAATCCGACGAGCAGGAGGAACACTTCTACGGTTTCGGTATGGAAAGCGCACTGACTTCTCTTGCAGTCTATCTCAACGCGTAACCCCACCTGATGATGATCTCCGGCAAAGGTCGAAACCATTTTCGTCACGCCACGAAAATGGTCGTGGGAGCCAAACCACAGAAAGGAGCATTCCTGTAATCCGTAAAAATTGCGAATTGAAATAAAAAGAACCCCGCAG
>CAVLAO010000165.1:0-4305 GCA_963660915.1 Bacteroides sp. CAG:927 | reverse complement strand
ATTGTCTATATTTAAGGGTTCAGCTGAGCTACTTCTGAATGATTTTCGGGGATAGCAAAAATGACCTGTGCCTAAATAAAAGGGGTCACATCTTTGAAGTTGTCCTTGACAAAGGGTACAGTCTAATAAAAATCCTGCTTCTCTGCAATCGTGTTTCGCTCAAATCCCAAGACATCCGAAAAATCATTGAGAGCGGCTTCGGGATTGATCTTACCAAATTTGATAATCCAGATGACATAGATAAGATGGAGCTGAATAGTTCCAACTCCCGCTTCATCCGTGTCTGGACCTATCAAAAAATTGAACATTGGCAACAGCGGAAACCGGAATGGGTCAAGGAGTGGCTGGATTCTTATACCTACATCGTCTGTGATGAGGCACACTACTTCTTCGCGGATGCAGATTTCAACCCTACAACGGAGCTTTCCTTCCAGTGCATCGAGCGGCTTGTGCCGAAAAAAGTTGTGATCTATATGAGCGCAACGGCAGACCTGCTCTTTGACCGATGGAAAGAGGACGGCTCCCTTCCGCCTGAACGCTATTACTACATTCCAAAGAACTACGACCACATCTCAGAAATCTATTTCTTCTATCGGGATGCAGAGCGGCAGGACATTCTTGACCATCTCCCGGCGGGTGAAAAGGCTGTGGTGTTCGTCACAAAACGCGATACCTTGGTGGAGATGAAGAAAAAGTACGGTGATTCGGCCAGCTACTACTGCTCCAAAAACCACAAAGATGGACCAATGGACAAGCTGGAAGACTGTATCAATCCGGATGGAACACTCTGCAAGAGAATTTTGTTCACCACGACCGCACTTTATAATGGTGTCGATATCAAGGACCGCGCCTTGAAGCACCTTATCATTGAGCAGTGGGACCCGCTGGAAGTGATTCAGGAAATTGGCCGGAAGCGTCCACTTGATGCGGAGGATACTTGTAACCTGTATCTTCGCGGAAAAGGTAGAAAGGAACTGCTGCCACTTTTCTTAACGGTTAGTGAGAAATGGGAACCGGCTGTGTTTTATCGAGATGGCGGAGAATCATGGAAGGTTTACTGCGATTCTTGGGATATCGACGACCGTCTTGGCAAAAACTCGGTGGTCAAGTATAGCCATAAAGAACAGGCGTATCATGTCAACGAAATGAAATGGATGCTGTACGACTATCAGCGTGACGTTCTGTGGTCTATGTATTCTCAACATCAAGGCTACAAACGAGTAATGCTCTACTTTATGGGTGTGAATCTTGAACGCCGGACGAAACAATACCAGATGACGGAACTGATAACCTACATCGAGGAACACATCGGAAAGCCGATGACAAAAGAAGAAATCCGTGAAGCGATTGTTAGGCTGGCACATCTTGAACCGAAGACCGGACGCGCAAAGTCGGAGCAGGTCACAATGAAAGCGGTTGAAGAAGAGCTTGAACGGCAAAACGTCAAAATGGTCAAGTATGGAAAGCGAAAGCACCAGAAAGGCGAACCTCAATACTATACTTTCGAGGAATCGGACTGGGCAAAATGGTGTGCTTCTCTTATAGCATAACACGGAAAAACGCCTGATATTCACGATCTCTACAATAGAGTCCTGCCGCTTCCCTGCGGTAGGGCTTTTTGTATGTGCACGTTTAAAATATGACTTTACAGCTGATTTCTATGATCTCGCGTGGAATGTTGATCGAGTGCTTCCAAGCGGCCGAAGAATGAGGACGGGTGGAAACGCTCGGTGAACATTTCATGCGCAATGGAAATCTTGACTAAGCGAACCTGTGAGCTTTTTCAAGATTGGAGTTGATATAAATAATATGAGTGCCAGCGAATACCTCTTAACGATATCATGGCGAATGCGACAAGGAAATTGCTTCAAAGTTGAGTAAATCCAGTAGGGTGATTTCCAAAATTGGAGTATGACTCGATGATGCGTCAATTCCACACAAGTAAGAAAAATGCGATAATACGTCTATTGCCTGAGCTTTAGTAAGCGTCTGCCCGGCGGATGGTATTCATTGTTAGAAAGGCTTGGCATTCATTTCCCGGAATTTGCTGAGGTGGGACTCAAGAATTCAGCCCTTGTTATTGTCAAGAAGTTAAGCTGATATAATTTGCGTCTAAAACTGTACTCACACTATATATACACGGTACAAAAATAGACGCAGAATACAAACAAAAGAAAGCCGTTTACTGTGACGATGGAAATTCTCAACAAGACGCGAAACAACAATGATAAAATAACTCTTGAAGTCTTAGTAAAAATTGTTCGACAGGATGATGTCACAAATCGGCACCTTATCTGGATTGGATACTATTAAAAAGTGAACTACAAACAGAATGCGATGTGTTATTGTTGACTGATATAAGGGCGTCTACACTGTGGACACCGTTTTGAGGAGGGTGGAATTTTAGGTCATCAAAATGGAATCAATAGTTTGCAGGAGCCCTCGACTTGAGGAGCACCCCCAAAACGGTCCCCCCTTAGTAAGTGGCAGATTTCCATGACACTGCGCGGATGTAGATTCGAACTTGACGCATCTGCGTGTGATTACAAACATCGACTAACAATTTGTTAGCCGAGCTCAAGAGATCAAGACAATCTTTGTTGCACTGATAGAATTGCCATATACACCCTGTACCAAACAGTACGCGCCTAATGGCTGAAAATCAAGCTATCATACTTCGGCTTTTTCCGAAAAATGAGAAAAACTCACGGACAACAAAAATGTTCTTTCGTGTACTATTGCTGATACTATAAAATAATGCCCTACTACTCGATTTTGAGCGGTAGGGCATCATTGTTAGAATGGCTTTGCAGTCTCCTTAAAACCACCCGCGCCGTTTCTTGCCAGCCTCGTACATACGCTTTTTCAATAGCTTTTCGTAGTTGACACCGCATACCTCGTCCAGAATCTCATCGTCATACGGGATACCCTTAGCCTTGAGATGATCGCGGAACCAGAATTTGTCGCGGTAATAGAGGCCCATGCCGCTCGGGGTAGTCCTGTGGCCATTTGCCCAGACAGTTTGGGTGGCAGTCGGGAATGTTGTACCACTCTTTTCGGACGCGGTCGTGCATCTGGCGGAGGTCAGCATCATAACGATCTTCTGCCTGTGCCTTATAAATCTGGTCCATCTCTACTTGCTTTTTTGCCTGACCAATGCTCTGCCCGGCACTTACACCGGCGGATGCGCCAAAGCCCAACAAACCCAGAACGAAAGAAATAGCTCCTGACATGATAAAATTCTCCTTTAGTTATGTAAATCATCAGTCAGCCCAAGCAGCTCATCGGTTAAGATCCGATAGAACTTTGCAAGCTGGATGATATTGGAAATGGTCGGCTCCTTGCTGTCAACTTCCCATGCGTAGACGGTCCGCCGGGAAACGCCTACAGCTTTTGCCAGTGCAGTTTTGGAACAGCCACGGGACAGTCGCAGCTGCTGCAGGCGGGATGATAAGTTTTCCATGTTGTCTCTCTTTTTACAATGATAGCCATACTCTCACTCTGGCCGAAATCTCTGTTTTTATGAATGCACTTTTAAAATGGCCTACTCTCACTCGGCTCTTGCCTCTCTGTCCGGTTCGGCTTACTCGGTCATCACAAACATCTCCATGCAGTCAGCACAGATGACGTGCACTTCCTTGGTGCTCCGGATGATGGTCCCGCACTTGGGGCAGATCCACCGACGGGTGCTGCTCTTTGCCTTGGGTGGTTTAGGTGCGCCGGTCTCGCTGCTGCCGGGTGCCTTGCTTCCGTTGCCCGTGCCGACCACGCCAGACGCTCGCCCATTTGGATATCCTGCCAGCCTTGGAAGATGATAAAGTCAAGCAGTTCTTCGGACGGGCTTGTGATGGTCCAGCCGTACTTGTCGTGATGAGCAACTTCCAGACCATGGGCTTCGGCCTGTTCTTTGAAGCGACGGTTGTGATAGACACCGTTATTAGACGTATCCTTGATGCCGCTCTCCATGCAGTACTCGTGTACCATCTCGTGGAGCAGTGTGGATGCGGTTTCTTCAATGGGGCGGTCCAGCGTGGCCGATGAAATATTGATCTCGTACTTGTTTTCACCGCCAGCCTGCCAGACTTTGCTACAGGTGATGTGGCCATAGGCGGACGGGGTCTTTTTCAGGCTGATAATGGGTTCCGGGAGTTTGTTCTCGAAGTAATGCTTGTTGAGTTCGCGGAACATCTTCTCGAGCTGGCCTGCTGCACGGCTGGTTTTAACGGTCTGTTTCATAATTTTTCGGTCCGTTCTATTACAATATAAATGGAACCGGATATGGCAGCCAGCCATATTCCATTCCAA
>CAVLAO010000164.1:735-4352 GCA_963660915.1 Bacteroides sp. CAG:927 | reverse complement strand
CACATGGGACTGGTCGCAAATCAACATCAATGTGCCCGATTTGCAGCAGGCGGTGCTTGACTGCATGGCGGTAAACAATACGCCCGAAAACCTTGTCTTTGCGGATTCAAGGCACAATCACGAGGGCACTGAAAACATGGAATTCTACGCAGAAATCTGCGGACAGGATTTTTATTTGAGTAAGTAAAAAATTTTAACTTGCCGGTAACTTGCAGAAAAGAGGAGGTATTTGAAGATGACGCAGAATGACACTAACATTGTTACTCTCTCTAAGAGTTCCTACGACTCTATGAGAGGTACAAACGACCGGGCAAGCATGTTGCTTAACAGGATTCTTGCCACTATTACTATCGAGAACGACAGCGACACACTCCATCTCAACGAGCAGACTGTACTTGCAGTTCTTGAGATTTTGTACCCGGATACATACAAAAAGAAGGTTGCCGCACTGAAAACCCTTCGTGCAAAGAACTTTCTCAAAGAAGCCGAAAAACACAAATAAGGAGGAACTAATGTACAAGCTAACAAATGAAGAGCTTATGGCGGAAGTGCTCAACAAGCTGCCAAGAGAGCCAGACGGAATGACAACAAGCAAGCTTTCACGGATAACAGGCTTTGCCGAAAGGACAATCCGCTGCGTGATTGCAAAACTCAGAGAAGACGGTCACATGATAGTGAATCTTCAGGACGGGAAAGGTTTTTTCATTTTGGACGAAGAATCCAAAGACCCAAACGGCGAAGCACTGGATTTGATTGCAAGGCAGTACAGGCAGGACACAAACCGTGCAATGAACATTTTGAAACGAAGAAAACACATGCGAAAGCTTTTGAAAGCAGCAGGAAGAGAGGTATAACAATGAACTTTGCAGACAATCACAAGAAAAACAAGAAAACAGACAAAGCAGGCAAGGACAGCCAAAAGAAGAAAACAAAGCCTGCAAGCAGCGAGAACGGCGGCAGAGTGAACATAAATGTGTTTATAACACCCGAGGAATGCGATGATAAGCTGTCAATTTCCAAAAGGGACATCTGCCAATCGGCATTAGCCACGCTTTCAAGCGTTTATTACTGTTACAGGGAAGAAGGGCATCCGATAGATTATGAGACAAGGGACTTCTTAGACACGCTGGTGTCCACGGTTTTGAATGACATCTTCATGCTTGACAAGGCAAAGGCAGGCGGCAAGATGCCGGGGCTTATGGGATTTTATGATTTATTCAAAAAGACATGTGGCACGGAAGTCATGACCATGAGTGCGGAAGATAATCCCGAGCGGGACGAGGAAATCGACAAGCTTATAGATTATTTAAGAAACACGGAAGAAGGCGAACTCGAACAGAAAGTCACAGAAATTCACACCGTAGAAGAGCTGGAAGAATTCCTGTGCGACCCTGAGGCTTTCCTTAACAGAACAGAGGAGGAAAGCGAAAATGATGAATAATATCCCCATTTGGGCACAGGATGCCTTTGATGAGCCAAACCCCAACGGCGTGCACTGGTGCGAATGGTGCGATGAACAGGCGCGTGCAGGACAGGACATGGTGGAAATCAAGACAGGTGAATTTTTCCATGAGGACTGCTTCAGAGAAAACTATATGGACATTATGGAAGTCAGGTTTTTTCAGGAGGAGGACTGCGATGAAGACCCCGAGCTGTGAAACCTATGCCACGAGGGATGAGTGGCTTGAGGCAAGGCGCAACTTCATAGGCGGTTCGGACGCTTCGGCAATTATGGGAATGAACCCATACAAAACGAATGTCGAGCTGTGGTTTGAAAAGACGGGGCAGTTTTTGCCTGAAGACATAAGCGACAAACCATATGTGCAGTACGGAACTAATGCGGAGGATTACTTAAGAGAGCTTTTTAAGCTGGATTATCCGCAGTATGAGGTTTACTACAAGCCAAACAATCTGTGGAAGAACATCAAATATCCCTGGGCGCATGCTTCGCTTGACGGCTGGATTTACGACAAACAAAGCGACAGGTGGGGCATTCTGGAGATTAAGACCACGAACATCCTGCAATCAATGCAGAAGGAAAAATGGAGAGGCAGGATACCCGATAATTACTATTGCCAGCTTCTGCACTACCTCATGGTCACAGGCTTTGACTTTTGCATTTTGAAGGCACAGCTTAAGACGAGATTCGACAATGAGGTGTACCTGCAAACGAAGCATTATACGGTGGAACGTGCCGATGTTTTAGCAGATATAGACGAGCTGACCTTCAGGGAAATGCAGTTTGCGGAAAATGTGAAAGAACGAAAAAGACCCGGGCTTATATTGCCGCAGGTCACAGGATAAAAAATTCAAAGGAGGAACAAGAGAATGCAGCTTACAGTAAAGGAAGTAAAGCTTCCGCAGGCGATTGAGTTTAACTACGAGGAACTAAAAGCAGAGCTTGCCGAAAGCATTAAACACTATGAGACCTTAGTCTATACAGACGAGCAAATCAAGACGGCAAAGGCGGACAGGGCAAGCTTAAACAAGCTTAAAAAGGCTTTGAACGACGAAAGAATCAGACTCGAAAAAGAGTACATGCAGCCGTTCACGGAGTTTAAGGCAAAGATTAACGAACTGATAGCGATAATCGACAAGCCCGTGTGCCTGATTGATACTCAAATCAAGGAGTACGAAAACAGCAAGCAGGAAGAAAAGCAAAAGGAAATCGAAAAGCTTTTTGAAGAAATGCCAAAGCCTGAATGGATTGAATTTGCAAGGATTTACAACTCCTCATGGCTTAACGCTTCGGTTAAGATGAGCACCATCGAAAAGGAAATGACGGAAAGAATCAAGATAATCGAGGCAAACTACGCTGAGCTTGAAAAATTCCCGTACTTTGCCTTTGAAGCCTGCAAGCACTTCAGGGAGACCTTAGACTTTCAAGGAGCGATTGCAGTCGCAAGAAAGCTTAAGGAAACCGAAGAGGAAAAGAAGAAGGCAGAAGAGCAAAGGGCAAAGGAAGAAGAGAAGAAGCGTGCAGAAGAGCTTATAAAGAACACGGCTGCCGCTTTGACGCCAAAGGCGAAGGAAGAAGCAAAAGAACAGCCGGTGGCGGATACGCAGGTAAAAAGAGACTGGGTGAACTTTTCGGCTTACCTTTCGGTGCCTGAGGCAAGAGCATTGGCATTGTTTATGAACGAAAGACACATAGAATTTAAACCATTATAGAAAACAGGAGGAACAACAAATGGCAGTAACAAACAGTTTAGCAAAAAGACCGCAGAGGGTGGGACTTACGGCGTATCTTACGGACAACGCAGTAAAGGACCAGATAGCAAAAGTTATCGGAGGCAAGGACGGTCAAAGGTTTATTTCAAGCATTATCTCGGCTGTACAGACAACGCCGGCACTTCAGGAATGCACCAACAACTCAATCCTGAATGCGGCACTCTTGGGCGAGACCTTGAAACTTTCACCGTCCCCACAGTTAGGATATTACTACATGGTGCCCTTCAAAGACAATAAGAGAGGCACGGTGGAAGCACAATTCTGTTTAGGCTACAAAGGCTTCATCCAGCTTGCAAGCCGCTCGGGGCAGTACGAAAGAATCAATGTTGTGCCGATAAAACAAGGCGAACTTGAAGCTTTCAATCCGCTCACGGAGGAAATCAAGG
>CAVLAO010000164.1:0-725 GCA_963660915.1 Bacteroides sp. CAG:927 | reverse complement strand
GGTGCGGCTTATAGAAGACGAGGTTGAACGCGAAAACACGCCGACAATGGGCTACTACGCAATGTTCAGGTACTTAAACGGCTTTGAAAAGGCATTGTACTGGAGCAAAGAGAAGATGGAAGCCCATGCGATGAAGTACTCCAAAGGCTACCAGGCAAAGAAGGGATACACCTTCTGGGAAAAGGACTTCGACGGCATGGCGTGTAAGACAATGCTTAGGCAGCTGATAGGCAAATGGGGAATCATGAGCATAGAACTCCAGCAGGCATACGAAGCCGACATGGCGGTCATTAACGATGACGGAAGCAAGGAATATGTGGATGTCGCAGACATCAATGAGGAACAGACGGTGGTGGAGGAAAAGACGCCTGAGAACAAAGAGACGGCACCTGCACCGGAAGATAAGCAAGAAGAAGGCGGAAGCATTGCCGCTGCCCTCTTCGGATAAAAAAGAAGCTAATCCTTCCAGGGATATTATCACGAAAATTCCGAAAGCGGCGCAAGGTGGTTTCATGCGCCGCGGAAAGGAGCGAAGAAAAAACCAATGAGCGACAGAAAAAACAGCGTTTTGTTATATACAGATGATATGGAAACACTTGAAGATTTGACCTTTGAGCAAAGGGGATTGCTTCTTACAGCGATTTTGTGCTATCAGGCAGGCGCAGATATGCCCGAAATGGACAAAATAACAAATATGGTTTTTAAATTTATGCGAAAGCAGATTG
>CAVLAO010000163.1:0-4444 GCA_963660915.1 Bacteroides sp. CAG:927 | reverse complement strand
CTTTGTCGTGGTAGCGAGCATCCACCGAAGCCTTCAGCCGTGCCTTGTCTTCTTCGGACAGGTGCCGCTTATGGCCCTGTATACTCTGAAGAAAGCTTGGTGGTGCATTACTGGTCGGTTCGATTTCTTTCTCCGGCGGTGACTCAATGATCGGTTCCTGCACCGGCGCTTCCTGCTGTTCTGCCTGCGGCACTGTATTGTTTTCCGGTGCCGTCGGCTTTTTCTTCGGTGGTGCAGTCTTTGGCTTCGGCGGTTTGCTCGGTTTCAAGCATTCGAGAACTTTACCATCGCGGTCTTTCTTTTTCTTTCTGAGTTCCTCAAGAATCGCCGGGCGCTCCTCCTTTGGAATTGAAGCAAGCGCTACGACCTGTTCATCCGTTGCCTTGATATGCCCAGTCAAGATTTCTTCCTGCGCACCGGGCACCGCTTCTTCCGCAGCATCAATGCCTTGCGAATACTTTTCAGCACGCCGTACTGTCGCAGACCCAACACCATGTTCTACAGCAATTCGTTCACAAGTACGTTTTTCCGAATCGATGTGATCATTTTGATCACATCGATTTACTTTATTGCAATTTCCGGGCTGCCCGCCCACTGCCAGCTTGGTTGATTCGTACTCCTTGCCCAGAAGGAACTTCTTTCGTTCTGGGCTGAGATTCCTGCGGCCAAGCTGATTTTTGCAGATCCACGCAAGCGCTTCGTACTTGTTCGCAAGCTGGATTTCTTCCACTTCAAACTTGATAAAGCCATGCTTTTTCAGGATGCGGTAGCGGGTGTGGCCGTCCAGAATGTAGCCATTCCATGTGACGATAGGATTCAGAAGACGACCCTCGGCAATGATGTTCTGCTCAAGCTGCTGTTCTTCTTCAAACTGCAGCGGCGGAATTTTGCTTTGGAACTCCGGGTCAATTTTAAGCTGGCTCAGTTTCATATCGGTTCTCCTTTCCTGTCATTTTTGATTTACGGACAATGGGCTGAACATAGTAATCAAACCCATATCGTGTCTGGCAATACGTGCAGACATCCTTGACGAGCTGCCTGGGGTCGGCTCTGCGGAGCCGGACGCCCTTTGCGTCCAAAAATGCCCCTCGGCAGACGGCACACAAAGTTGTCAGGGTGGATTCGTCCACCTTTTTTGTGGTTTTGCGGTTCATTTGCGTACTCCTTTTCGCTGATATATAAAAACGCCGTCCGGTTTTACCCCTGAACGGCGTTTGGAAAAGGTTTTGTATGGTTTCTCTTAATTTGCCCCCGGCACCCCTGAGAAAGGGAAACATTCAGGCGTTGGATTTGCACCACTCCATTGGCCTCTCGGCCACCCCGTCTTCTTTATGACCGGGCCGCGAATTACGGAAGTATCATTATCTGGAAGTACCTGAAGCTGCATATTCAATTTTCAAGGTCCGCCCGGCAGCGGTTTTCGCTCCCCTTCGGGGGTGGGCCGCTGCCGTGACAATAGTGTATCGTACTTTTGGGCAAAAGTTTATGGACTCGTAGTCCAAGTCACCCACCCTCTTAGTCCATGTGTTGTATACAACAGCCCAAAAAGCAAAAAATTCCCGCCTGAAAGCAAAACCTTCGCTTTGCCCTCAGACGGGATATCCTTCAATATGACTGCTATAAATTCAAAAATGCTCTCGACCTGAAGTCAACTTTAAGGGTTATACTGAACCTGCTAGAAAATTTTTGCCGCCCCCTATGCGGCAGGCATCAGAATAAAGGAGAGTCTACCATGAAAAAATTGTTGATCGTTTATTATTCATGGTCGAATGGCAACACCGAACGCATTGCCAAGGAGCTGCAGAATATTGCCGGCGGCGACCTGCTCAAGATTGACACGGCGGTTCCCTATTCCGGCAGCTATGATGAAGTGGTCGATCAGGGTCAGCGCGAAGTCAACCGCGGCTATGAACCGGAACTGAAGCCGCTGACCGTGAACCCCGCCGACTATGATGTGATCGCCGTGGGCACCCCGACCTGGTGGTACACCATGGCCCCTGCGGTCAAGACCTTCTTCCACGGGCAGGACTTCACCGGCAAGACCGTGGTTCCGTTCATGACCAACGGCGGCTGGCCGGGCCATGTCATCAAGGACATGAAAAAGGCCTGCCCCGGCGCAAAAACCGTCTGCGAGATGCAGGTGCAGTTTGATTCCAACGGCGGCGATCATCTGGAAACACCGGAAAGTGAGCTCCACGCATGGGCACAGAGCGTAAAAGCGCTGCTGTAATGTTCTGATTTGCGCACTATGTGCTGGCCGTAAACTCCACATCACGTTCCATGCTCAGTGGTTATATGCACTCAAAGTCCACTTAAATCCACTTCGTAAGTCAATCCTTCGGAGAGTTGCTCTTGCTTATAGAAAATCGCCATATACCAGGGAAGATATAAGATTCCATTCTCAATCTGGACATTATCTTTGCAGAAAACAATTGCCTGCTTCGTTTTCCATTCTTCTACGGCCAATACCTTATCAAGTGCAGCATGCTTCTTGTAGTCATTGCCAGACTTGATTTCCACCAAATCGATAGCTGTGCCTTCCTGCATCACAAAATCCAACTCACCATATCTCTTTGTGTCAAAATAGTGCAGGGAAAAACCATTTGCAACAAACATCTGGGACATTACATTTTCCAAAATGCTACCCATATTTACACTTAAATCGCCTTGCAAAATGCTGAATTGGATATTATCCATTGAAAGAGCGCAAAGTAACCCCGTGTCACCTGCATACAATTTGAAAAAGCTGCGCTTTTCATTTAATTTCAAGGCTGCCTTAGGTTCTTCAATATTGTAACAAAGATTTGCAACTCCTGCATCAACCAGCCAGTTAAAACTGTCTCCATATCGATCTAATCGTGCGCTTGCTTTCAAACTGCTTACTGTAAAGCGTCGATTCTTTTCATTCAGCTGGGAAGGAATCGAATCGAAAATTGCTCTGATTTTGGGCCTTTCATTTTCTGTTGCGTACTTAGAAATATCCTGCCTGTACAGATCAAGAATTTCATTTTGGTCTCGAAGTACCCGCCCTATATCATGTGTTTGGACATAGGTCTGAACTACTTTCGGCATTCCGCCAACAATAATATAGGAATAAAACAACTTTCTCAGTGTCGTATGAATGACATCAGAAACAGGCGTTCTTGCATTGTATGCCTCTCGTATTGTATCAATTGTTGTCCGCTGAACGCCGTTTGCAAGAATAAATTCTTCAAAATCCATTGGGTACATTGTATACAATTCCTCGAATCCAACCGGTAATGAACGAACCGCTTTATTCTTCGCACCCAAAAGTGAACCCGTCTCAATGTAGTCAAACCGTCCATCCTCAACCAAAAACCTGATTGCAGTTCTGGCATTGGGGCATTCCTGTATCTCGTCAAACAAAATCAGCGTATTGCCCGGAATCAATGGTTTCCGTGCCAGTGCCGACAGCCCTTCAATAATGGTATTCGCATCGAGATTTCCATCGAACACGCTTCTTGCATCCGTATCGGAGACGAAGTTGAATTCAATAAAGCATTTATACTCGTTTTTTCCAAATTCACGCACTACTGTGATCTTTCCAATTTGTCGTGCACCTTGAATACAAAGGGCGGTTCGACTCTTTTGCTGTTTCCACATTTTTAGTTTGTCATAGGCCTTTCGATACAGCATGTACGTTCCTCCTTATCTGTGCTTTCACCAGTATCCTACCATATCACGGCTTGATCATCAACGGTTTCGCAACAAAATTCTTGAGTTTTTTGATAGTGTTTGCGACAATTTTCCAACCTTTTGAAGTGCCGTCTGCGACAAAATTCTCAATTTTCAAAACATCGTTTGCGACAAAACCCCGACTTCTCCCATCATTGGCAGCGTCCATCGCTCATAAAATCCGACGAAAATCCGTCTAATACACAGAACAATTTTTCGCTTATTATCATGAATTTCCGCGTAATCCTTGATCCACACAAACTAGGAGGCATCAAACTCCGCCCGATGTCAAGTCTTGGACAACTTTTTTCACAAACAAATTTGAAAAAACGCAAAAAAATAAGCCCCACAAGGCTTTCAATCGGTTTTGTGAACCAATTTGAGCCTTGTAGGGCTTTCTCACTAGTCTACTTTCAATGCTTTTTCAGTAGTTACTTATCGAATCCAATTCATCAATTTTCTTACACCGCTTATTACACTGGCATAATCAATATCCGCTGCATACGAGTATTTCTTCTGATATGCTTTCCATAGCACTTGAAGCTGTTCATCTGCTTCGATAATTTTGACAATCTCCTCGGCCTGCTCCTGCAAATTATCCGTTTCTCTCTTTTTGCAAGTTGCCGCAAAAGCATCTTTCAAAATAGCCTTATTGACTTTATCTTCGTATGTATCAATCAGCATCCGTATATCGTAAAAATCTCTCATTCGAGTATTTAAGATACCCCTCGCCAAAACCGTCTGTAAC
>CAVLAO010000162.1:0-4503 GCA_963660915.1 Bacteroides sp. CAG:927 | reverse complement strand
ACAACTATGAAAGCTCCCACGACTACGACGAATATCACTTTGAGCTGGATGAGATTGAGCATGACCCTTATGTCCTCATTTCCATGCTGACGGCTATGCAGGAGGGGGGCTGGAAGATTGATGAGGTGGAGAGTTTACTCCAGACCATTTTTGAAAGGCAGTATACCTTAACTGAGAACGTGGAGGTCGAGACCCGATACCGCACGGAAACAGAAACTTATACCGATGAGGACGGCAATACCACAACAGAAAGCTACGAAGTGCCGTATGACTATTACATCTGTACGGTGACACTGGAGAATTTCGACCTGTCGCATCTGCCGGTATACCTTATGGATGAGGATCATTTGTCGCTTTATTCCGTTTATATGGCAACGCTTGGCAATCGGCCTGATCTGTTCGGTGAATCTTCGTATGTAGGTAAGTATTACGGCGGTCAGTCAAGTTATACGATTCCTGCTGAAGCGCTGGCAGATGAGCAGTTTGCCGCAATGATTACGGAAGCGGAGAAATATCTAAATTATCCGTATGTCTGGGGCGGCAGCTCACCTTCTACATCCTTTGACTGCTCCGGCTTTATATGCTGGGTGCTCAATCACTGCGGTGTCGGTTGGAATGTGGGCAGAACTACAGCGGAAGGGCTTCGCGGTATGTGCTCCTATGTGTCCCCGTCCGATGCAAAGCCCGGAGACCTGATCTTTTTTGAGAAAACCTACAACACCAGCGGCGCATCGCACATCGGCATTTATGTGGGTGAAAATACGATGCTCCACTGCGGAGATGTGCGTCCAGATAGGACGAAAGTAGAAGTAGATGAAAGGAGGATAGATGAGGGTACTACCCCGCAAGGATAACGCGGGAATCCGCCTGCCTAACCGAAAGGCGAAAGCTGACACGGGAACAGAGCACGGCAGGAAAGCGGTAAGTCACTCAAAGGCAATCAGGTGCGACTGAACCGCAAGGATAAAGTGAATATGAGGATAAAACTGCATCTGTTGAATGTGAGTTCCCAGCCTCTGTTCAGTGTAGGCATAGGAAATTTGCCTGAAACCTATGGTATGAAGTCCGTTGGAAAGGGTCGCCTTCCTGCGGGTTATCCTGATACTTCATACGGCACGCCGGAGAACCGGTGTAAACGGAACGAAAGCATATCCGACAATTCACGCTTTACCCACTACTTTCGTTAACTGGAGATTGCCTAAACCAGAGTGCCAAAGAATGGCTATGTATTTGCTACTGAAAATCTGGCATGGCAACGGAGCCGCCATAGTAGTCCGAGGACGGGAAAGCCGTCTACATGGCGAAGGGCGGCAGTCTTAGCGTATTAAAATCAGAAATTGATTAGGGAGGAAAACCTCATTGAAACCAACAATGGAGATTTTAACCAAGTTACAGGAAAACTCAAAAAAGAACCATGAAGAAGTGTTCACAAGGTTGTTTCGCTATATGCTTCGTCCTGACATCTACTTCATTGCCTATCAGCACCTGTATGCGAACAAGGGCGCTGGTACAAAAGGCGTGAATGAGGATACGGCAGATGGCTTCAGCGAGGAATATGTGACACGAATTATCGAGGCGTTGAGAACAGAAAGCTACCGTCCTACCCCGGTGCGTCGTACCTATATTCAAAAGGCAAATGGCAAAATGCGCCCTTTGGGTCTGCCTACTTTTACGGACAAGCTGGTACAGGAAGTCATGAGGATGATACTGGAAGCGGTATATGAACCTGTTTTCTCAAACTATTCCCACGGTTTTCGCCCCGGACGAAGCTGCCACACAGCACTTGCTCAATTAAAGCATGAGTTTGTGGGTGCAAGCTGGTTTGTAGAGGGCGACATCAAAGGCTGCTTCGATAACATTGACCATGCGGTGTTGATTCGCTCCATAGGCAAGAAAATCAAGGACGCAAGGTTTTTGAAGCTGGTGCAGTTGTTCTTGAAAGCGGGCTATATGGAGGATTGGAAGTATTACGGTACTTACAGCGGTTGTCCGCAAGGCGGCATCCTGTCACCTATCCTTGCAAACATCTGCCTGAACGAGCTGGACAGCTATATTGAAGTTTTGAAAAAGGACTTTGATGTGCGGACACCTTACAGAACTACGCCGGAATACCGGGCGATTTGTAGTAAACGTACTCGCCTGCGGAAAAAGGCGGAGCATTGTGAAGGCGAAGAACGGGAACGGCTGATTGTGGAGTACAAACAGGAAACCGCCAAGCTGCTGAAAACCCCGGCGAAGCTGTGCAATGACAAAAAGCTGAAATATGTCCGCTATGCTGATGATTTTCTAATTGCTGTTAACGGCAGTAAAGAGGATTGCGAATGGATAAAGACAAGGCTCACGGATTTTATCCGTAATGAGTTAAATATGGAACTCAGTCAAGAAAAAACGCTTATCACCCATAGCAATTCTCCGGCTCGCTTTCTCGGATATGATGTTCGGGTACGCCGCAGTCAACAGGTCAAACCTTGGAAAAACTGCAAACAACGCACAATGAACAACACCGTGGAACTACTTATCTCCCTACAGGCAAAAATAGAGAAGTTTTTGCTCTCCCATAGCATCGCCAAACAGAGGGCAGATAACGGAAAACTTGAGCCTTGCAAGAGGGACGCCTTGCTGCGCCTAACCGACTTGGAAATTGTAGCAACCTATGACGCAGAACTGCGGGGCATTTGTAATTATTATTACCTCGCAAGCAACTACCGAAGCCTGAACTATTTCAGCTACCTAATGGAGTATAGCTGTCTGAAAACGCTGGCGCGCAAGCACAAGTGCAAAATATCCAAAATTTGCGATAAATACCGCGCCGGAGCAAAAAGATGGGGTATTCCATACGAAACAAAGGCTGGAATGAAGCGGTGGTATCTCACAAAGTTCAATGAAATTGACGGGAAAAGAAGTGGGGACATTGTACCGCAATCCATTTCCATCTTTGCCAAGAGCAAAACAACTTTCGATGCCCGGCTAAAGGCTAAGGTTTGCGAACTTTGCGGCAGGACAGATGCTGACAAATACGAAATCCATCATGTGAACAAGGTGAAAAACTTGAAAGGCAAAGAGCCTTGGGAGCAGATTATGATTGCAAAACGGCGCAAAACGATGGTGGTCTGCTATGATTGTCACCAACAAATTCATCATGGTTTTAAGAAAAAAGTAACCCTGTAATGGAGCAAAGAGGGAGAGCCGGATACTCAGAGATGGGTAAGTCCGGTTCGCGTGAGGGGTCTGCGCAAACCTACCGCAGAAATGCGGCAAGGCGGCGCTTTCCCACTCTACCCCATCCAATACACAAGAATTGATACAAGCTATTGGCAGAGTCATTTCATGCAATTTGGAAGACTGCCAAGCCCGTGAGAAAGGAGAAAAATGAATCCCAGAATTGAAAAATTGAAGGCGGAGCGCGCCAAAAATGCTGAGAAAATCAGCACATTGCAGGAGCGTAACCGCAAGCTGAGCGAGCAGATTGTGAAGCTGGAAAACACCGATATCATCGGTATGGTGCGCGAGATCGGCATGACGCCGGAGGAGCTCTACGAGTTCTTAAACGGCAAGAAGCCTGCGGAGCCTGAACCGGTCAAAAATCCGGAGGATAAAGAAACGGAGGATTACGAGTATGAGAATTAAAAAGAGATTCCCTATGAGGGCGGCTGCATTTGCGGCCGCTCTTGCTTTAACCATGAACATGGGTGTAACGGCATTTGCCTATGACGGCAGCTCAGATGGCACCGGAACGGATGCTGCCGCACAGACTGCCACATCTTCGCAGGTGGAAAGAACAGGAACTGTCACCACCAATGGAAGCAGGCTGAATCTTCGCGACGGCAGCGGCACCGATCACAACATTATCGGTCAGCTTCCAAACGGCGATACGGTCTCGGTTGTGGGAGAAGAGAACGGCTGGTATCAGGTGGTTGTGCCGGAGAAAAGCGGATATGTCAGCGGGCAGTACCTGACGGTCAGTGACAGCGCAGAAGCTGCTGCGGAGAAAGATGCGGCGGATGATGCTGATGACAGTGCATCGACTGATACAGAAAGCGGTTCCCCGCTTACGCCGGACGGCAATCTGGAACTTGTGGACGATGTGACGCAGGAATCTGACGGAAAGCAGTTCATTACCGTCCAGTCCAAGAATGACAACACCTTCTACATTGTCATCGACCGGGATAAGGATACTGATAACGTGTACTTCATGAATCTTGTGGACGAGGCTGACCTGATGGCGCTCATGGAGGATGGCGAGGTTACGCTGAAATGCACCTGCAAGACCCGCTGCGAGGCAGGTAATGTCGATACCACCTGCCCGGTGTGCAAGAACAACATGACCGAATGCACCGGCGAGGAGCAGAAAAAGGAAGCGGAGACCACTGCGGAGCCTGAAACCAGCGCGCCGGAAAAAACAGAATCCAAAGGCAGTGCAGCTCCGGTTATGATGCTTCTTCTGATTATGGTTCTGGGTGCAGGCGGTGCCGTTTACTACCTGAAATTCAGAAAGCCTAAGAC
>CAVLAO010000161.1:0-4617 GCA_963660915.1 Bacteroides sp. CAG:927 | reverse complement strand
GCAAATATGGAAGAAGCGAATGGCACTTCCGATTTCTTGCCATTCGCTTCCTATTTTCCCCTCGTCGTTTGAGTATAAGGAAACCACCTCACAAGCGGGAGATATTTGATAGAAAAGTGCCGTAGGATATTTCCTATAGCACATTGACTGTCCATTGTGTGTTCCTCTAAATAAAGATTTTTACTTCAAAATCCGTCTCACCGTCGCTAAACATTAGATTTCAAAATTTTGTTCTTATCTGGGGGCACCTATGTTCTAAGAACCATTTTCAAATTGAATAAATGTCTCTTTCGTGCTATAATATACACAAATTGTTGTACAGAGATGTAACTATATTTTTCTAAAAACGGAAATTCCGATTGTAGAGTATTTGAAATCAAACGCTCATGCAATACTGCTGGTGGACAGCGCATGTTTGGCTGACAAGCCGCATATGATTCGCCCTATCAGTCATGAGTTGTTAAAAAAATTATACTTATGGTATTCTTGTTACAAACACCGTAAATGCGTTTCAGTTTGTTCCCAATGGATGAAGGCACCTATATGATTTTTCATTTTAGAAAGGATTAGACTATGCAGTACGAAACCAGTATTCCAGCAGAGGAAATTTCCCGCTGTCTGCTATGTGACCATGCTACCTGCGCACAGGCATGTCCCTCCAAAATCGACCCGGCAAGAATCTTACGCGCCCTGCGTTTTGAGAACCCCATTGGAGCAGCGGCTAGACTGGAAAAGAATTTTTCATGCGCTGGATGCAGTGCTCCCTGCGAACAGGCATGTGCCCAGGTGACAAATCCGATCCATATCAAGCGTGTATTGACCGCACTTCATGAGGACAGCGCGGCTTGGGAGGACATGCCCGAATCGCCGGTCGATCTCTCCTGCGATTTTCTTGGTGTACATCTGGAGAATCCGTTTTTGCTGTCTTCCTCTGTTGTGGCAAGCACATATGAAAAAATTGCCCGTGCGTTTGAGCTGGGTTGGGCCGGCGCATGCTTCAAGACGCTCTGCGACTTTGTTCCGCGGGAGGCATCACCGCGTTATTCCGCGCTTACGGCAGAGCATGGCTTTTGTGGATTTAAAAATATTGAGCAGCTCTCCTGCAACAGCCTGCAGGAGGATCTGGACATTATCCGCCGCTTGAAGCACGACTATCCTGCCAAGGTCATCATCGCTTCCATCATGGGTCGAAACGATGAGGAGTGGGAACGACTGGCACATCTTTCACAGGAAGCTGGCGCGGATATGATCGAATGCAATTTCTCCTGCCCCAACATGGAGCAGGAGGGACTTGGCGTGGATATCGGACAGAGTCCCGAAGCTGTTGCCCGCTGCACCAGAGCCGCGCGGCGTGGCTGCACCATCCCTCTGCTGGCAAAGCTTACGCCGAATGTTGCAGATATGCGTCCATTTGCGCGCACAGCTATGGAAAACGGTGCAGACGGCATTGCGGCCATCAACACCGTCAAGAGCCTTATGGGTATGAATCTTGATACCTATGCCACCGAGCCCTCCGTAAGGGGAATGTCAGGTGTCGGCGGCTATTCAGGTCGGGCAGTAAAGCCCATCGCCTTGCGGTTTGTCTGGGAGATGGCTTCTGACCCACAGCTCCACAATACCCCCATCAGCGGCATGGGTGGCATCGACACTTGGCGTGACGCCGTTGAGTTCCTGCTGCTGGGCGCCAATCATGTTCAGATTACCACAGCTGTTATGCAATACGGTGCCCGCATCATCGACGATCTGATCGACGGCCTCACATGGTATCTGCGGGAAAAGGCGCTGCCACATCTTTCGGAGTTACAGGGGCTTGGCGTGGAGAATGTGACAGAGCTGGAGGAACTTAACCGCCAGACCAAGCTTCTGCCGCGGTTTAACCGCAAAAAGTGCTTGGGCTGCGGGCGCTGCTATCTTTCCTGCCGTGACGGAGGTCATGAGGCGCTGCGAATGGTAAACGGCAAACCGGTCATGAATCCGCGTATCTGTGTCGGGTGCCATTTGTGCGTGCTCGTCTGCCCATGCAAGGCAATCAGTCCATACGGCAAACGGATTGATCTTTGAGGATACAGAATGAAGTTTAACACGCGCGATAAAAAACCGCATATCTGGGCAGTAGCAGTTCTTGCTGTTATTGCGACGGTACTGATTGCTGCTCTTGTGGGAACAGGGGCAGATACGCATGCACTGCCGATTACGATTATCCTGAATGTCTTTTTTTTCGTGGTGATCGTGCTCCTTATGCGGGCGTTTTTCGCACAGATTGGGTATAACCCCTATTCCTACAATACAATTTACTATATCGGATTCTCGCTTTTCCTGTTATCGGTTCTAATCACCCACATCGTACTGACCGTACATCTGGCGTGCGAACCGGCTCGATATCTCGGGCAGAATTTCACGCAGATCGTGACTTTGCTTTCCAACTCGGCAAAAACCTATATGTTGCTTTCCTGCCCGTTTGTTCTGGCGCTCTCTATTGCGCTATGTATCTCCAATGTTTTCCTCATCCGACATGAGGGAAGTCACATCGTAAATATTCTGGGTATTTTTCTTTCTTTTCTCCTGATTGGTGGCGAACTGCTCCTATTTGTTGCCGACCGTGGCGTGTCTGGAAGTGAACAATATGTAAAAATCCACGATCTAGCCATCAATATCTTTGCGGCAATATATTTATACTTTGAGTGTATGACGATTGGCATCATGATTGCAAACGCAATCGTTTCCAGATACCAGCCGGAGCCGGATATAGATTTTCTCATTATTCTGGGTTGTGCCCTCAGGCAAGACGGGACGCCCTCGCCGTTGCTGAGAGACAGGCTTGACCGGGCAATTGCTTTCCAAAAGAAACAGCTTGAAAAGACCGGAAAAGAACTTATCTTTATTACATCGGGAGGGCAGGGAGCCGATGAGATTATTTCCGAAAGCGAGGCAATGAAGCGTTATCTTATGGATAATGGGATCCCGGAAAGCAGCATTCTGAAGGAGGACCAATCAACAAATACTTTGGAGAACATGAAGTTTTCCAAAGCGAAGATAAGCGAATGGGCTTCGGATGCAAAAATTGCGTTTTCCACGACCAATTATCATGTGTTTCGCAGCGGACTGTTCGCAAGGCGGGTCAAAATGCGAGCAGTTGGGATGGGGGCAATGTCCAAATGGTACTTCTGGCCCAACGCGCTTGTCCGGGAGTTCGCCGCCCTTCTCACGGAGCACAGAGGAAAGCAGGCACTCATTCTTACCGGGCTAATTGCCATCTATGCGGCACTCTCTCTATATATGTGATTATTCAAGCCCAATATGAAAGGCAGCCCCCTGTATAGGAGGCTGCCTTTCATCATTATTGTTTCATATTGTTTATGTTATTTTCCAAATCCGTCCAGCACCTCATCATTCGGCAGAAAATCCCATGTGCTGTCCGTAATCTTCACCGTCAGGCTGTCATCGCTATCTCTGTAAATCACGCCAGATAGCTTATTTCCGCTCGGATCGTCCGCTTCAAAGGTCATTTTATGGTCTTCAAAGGTAGCAACAGCATTTTCGAGAGTGCACAGGCGGGTAATGTTGAGGTTAACGGCAAATGTTCCGTCTTCATTCGCGGAGATCGTCAGAACACTATCATCGGAGCTTCTCTTATGCTCACCAAGGAAAAAGTCGTTCAGCTCGCTCTCCTGATCCACATCGGGATCACCTGAGACATCGCCCTGAAGCGGAGCGTACAGACTTTCCGCATACGCCAGCATTTCCGTGTTGCTCAATGTCTTGCCGGTGGCGGAAAGGGAGCAGGTCACGCCGGTCACAGCATCATACCAGTTCACGAGCTGTACGCTTTCCGCCGCATCCTTATCGGTAGCGGTGTAGCCGTAATAGGTAGCGTCCCTGCCGGCGACACTGCACTCGCTTTTCTCCGTCCACTGGTACTCCATACCGGAGATATCCGTCAGCGCGTCTGTCATCTGCATTCTGTAGACCCATTTCACTCCGTCCAGCTCGTAGGTCATCTGCGCCATCGCACCCTCGGCCATATAACTGTAGGAAACATCGGTAGCACCATCCGGTGCAACCATATCAAAGCCAGTCGCCGCCGTGACACCCTGTTCGTCTGATTCCGTCCACGGATTGGCGAGTTCCTCTTGTTCAGAGGGGGTAGCGCTTTCGCCACTCTGGGTTCCCTGTCCGGCGGAAGAACTGCATCCGGACAAGATCATCATACTGATCGTCATCACCATCAAAACTGAAATAATTTTCTTTTTCATTTTATAAATCTCCTATTACAATAAATTTGGGCAGGAAAGTCGGACAGCCAGCCCGGCTTTCTTTCCATCTCGTGCCTAAGCTACAATAAGGGGAGCAACTGGCTGACCACTATCTCCTTGGGCTTCTATGTCCGATCGAAAGACTGTCAGCCATCCCCTTATTGCAGCGTTCGATTTGAGCAGGTTGAGCCATAGAGTTCGCGTCACCCAATAGATTGAATCGGCAATGAGAAAAAGATGGATTCCGGTTGCGATTCACAGATGGGAGGAATGCAAATGAACTCTGTTGGCATCGACATTTCCAAAGGCAGAAGCACGGTTGCCGTCATGCGTCCCTTTGGAGAGGTCGTCATCTCGCCCTTTG
>CAVLAO010000160.1:2700-4767 GCA_963660915.1 Bacteroides sp. CAG:927 | reverse complement strand
AGAACTTTTTCGACACTGCGCTTCTTTTTGTCATTGGCGACATTGCTTATGCTCTCCTCCTGTGCGAAAGACAATGCGATGCAGGAAGCGGAGCAGGAACTGGACATATCTGTCTGCGACGAGGGCTTCGGCTTCGCGACACGAGCTAAATTAAGCGGATACAACACGACTTTTGCCACTGGCGATGCATGCGGATTCTTTGTCATACGCGGCTCGAAAATAATCCATAGAAATGTAAAACTGACGATGACCTCCAAAGGTGGCTGGGAGCTTGAAAAGACAGTTCGGGCCAAAGCCTCCGACGGATTTTTCATCTATTGGCCTTATGATAGCAATAAAAATGGAAACTTTCACATGCGTTCAGGAGAAAAAGCTACCAGCGAGTCAAGCGACAAGGACTTCTTCCCCCGATGGCTTATCGGTGAACCGCCCATGAATCAAAGTACATTGGAATCGTTTATCAATTACGACAGGATGACCGCCAATGCTTCCGTTACGGTAAAATCGAGCAAAATCAACCTCTCCTTCAAGATGAATCATCGCAATGCGCTCGCCGTTATCGTGGACAAAGCGACGAATAAGAAGAAGGATATTAAAATAGAATTTTACGGAGATTACAAGCCATATCAAAACGGCAGCAATTATTATTATCTAACCGTCCCGGAAACAGGTATAAACAGCTCATTCAGTGGTCTCTATGTAACAGCAACGCAAAACAATGGCGTTCAAGGCAGCTACAATAACCAACGTTTCAAGCTGGACCTGAGCGGCATCGCCGAAGGCGCGTACAAAACCTTCACCATCACCTACCAAGACGGAGCCAAGCCATAAAGTCGATTGCTCAATACATAAACCCGAACATCCACAGCGGGGCCTGCTTCTTGCCATTCTTGCGCTCGCCCATAATAGCTCGATAACCTGCGAAAGTTGGTGAAATTTTGCAACTTTCGCAGGTTATCGAGCATTTTTATAGAAAATATCGCTAATTTTGCATCTATAAATTCAAAATATCGTATGGAACAGATTATCGTCGGAAGGAAACAGGAACTTGCACAAATCGCACGGTATTACAATTCCGGGAAATCCGAATTTATCGCAGTGTATGGAAGAAGACGGGTCGGCAAGACATATCTTGTCCGTCAGTATTTCAAAAATCAGTTTGCCTTTGATATGACGGGAATTATGGAAGGGAGCAAGTCAGAGCAGATGACTGCATTCCATTCCGCAATGAAAACATACGGATATAAAGGGAAAAAGAACGGAAACTGGATTGACACTTTCTCTGCGCTCCGCGAACTGCTCGAATCAAAAATCGAAACCGGGAAAAGATGCGTGATATTCATAGATGAGCTTCCTTGCCTTGACACTCCCAAAGCAGGATTTGTCAATGCACTCGGCCATTTCTGGAACAATTGGGCAAACTGGCAGCCGGAGATAATGCTGATTGTCTGCGGATCGGCTACATCGTGGATGGTGCGGAACATAATTGACAACCACGGAGGATTACACGACCGAATTACACACGAGATACACCTGCATCCGTTTACATTGGGAGAAACTGAAGAATTTTTCAATAACAACGGATTTTTATGGAACCATCTGAGTATCATTCAAACTTATATGGCAATCGGAGGTGTACCTTACTATATGAGTCTGTTTGACAGGACAGACAGTCCCGCGACCGGTCTAGACAGATTGTTTTTCAGTGAGAATGCAGAACTGAAGAAAGAATATCGCAGACTGTTCTCCTCTCTGTTCAAGAATCCGCAGCCATATGTTGAAATTATCTCCCTGCTTGCCAAACATCCCAAAGGCCTGACACGGGAAGAAATAAGCGGGATGCTCAAAACATCCAATAACGGGAAACTGGGCGACCTGCTTACCGACCTTGTGTATTGCGACTTCCTGCGCAAGTATAATGTCAGGGAGAAGAGATTGAGGTCAAATTCGGCTATCTATCAACTCGTAGATTTCTACACCATTTTCTACAATACTTTTGCGGCGAAAAACATTGTTGAGGAGCATTTCTGGACTCGAAATGTAAACACGCCGGAAATTATGTCCTGG
>CAVLAO010000160.1:0-2690 GCA_963660915.1 Bacteroides sp. CAG:927 | reverse complement strand
TTCGAACGAGTATGCAAGGCACACATTCCGCAAATAAAGGCGGCTCTGGGCATCGCAAGTGTATCTACGGAGTTCTACACATGGAAGACCAGCAAAGTAGAGAACGGTGCTCAGATTGACATCGTCATCGACCGGGCGGACAATACCATAAACCTCTGTGAGGTCAAATATTGCGAAGACCTGTTCGTGCTGGATAAGGAAGAGTTTCTGAAAATACAGAACCGGATTAGAGCTTTCAAAGAAATCACCTTGACCAAGAGCAGTGTCATCCCGACTATGATTACCACTTATGGAATGAAACCGGGAATGTATAGCGACCAAATCATCGCTCAGATTGATATGGATGCGCTGTTCCAGTAGCCATTGACCGTCACAGGCATTGCGTCATATACACGGGAACGAGCAGGACATCTCCTTCTTTTCTCAAGTCCTTGGTGTAAATCAGATACCTGGAGCCGATTCTGCCGGAGTATTTCCGGCAGAATTCGTCAAGGGACGCGTGTGATTTGTAGCCGGACGATTTGACTTCAATCGGGCATATCCTGTCACCTCTGGAAAGCAGAAAGTCTATTTCGTAATTGTGCCTGCCGCTTTCCGTAGGCCAGGTGTGATAGAACAGCCTGTTCCCGGCAGCCCTCAACATCTGCGCCACGACATTCTCATATACATATCCGAGATCCGCGGACAGCTTGTCACTCAGAAGTTTCTGATATAAGACATTGTCAACGGCATCCTTGTCCCAGAAGGCAAGCGTGATGAACAGCCCGGTGTCGCCGACGAACATCTTGTATCTAGAAGTGTCCGCATGCAGAGAAAGACCCACCGACGGATCATTGGCGTGGTAAGAGAAATTCACGGCCATACTGTCTTCCATATCCTGAATTATCTCATCCATTTCGTCGCGATCCTGCCGCCGGCCAAGCACGGAAACGACCTGATATCGCGCCGCGTTGCCTGTCAGCTGTGACGGAGCGGCCATAAAAAGCCTTGTCGCCTTTCCAGTCGGGTCTATTTTTCTGAAATCATCGGCGTAAAGTTCTATGATTTCCCGCTTCACCGAATCGACCGAACTCAGATTCTTCGTGTCAAGATAGGCATTCACAGCCTGAGGCATACCTCCCACAAGCATATAGAGGCGAAAATCCCGCAAAAGTTTCCGGTTTACGGCATCACCGACCCCCTTTCCGGAGTCGAACTGACTCTTCATCAGCGCCACTGTGGCGTTGTCTCCAAGAGCCCGGCGGAATTCTTCATAATCCATCGGAAACATATCAACCCTGGTCTCCTCGCTCGGAATGACTATCCCCCCGATGTTCTTTTTTATGGAGAGGAGGGAGCCGGTCTCGATGTAATCGTAACGATGATCCTTGACCAGATATTTTATCGCCTCGCGCACCTTGGGGGCTTTCTGTATTTCATCGAATATGATGACGGACTTCCGCTCTTCCAATTTTACATTGTATATGAACTGGAGCTGCATAAAGAAGTAATCCCGGTCGGAAATGTTCTCGACCGCGGCCCACAGTTCCGCCGTAGCCTCGCCGAAGTCCACCCGGATGTATGAAGAGTATTCGTTTTTCGCGAATTCTTCAGCTATCGTGGATTTCCCGACACGTCTGGCCCCTCGTATCAAAAGGGCGGTGGCCCCGTCTTTTTCCGCCTTCCACCTGAGCATCCTCTCATAAATCTTCCGCCTGAAGACACGAACCTCCTCCATAATCTCACAATTTTCTTGATTATTTGAGGCAAATATAGGGCGTTTTACACAAATCTCACAATTTATTTCGGGAAATATGTCAGGATTCTCAAAATGTTCGGCATGTTACCGAAACCACATATCTCCGGCCGCAGCGTCATATCATCTGAACAGGTGACCTTCCCTGAAAAAGGTTAAACAAACTCCAGATAGTTCTCCCTGTTCACAACATAGAACTCGGCATCGGGATATGCTTCTTGAAACGCTTTTGGGGCAGTGGGTGTCTTGTTCCCCCATTTGAACTCCAAAGCCTTCAGGCTGTCCGCACTTTCTTCGATCAAGTCGATTTCCTGCTTGTCGTATGTGCGCCAGAAATAGAACTCCTTATGCAGACCACTGTTGAAATTCGCCTTACGACGTTCTCCGATGATGTAGTTCTCCCACAAAGCACCGACATCCTGTCGGACAGCCAAGGGTGAAAAAGCGCCTATGACCGCATTTCGAATGCCGTTATCATAGAAATACCACTTCCCGGCTTTTGTCACCTCCTTGCGAAGATTGCGCGAGTAAGCCCGGAGACGATATATGACGAATACTTTCTCCAGGAGATCAAGATATTTTTCAACCGTTGTCTTGCTCATACCGAGCTGCCTGCCCAGTTCATCGTAAGAAACTTCGCTGCCCAGCTGAAAGGCTATCAGTCGCAGCAGATCGCGCATCTTGCCCGAATTTTTCAAACCGTCAATCGCCAGGATGTCTTTAAGCAGGTATGCACCGACAATGTCGCTTATTGTCTCCATATCTTGACAGTTATGGCGCAAAGATAATAATAGTTTTCAAAATGGCGAATTTTATGTAAAAAACGCACTATGAAATGGCGATTTTTACAGTTCTCGAAGTCATCATCTGAACAGGTCGTCCAGCGTCAGCGAGTTCTGAACCATTCCCGAATGGGAGTTCTGTGCCAGCCCCATCGTCGTGAGCATCACCAGAT
>CAVLAO010000159.1:3415-4838 GCA_963660915.1 Bacteroides sp. CAG:927 | reverse complement strand
GGCGATGCATTTCTGACAGATTCTATCCATCTTGGGATTGGCTCTGCATCCTCCAGACCGTTTAACCGTTCCTTCATCCTGTCAGCAGTGCCTTCTGCATATGTCCAGCGAATCGGACGCCATATGCGAGTATCCGTGTCGATGTCCATGATGCCGGCCCAGTCTCCACCGTAAAAATCGCATACCGCCTTCAATGTAGTGTTCATGATTTTTTCCGGATCATCGGTCTCATGGAGCGTGCTTTCAAGCCTCGTTTCCACCTGTTCGCGTTCCACGCAGTAACGCAGGAACTCATCATCATATTGTGCCAGATCCTCCGGCAGATGCCGCATTTGCTTGCCGAATCGATTAAAAATACCTGTCACGGTTCCTCACTCCTTTCGGTGATAGCCAACAGATGAGAATACAAAAACAGCGCAAACCACCTATGTTTCCACTGGTAGTCTGCGCTGCAAATTCTCTTCATCAGCGATTCCTGATTGCTGTCAGGTATTCTGTTTTAATAAGCTCTCAAACTGCGTCGGAGCATTCAGTAGGGTAGACGGGTCAATTTCCAACGCGTCTGCGATGTTATAAAACACTTCCAAAGAAAATGATTTCGCTAATCCTGGTGCCTCAATGGAGCTGATAAGAGACCGACTGACCGATGCACGTTCTGCCAGTTGCTCTTGGGATAGGCCACGATACTTTCTGAACGTGGAAATAGTTAAACCGAGCTGAATGAGTCTGTCGCGGTTCTTAAGGCTCATTTCTTTTTCCACATGCCAGCACCTGCCTTTCCTTTAGTATGATTATATTTTACCGAAAAGAAGTGATTTTCTCTGTATTCACGCAAGAGCGTATGCTCACAAATATAGACATAGTATTTGATATATTCACTTTCTTTATTTATTTCCGACATTTTTATATCCTCCAAATGTTTTGCACACTGTTTTTATTAGCAATGCAAACATCGCTTGACAAGGACACACAGAGAAAAACAACTGAAAATGAGCTTCCAAGCCTTACACAATACACCGCCTAACAGGACATAGGCGGTGTTTTTGTATGCGGACAGCGTTTTCTCTGTGTGCCGATATGGGCCAGCCGTGCGGCGTGGCCTAAATTCTTTCATAATCACATTTACTACAATTCAGGTAACGCCATTTGAACGGCGTATGATTTCACTTAACCACACATTTAATTTCACAAGAGAGATTGCTATATTTTGCAAAAATCTATGCTTCCCACTAATATCATGAACACAGTTGCAAATTTAATAATATATTATTGATTTAGAGGCCATTGCATGATAAACTAAAGGAAAGGCGATGGGCGGTGAGAAAAATGTGGGAAGAAAATCCGTGCGGTATGATGATCCGGCAGATACACCTTCTGCTGGCAAAAATTACAAACAATGCGCTGCGGCAGCACGATCTAACCA
>CAVLAO010000159.1:0-3405 GCA_963660915.1 Bacteroides sp. CAG:927 | reverse complement strand
AAACAGGAGGGCGGCGAGCTGACACTCAAACAGTTGGAGCCATTTTTACAGACCTCTCAGCCTGATGTTGCCGGAATCGCTTCAAGGCTGGAGAAAAAAGGACTGGTCGATGGCTTTGCCGACGCACAGGATAAGCGAATGAAGCGTATTCGTATCACGGCTGCCGGACTGGAATACTGTCAGCAGGCTAAGGGCGACATGATTACTACGGAGCAGACG
The DNA here is from genome assembly GCA_963660915.1 of Bacteroides sp. CAG:927. Lineage (GTDB taxonomy): Bacteria > Bacillota > Clostridia > Oscillospirales > Oscillospiraceae > UMGS1766. The sequence goes on along the minus strand of CAVLAO010000159.1, from coordinate 3,186 downwards.
CTGCTGTCTCAAATGACGCCGGATGAACGGGAGATATTCCGTACATTGCTGAAAAAAGCAATCACAGGACTGCAATAAATCGGGAAAAGTATCCGCCAAATCCGGCGGATCATTTTTCAAGCAAATCAATAACATATTATCAATATAGGGATGATGATTATGAAAAACGAGTGGCTAACATTACACCAATGGATCGAAGAGAGCCGGTATCTTGTCTTTTTTGGAGGAGCCGGTGTATCCACCGCCAGCGGTGTGCCGGATTTTCGTGGGAAGAATGGTCTGTATAAACAGAAACGGGAAATTCCTCTGGAAAAGATATTATCTTATGATTTTTTCATCCGGCATCCGGAAACTTACTATGACTATGTGCGCGACAATCAACAGGGCTGGAATGTTGCACCCAACCAAGCGCATATCCGTCTGGCAGAACTGGAACAAGAGGGTAAACTAAAAGCCATTGTGACCCAAAATGCCGACAGCCTGCACCAAAAGGCAGGCAGCAAAAATGTTCTGGAGCTGCACGGCAACGGAAGCCGTTTTTACTGCATGGACTGCGGTAAGGTATATCCGCAGGAGGAGATCATGCAGGGCACCAGTGTTCCGCATTGTACCTGCGGCGGCCTGATCCGCCCCGGTGCGGTCTTTTTTGGAGAATCGCTGAACAGTGCGGTTCTGACGGAGGCTGTCCGGCAAATAGAACGGGCGGATGTGCTGATCGTCGGCGGGACATCGTTATCCGTTTACCCGGCGGCAGGATTGCTGCGCTACTACAAGGGGCACCGGCTGGTGCTGATCAACGAAAGCCCAACCCCTTATGACCGGGAGGCCGACCTTTTGATCCCGGACAATATCGCGGAAGTTTTTGCTTCCGTTTAGTTTTGCTCAAATCAATAACATATTATCAAAGAGAGGCGTTTCTAAATGCAGCAGGAAAAATCACTTGAAGTATTCAGTACCATGCCTGTTGGACAGGCAATTTTCAAAAATGCGGTGCCGTCCATTGCGGCAATGCTGATGGTGCTGATCTACAATCTGGCAGACAGTTTCTTTATCGGACAGACCCATGATCCGTATCAGTTGGGCGCGATCTCACTGGCGGCGCAGGTGTTTGTCATTTATTCCGCCGTAGGAACCATATTCGGCGTAGGCGGCACATCCGTCATTTCCCGTGCTTTGGGTGCGGGAAATCATGACTATGCCAAAAAAGTCAGTTCGTTTTGTATGTGGGGCAGCGTGATCGCGGGTGCCGTATGCTCTATTCTACTTTGGGTGTGCATGAATCCGCTTCTGACCGTCATGGGTGCAAGCGTAAATACATGGAATTTTACCCGCAGCTATCTTTCTATCGTGGCACTGTCCGGGCCTTGCGTCGTGATCAACGGCTGCTTCTCGAATGTGCTCCGTGCGGAGGGTGAATCCACAAAAGCGATGATGGGACAGCTTTTAGGCAACCTCTGCAATATCATCCTTGATCCCATTATGATCTCGGTATTTCATTGGAATACCGCAGGTGCGGCTATCGCAACCGTGATCGGCAACGCTCTCGGTACGATTTACTACATTCTTTACTTTTACCGTGGAACATCTATGCTCAGTATCCGGCTGCGGGATTTCACGGTGCGGGATCATGTTTGCTCCCGTGTGCTGGTCATCGGAGTCCCTGCGTCCCTGAATACACTGCTTATGAGCATTTCCCACATGATCCTCAACCGCATGGTAGCAAACTATGGCGACTTGCAGTTGGCCGGTATCGGCGTGGCGACCAACATCATTAAGATTCCGGGTCTTATTTGCATCGGTCTTGGACAGGGTATTCAGCCGCTGGTAGGCTACTGCGCTGGCAGCGGTGACTGGCCTCGCTGTCGGAAGATCATTCGGTATTCTTTGCTCAGCGGCTTTGCACTCAGCGCCGCAATGATGGCGTTCAGCTATGGATTCCTCCGTCAGTTGGTCGGAGCGTTTCTGACAAACGCAGATGCCTTTGATTACGGAATGCAGTTTGCTAAGGTCATGCTCATTACCAGCTTCCTGTTTGGCGTATTCTATGTGCTGACAAATATTTTGCAGGGCTTCGGTGCCGCAAAATCTTCTCTGCTGATCAACATCAGCCGTCAGGGATTGTTCTATATTCCGGCGTTGTTCATTATGCACGCGATCGGCGGCATGGAGGGTCTGGTCTGGTCACAGCCCATCGCGGATATTCTGGCGATCCTGCTGGCAATTACCTTGTATGCCATCAATGCCCGGAACATTGAGAAAAAGCATCAAGCATCCCTTGCTGCCGTGAAAGAGCAGCCGGAGGAGATTCCTCATGCAGAAAGCACATTAAAAACTACGACTGTCATTACCATCGGGCGCTCCTTTGGAGCAGGCGGACGGACAGTCGGCAAAGCGTTGGCAAAGGCATTATCCGTTACCTACTATGACAAGGAGCTGCTGGAGCAGGCAGCAAAGGACAGCGGCATCAGTCCTGCCTATCTTGCGGCGGCAGACGAAAAAAATGCCGCGGACAACAGCGCGGTTGCGTTCGGTACGCCTATGGAAAAACTGGTGCTGGAGGCGCAGAGAAAAGCCATTCTTGACATTGCGACAAAAGGCGCCTGTGTGATCGTAGGGCGTGGTGCTGACCGCTATCTGAAAGGCGTCTGCCCGCTGCTGCGTGTATTTGTCAGCGCCGCCCCGGAAAGCCGTGCAAAGCGAATTGCGAAGCGAGAGAGCATTTCGGAAAAGGAGGCTCTTGCCAAATTGAAAAAGGTCGATCAGGAGCGGGCGGCGTTTTGCAATAGCCTCTCCGATGCCAAGTGGGGCGCGGCGGAATCCTATGACCTGACTGTGGATACCGGCGTATTCGGTGTTCAAGGCGCGGTTGAGGTCATCCTGTCTGCGTTGCAGCAGGAACAGATAAGGACTCGGTAAATTGCCACTCTGGAAACCTTGCGGAAATAACGCGCACAAAAAGAAAAAGCACAGCCGCCGTTCTCAGGTGACTGTGCTGTGAATATATAAATTGACGACTGTAATTGTGCTGTGACTGCTATGAATCTAAAGATGCAGGCTCAGCGTCAACACTGCAATGCTCAGCTTCTTGATTTGCCAAGAAGCAGTCAAGCTCATGAGAACAGATCACCCCTACTGCCTGCAAATAGGCGTAGATGACCGTAGTCCCCGCAAACTTCATGCCGCGCT
>CAVLAO010000158.1:0-4911 GCA_963660915.1 Bacteroides sp. CAG:927 | reverse complement strand
CCCCGTTTTTTTGCTCTGTCCTATATTCAATCGCTTTTTCATATTCCTCGGTCATCAAATACTGCATCAATTTATCATAATCATTCAGTAGAAATGTTTCCGGGGAATCTCCCCATCTATTCATTTTTTTGCCATAGTTCCTTAGCCAATCTTTATCCTTAAATGTCGTTCCATAAAGAAGTTCCTCTTCTGCCGTGTTCATTTCCGTAGGACTTACCTTTTGGGGCATATTAAGGGATTTCTGTGCAGATATACGATGCACAGAATACTCCGGATTGTTTTCATCAATCCACACGCTCATTCTCGTTTTTCCTGCACCATTTGCTCCTATCAGAACAATTGAACTCTTATTTTCAATATATTGTTTTTGTCCATTTAAGTCTGGTATTCTAATTTTCATGTTATTCTCCACTCTAACTTGCGTATCTCTGTTATCTTTTATTATTAGCGCTTATCTTCCGCTGCCATCGAACTTCCGCCAATCCCAAAGAACTTATCAAAGAAGCCCTTCAGCTTGTCGATCACACCCTGCTTCTTCTGCGCACGGCCACCGCCGCCAAAGCGGGAAACAGGCGGCATCAGCTTGTCAATATCAGTTCCCACGGTTTTGATTTCACCATCACGGAACGCATTGGCCAGATACTTTCGCGTTTCCGGCTCCTTCAACTTTTCCTCTTGGATGATTTTTGCAAGCTCTTTCTCCCGCTGCTCCGATACATAGGCATTCCACTCGGCCATCACGTCATCCACATCGTTGACACCTGCAATAAAGGTTTCGATCAGCTGCTTTTTGCTGCGCAATTCCGGGCTGGCATCAATCGCCTTGCGAATCGTGATGAGTACTTCTTTATCATCGCAATGGGTATCGTGGTACTTTTTGACCAGCATCAGGATATAGTCAATGTTGATCTCGACCTGCCGAATCAGCTCCACCTCAAACACTACATCATCCGTGATGTCCTCTTTGTTTTCATCGTGCTTCTTGTTGCGCCATTCATCCCGCAAATCCTGATAGCGGCCCAAGTAGTCCTGCAAATCTCGCTCCGAGATCAGCTCGTTACCCTTGAAATCATCAAACGAGGACAGCAAGTTTCGCATCCGCAACAATGCACCAAACAGCACAATAAAATCTTTCTGGTTCTGCTCCTCTACGATCTGCGGCTCTGTCAGCGGGAATTTTTGCGTCAAGTCATCAATCATGTCCGTATAGCCCTGATGATATTTTCCCTGCTCATCCGTGTAGCCATGATAGTAGTCTGCATATTTTCGCAGCAGAACAATGCCGCCTGCGTTTTTGTCGCCGAACAGCGAAATAGCCGCATCCACTCGCTTTTGCAGATTGCGGAAACAGACGATATTGCCAAAGGTCTTGATGCTGTTTAAGATACGGTTTGTCCGGCTGAATGCCTGAATCAGACCGTGCATCTTCAGGTTCTTGTCCACCCAAAGGGTGTTCAGTGTGGTGGCATCGAAGCCTGTCAGGAACATATTGACCACGATCAACAGATCAAGCTCCTTGTTTTTCATGCGGAGCGATACATCTTTGTAGTAGTTCTGGAACCGTTCGCCATCGGTCGAGTAGTTCGTGTGGAACATCTCATTGTAGTCCTGAATGGCTGCATCCAGAAAATCCCGGCTGCTCTGTTCGAGATTAGAGGTATCTTCCGGGTTTTCCTCATCCAGAATCCCGTCTGTTTCCGCTTCGTTGGCTCCATAGCTGTAAATGGTGGCAAGCCGCAGCCGCTTGGTCGGGTCTACCGCCATCTGCTTTTTGAACTCCTGATAATACAGCTTTGCCATTGGCACAGAAGCCACGCAAAAAATCGAGTTGAAGCCGCTGACACGCTGCTTCTGCTTGATTTCTTCCACGGCACCGCGCTGGGCAGAGGCCACTTCTGCTACATTCGTCAGCAGATTGAATTCATACGATTTATCGCCACGATAGGTTTTCTGGTCAAAGTGGTCGAGAATGTACTTTGTCACCAGTGAGATACGCTTGGGAGCCATGAACGCCTTTTCCCGGTCGATGTCCCAAACCTGTTTATCGTCCATGTCTGGCTCTGTATCCATCGTCTTAATATAGTCCACTCGGAATGGCAGCACATTCTTGTCGTTGATGGCATCCACGATGGTGTAGGTGTGCAGCTGGTCACCGAACGTCTGCGCCGTGGTGAAATAACGCGGGTCGGTGGAGCTTCCTGCATTGACCGCAAAAATCGGCGTTCCAGTAAAGCCGAACAGATGGTATTTTTTGAAGTTATGGACAATAGCCTTGTGCATATCACCGAACTGGCTGCGGTGGCACTCGTCAAAGATGATAACAACGTGCTTCTGGTAAACTTCATGCCCCGGATTCTTCTTGATGAAGGTTGCCAGCTTCTGGATAGTGGTAATGATGATATGCGCTTCCGGGTTTTCCAACTGGCGTTTCAGAATCGTGGTGCTGGTGTTGGAGTTTGCCGCACCCTTTTCAAAGCGGTCATACTCTTTCATAGTCTGGTAGTCCAAATCCTTGCGGTCTACCACAAACAACACTTTGTCGATGTAGGGCAGCTGCGAAGCCAGCCGTGCCGTTTTGAATGAGGTCAGCGTCTTGCCGGAGCCTGTGGTGTGCCAGATGTAACCGCCGCCCTCGATGGTGCCATACTTTTTGTAGTTGTTGGCAATCTCAATGCGGTTCAAAATCCGCTCTGTTGCCGTGATCTGGTACGGGCGCATCACCATCAGCATCTTTTCCGAAGTGAAGATGCAGTACCGGGTCAGCACGTTCAGGATCGTGTGCTTTGCAAAGAATGTCCGGGTAAAGTCGATCAAGTCCGTCAGCACACGGTTGTTTGCATCGGCCCAGTAGGAGGTAAATTCAAAGCTGTTGCTGGTCTTTTCCTTTTTCGTCTTGCCGTTCTTGGCATCCTTGATTGCGTTGTAGCGAGTGCTGTTGGAGTAGTACTTGGTATTCGTGCCGTTGGAGATCACGAAAATCTGCACATACTCGTACAGGCCGCAGCCTGCCCAGAATGAATCCCGCTGATAGCGGTTGATCTGGTTGAATGCCTCCCGGATAGCTACCCCGCGCCGCTTCAGTTCCACATGAACCAGCGGAAAACCATTGACCAGAATCGTCACATCATAGCGGTTGTCATGCCGCGCACCGTCCGCCTGCTTCACCTCATACTGGTTGATGACCTGCAAGCGGTTGTTGTGGATGTTTTTCTTGTCGATCAGTGTGATGTTTTTGGAACTGCCATCATCCCGGTGCAGCACCTGCACATTATCTTCCTGAATCTTCCGGGTCTTTTCGGGAATGTGCTCATTAGGGTTAGCAATCACATCACTGAAGAACTGCCGCCACTCCGTATCAGAAAACTGGTAGTGGTTCAGTTCTTCCAACTGGCTGCGGAGGTTGGTGATCAGTTCATCCTCGGTATGCAGCAGCAGATAGGTATACCCCTGCTCACACAACAGCCGGATAAATTCTTTTTCCAGCTCTGCCTCGCTCTGGTAGCTGTCAGAGCGCACCTTGGAGGGTTCATAGGCAGCAACAACGGTATCTTCATTGGTGGCCGCAACGATATTGAAAAAGGACATTTCAAATTCCTCCTGCCAATGGTTTTCCTGAATATCGTTCTAAATCACAAAACAATGTGCTTTTCCGAGTCGGTATTACATCAACGCACTCAAGTTTTTCGCCCGTCCAGCGTGTAATCACAAAATTTTTTGCCTGATATATAAATGCAATGTAGGTGTCGTATTCCACGCAATTCTCCGTCCGATATTGAAAGAGTTCCTTAAAATCCGAATAGATACCATTTAGTGCTAGATTTTTTCCAGATTCAAAATCATCATTTAAGTCGAAATTGATATTATACGGAAAGAACATCAGCAAATTTTTCTTCGTTTCAAATTTCTTTATAATCTGCACGACCTCTTTTTCCAATTCTTTGGCATTCTTTCCTTTTTTACGAATTTCAACTATCTCATCAAAGTTCAAGTCCCTAAACATTGCATACGGAATAATACAAGTGATTTCTTTATAGTTCTCATCATTTTTTGATACCAGCGGCGGACCATAAAGCACCACTCCCGGTGCAACCAGTGTGATTGATCGCGAAAAAATTCTTGCCGCTTGTAGTCTTGATTGAGATGCAAAGAGCTTAAAATCAAATGAATACTCATCCGAAATACAGTCACATTCTCCATTTGACTCAGAAGCAGGTTTGCCATACGGTTTTCCATTCGACCTTTGCAAGAAGTAGTTTGAATGATTTACAAAATCTCGCAGATAATCTTCATACGAATATGGCTCCATCGCTCCATCAATAAAGTTGTCAATCACCATACATGGTCGAAGAATTTCTGCCCGCATTTCAGTATATTCCAATCCTTAAAGCTCAACAGCCTATCCCGATAATACTCATACTGCTTTTGTCTTGTTTCGATCTCTGCGGGCAGGCCACTCGTTAAATCATTGCAGATAGCATCAAAGCGGTCAAGGATGGAAACAATTCGTTTCTGTTCTTCAATGGGCGGTATCGGAAGCATTATCTCTCCCAGCCTTTCACCGCTCACATGAGGAACACCCGCACCACGCTTCATACTGTTCAGTTCTGTTTCTTTGTTCTTTAGCACATAGTACAGGTATCTCGGTGTGGCAACCTCTTTCTTTGCTTCATATCCGAAGCCATCCGTAACAAAAATTGGCTCATTCCAATAAGAAACAAAGCCAGCAGACGCACCACTACGGGCCACTGCAACAATTTCACCTGTATGGTTAGCACGGTCAATATAATATGCTGGTTCCTGCCCGCCTAAAATCACAGGAATATTGCCTGTTTTTTCGTTTTTCTTGGTGATGTACTCACCACGGAATACATTTGCCACCTCGCTCAGCGGCAACATAGCATAGCCAAACAC
>CAVLAO010000157.1:0-5223 GCA_963660915.1 Bacteroides sp. CAG:927 | reverse complement strand
TTACAGCTTTGCGTATTCTTCCTCGGATACCGGCTCGCACCACTCGTTCCTGCAATCCTCACCGGGGACCTCCACGGCGATATGGCTGAACCAGCTATCCTTTTTCGCCCCGTGCCAGTGCTTGACGTTGGCGGGGATCATCACGACGCTGCCCTCGTGCAGACTGACAGCGGTCTTACCTTCTTCCTGATACCAGCCCTCGCCGGCGGTGCAGAGCAGGAGCTGTCCGCCGCCCCTGGAGGCATGGTGAATATGCCAGTTATTGCGGCACCCCGGCTCGAAGGTTACATTGGCGGCAAACAGACCGCTCTTCGGATCTGTCAGCGGATTCAGGAAAGAATCTCCGATAAAATACTGGGCAAATGCCGTATTTGCCGCACCTGTGCCGAATACGTTGATCTTCTCGAACTGTTCTTTGCTTTCGTACTTCATAAGAATAACCTCCTGCAAATGGTTATTGATTGACCATATAGCGCAGCCAGACCGCGCCGCTGCCGTACTGCCGCACGCTCGTCAGGCGAAGCGGCGTAACCCTGCGCTCCATCGGCAAACCGTCGAACACGGCGCCCATGCCGCCGCGTCCGTCGATGCCCGCGCCGATGAGAATGCTCACCTCGTCGAGCAGTCCCGCCGATAGAAAGCCCGCGTTGACGTGTCCGCCGCCGACGACTGCCATGCGCTCCACGCCGAACTCCGCGGCAAGCAGCTCGCAAGTGCGGCGCAGGTCGATATGCTCCTTCCCGCAGGCAATCCATGAGATACGATTTTCGTCCAGATAGGCGAGGTATTCTCGGCTGACGCGCTCCGAGGTCAGGATCAGAAGCGGGCGCTCGCCGCCGGCAGTCACGTCCCAAAGCAGCGTGCCGCGCGTGTCCGTCACGATCTCATAGCCCGCCGCGTCTGCCGCCTTGGAAAATCCCTCCTTGCCGAGCGGCGTTGCCGTTTCGCTGTGAAACGCTCCGGGGCACGCAAGCTCCAGCTGCGCGGTCACGCGCCCGTCCAAAGCGGTCATCATGTGGCAGAAAATATACGGTCTGTTCATTTCTAATTTCCTCCTTACGGTTGACAGATTCTTTGTCTTGAAGTATACTGTTCTTGAACTTCTTGTACATTCTACAACTTAAAGCACACTTTAAGTCAAGAGGATTTCGAAAAATTTTTGGAGGAAATTTTATGGTCTACACTGTGGGAGAAATGGCAAAGCTGCTGAAAGTCCCCGCGTCCACGCTGCGCTATTACGACAAGGAGGGGCTGCTGCCCTTTGTGGAGCGATCCTCCGGCGGTATCCGTATGTTTCGGGAGAGCGACTCCGAGTGGCTTCAGGTCATCGGCTGCATGAAACAAGCCGGAATGTCCATCAAGGACATCCGGCAGTATATCGAAATGGCGTTGCAAGGCGACGACACGATTGATCTGCGCCTTTCCATGTTCCGCCGCCAGCAAGAAGTTCTAAAACAGCAGATGGAGGAGTTGCGGCACACGATGGAAATGGTGGACTACAAGTGCTGGTACTACGAAACCGCAAAGCAGGCGGGCACCGTCGAAACGCCGAAGAACATGGAGCTTTCCGAGGTGCCGGAGCGGTTCCGTAAGATCCGGCAGGAGCTGCGGACGCTGCCAAGGGCTGTGGTGGAAAAATAATAAGACTGCTTTGACGATCACACCGGATTCTGGAGCCTGAAACGGCAAAAGGAATGCGGTGCGTTCTTTTATTCTGAAAAAGATGCTTGACTTTTCTCACAAAAATGCTATAATAGTATTTGCAAATACTATTATAAGGAGAACAGAGATGAAACTTGATGAGGATAAGATGTGGGAAGTGTGGGGGCGAACAAATGCACTTTATACAAAGTGGTGTTCGAATACAGAACAAAATCCCTATCAGCTTTTTGTATTATATGCCCTGAATGCACACGAACCTGTCACGCAAAAAAGGATTGCAGATTCTACGGGTTTGTCAAAGCAAACAGTCAGTACGGTTATGCGTACATTAAAGGAAGAAGGATATGTTACGCTTGATGCAGGCGAATCCGACCGCAGAGAAAAGAATGTGCTGCTTACGGAAAAGGGAAAGCATTATGCTGAAGAAGTCCTTTCCTCACTCTATTCACTGGAACAACGGGTGTTCGACATTATGGGCGCAGAGCGCATGAAGCAAATGACGGACGCTATTACATTATTCAATCTTGTTTTTGAAAAAGAAATGGAGACACAGGCAAATGAGCACCGCATTCAATAAGAAGTTCTTTTCTTATGTCATTCCGTCCATCCTCGCATTCGCGTTGTCGGGAGTCTACACCATTGTCGATGGCTTCTTCGTCGGACGAAGTCTCGGCGATGCGGGATTGGCTGCCATCACACTGGGCTACCCGATTTCCGCATTGGTTGGAGCAATCGGGACAGGGCTTGGGCTATCGGGTGCCATCCGTTTTACGATTCTGAACGCACAGGGCGAAACCCAAAAGCGGCAGGAGTGCTTTTCCGGGACAGCGGTGCTGATGCTGATTGCTTCCGGCTTATTGACAGCAATCCTGTTTGGCTTTGCCAAGCCAATCCTGCACCTGTTGGGGGCAAGAGGCGATACACTTACTCTCTGCATTGAATATGTCCGCGTCATTGCACTGGGTGCTGTTTTTCAGCTTTTGGCGACCGGTTTTGTGCCGTTTATCCGCAATATGGGCGGAGCGTCTGTTGCCATGATCGCCATGATCCTCGGCTTTGTAACAAATATCGTTTTAGACTATACCTTCGTGTGGATCTTGAACCGGGGGATGGAAGGCGCTGCATGGGCAACCATCATCGGGCAAGCAGTAACCTTGATCGCAGCAGTCATTTTCTTTATTGTTGACCGCCGCTGTGATCACGGCAGTCTGCATGATCGGTGTCTACCTTGCAAGAGCAAAAGTTGGTGTCCTGTTTGGCGCTTCGGCAGAAGCAAATGCCGGAGTTGTGCGGTATCTTCCGTTTTTCCTTGCAACACTTCTGTTTTTGGCATTCGTCCGCATTACGACCTCCTACTTTTACGCAACGGAAAAGAACAAACTGTCCTATCTTCTCGTATATGCCGAGCCGGTCTGTACGCTGCTGATGCTCCTATTCCTGCCGCCAATGCTGAAGCTGACCGGCGTATGGCTTGCTGTGCCGATTGCACAGGTCGTTACCTTTGTAATTGCATGGGTCGCCAAGCGGCGTGTAGATGCGAAAATTTGAAGTATGTTGCTGAATTGTTCATGAAAATGCTGAAGCGGAATTGGCAAAATACATATTCCGTATTACGATATATGTGGCAAAATACAGGAGGTGTATTGATGAACAAGCGGCTCCCGGTTCGGATTTGGATTGCTGTGGTGCACCACCAAAAAGCCTTGAAAACACTTGCCTTAACAGTGATAAGGAACTAATTCAACTTACTACTGTTAGCTGACAGATTCGGGTGTGCGGCGTTACTACAACATAGATAAAATCCACCTGCATTTGTAAAAAGCAGGTGGATTTTATCATCTTCTGATACAACAGGAATTTCTATCTACGCTGGTTTTTTCCTTTATTTTAAGCGGTTCTGATCGCACAATTTACATTCTGGATTTATAAAGATGAGTACTGTGGAATACGACTGAACCGGATTTCAAACGGCTTTTTGACGATGGAAGCCAGATTTCCATTGACTGCACTACCGTCGAAAGCGAAATTAGCGACAACTACTTCCGGCGGTCAGAGCTGGATTATCTGATCTACAACGACCCACTCGCTTATGCCGATTTGGTTCTGAACGGCGATCCCGAAGCCTATTTGAAGGCTGTAACGGAACACAAGCCTTTTGATAGCTAACGGAAAGCGTATAGCACGGAGACCGGTGACCGTCAATGGTCAAGATGAACGCTTCGCGCCATTGACTGCCGCCGCCTGCCGCGCTTTTGGGGCAGACAAGGCGGGCAAGCACAATCTGTGCCTGCCCGCCTCAACATTACGAATCATCATCTGCTTTGTTATAAGTAAATACATTCAACGCAACGCTTTCTTGTCCACCCCAGTTTTGCCATTGAATTGTATCTGATTCTCTCACAAAACCGTTTTTCAGGAGAGCTTTTTCCGAATGCACGTTCTCCGGCATGACAAAGGCTTTCAATGTCTGAATACCTATACTTCCACAAAGGTATTCAATCAGGAGGCGGACTGTCTCTGTCGCAATACCCCTGTGCCAGTAATCCTCATTGATGCGATACCCGATTGTCACTTGACTGATTCGCTTTTTATAGTCGAATATCTCAGCAAGACCGATCAGCCTGTTCGGTTCTGACCGAAGATAAATCCCGGCAATGATCAGTTTCTTCTTGTCAAAATCCCTCCCGCCAAGATTTCGGATGGCTGCCAAGAGGTTGCCGCGGCTCTTTTTGTACAAGAATGGCGGAATGTATCTGTACACAAGGTCGTTATTCGTGATCTCGCTCAATGCGTCAACATTATCCTCGGTCATTTTTCGGATGACGAGGATCCTGCTTTCCAGCAACGGAAAGGCTTCAAACAGTTTCCCCATAGCTTGTTCTCCCCGGACTGTACTCCCTATTTATATTTACACGTTCTGAATTTCCCCTCGATCCAGAAGGTCGCTTCTGTCGTATGGAATTTCAGAAGGCGGAACTTTGGGTCATCGATCCCCTTGCCGAAAAATCGGCGGTCATCTTCGCTCCAGATACTTTCCTGTGTTGCACGATCCTCTACAAGCTCCACGTTGCCAATCAGCGTCACGCTGTCCCCGCCGGAGAAATAGCAAACACTTGCTTTCGGGTTATGCTCAAAATGCGTCGCCTTGCCGTTCAGCTTGGAGCGTTTTGATGTGACGAAATAAATGACGGAGAAGCCATCGTTCCGATGCTTTGTCAGTAGGCAGGTACGGGGATAGCCGTTTTCATTGATAGAGGTCAATGTGGCCACGCTGACGCTGTCCAGAAGTTTTGTTGCCTTGGTTTCAATCTCTGTAATTCGCTCTTTCTGAATTTCGTGCGCTGTCTTTTCCATGTTATTGCTTCTCCTTCACTCTGCCGCATTTGACGTCAAGCATGGTCTGCGCATCCGCAAGCTGCTCTTTATCTGTAATGCGATAATGAATCCAGCCACCGTCATTGCAGGGATATTTGTCGTCGATATAGTTTTTTGCATAGTCTCCAAGCTGGTCATATACCGATGCAAATTGCGGGTCGGACATCCTCAGCATTACGGCAAACG
>CAVLAO010000156.1:0-5243 GCA_963660915.1 Bacteroides sp. CAG:927 | reverse complement strand
ATTGTCTATATTTAAGGGTTCAGCTGAGCTACTTCTGAATGATTTTCGGGGATAGCAAAAATGACCTGTGCCTAAATAAAAGGGGTCACATCTTTGAAGTTGTCCTTGACAAAGGGTACAGTCTAGAGCTGGCCGATGGAACGGTCATTCGTGACACGCTGCTCCCGAAAGATATTGTGGTCGATTCCTCGTTAGCTGGTTTCCACAACACCGGGGCGCGGAACTTCACGCTGGCGCATGAGATCGGGCATCACCTTCTTCGCGCACATTTCCCGTTCGAGAATCTTCCGCATGAGATGGAAGAAGAATTTGCCGATATTATCGCTATGGGCATCCTGCTCCCGGAGTGCCTTGTCCGGGCGGCGATGGAGCATTTTCACTTCCCGGATAAGCTGCATTGCGTGTACCGCTCCCATCTGGACGAAAACTATCTGCGCTTCAAGGCAATGGCGCGGCATCTGGGTGTACAGCGGCAGTTGTTGGCCGAACGCATGAGGTTCATGAATGTGCTGACGAGTGATGTGCCTTATCGACAATCCCTTTTGTTGTTGGAGGGCGGCTGATATGAAAGATCGTCTAAAAGAACACATGGAGGGCTGGAGGTTCTGCATGAACTGCGGAAACAAGCTCTACAAAAAAATCGATGGGTGCAGCGGTATTTTGCAAATGAAGTGTGACCGCTGCAAACAGACTTTGCGCGTGGACTTATCGTTCCGCAGGAAGAAGTGACTTTTTAACGCATTAAATTAAAAATCGGGTGCATTGCACTCTGAATATGGACTGTTCGCTCCGAGCAACGGGCCATTGCCGCAAGGCAATGTATGAAACGTGCTCCAAATAGCCGGGCAACAGCTTGATTGAGAGATTTTCATTTGAGAATCCCTCGGTCGGCTGTTGTCCGGCTATTTTTTTATAGCTTCAGATAAGCCTGCTCCCGAAAAGGAGCAGGTTTTATGTTTGCCCTCTTTTCGTGGCTGCCTCAAGTGGCGAAATATCCGTAGTATCTCCATTTTTCGACTTTTCACGTTTTATCGAAAATTTGGAGGTTACACATGAGTTTCAACAATGGCAATGAACGTCGCAAGCTGAACGCAAAGTGGGAGCATCTTCGTGTGCAGTACCGCGAAGCAGGAATGAGCGAAGATGCAATTCAGGCTATGTATGAGTTTGATTTGGGTGTTCTCAATAGCGAACGCGCCTACATTACCAATACACTAACGGTTTCTGACACTACCGATGATAGTGCAGCTACGGAAATCAGCGACTTCAAGCAGTATGAAAAAGCCATTACTGTAACGGATACCTACCACGAAACCAAAAGCCGTTTTGCATGGATTGGTGAGATTGAGAATGAGCAGTTGCTTACTGCACTCGAAACTTTGAAAGCCGAAGATTTGGAAATCATCACCATGTACGCTTATGAGGGATACGACATTACTGAAATTTCTAAAGTCTACGGCGTATCCCGCCCCACTATTAGCATAAAAATCAAGCGAATTACTGAATTTTTGAAAAACTTCAATTTTAATGCTACGAATTGACCCTTCTCGATGGCTCGTAAGTGTAAGGGCAATTCACCAGATGGCGAAAGCCACTGGAGGAAACGTCCCTTTCACGTTCCTTGAAAACTGAATAGTTCCTTCATCTGGTACTCCGATAATGATACTTCTGTAATTCGCAGCCCGGTCACAAAGCAGACGGGGTGGCTGAAACGCCAATGAAGCGGTACAAATCCGCTGCCAGATGTTTATGCCCCACTCGCAGGGAGCCGAGGGCGAATATGCGAGACCTTTATCTTATTAAATCAGGCGTGGCCGAATGCTGTTTTCGGTCTTCGTCCACGCCTGTTCTTTTTACTTATCCGAAAATCCACCTTTTATCGTACATAGGAGGTTATTTTATGAACGACTTCACCCCCACCGCGCAGGAACTTGAAATCTATGCAGAAATGGAACTCACCCCCGAAATGGTAAAGTCCATCCGCACCCTCTGCGGTGTCTGCTTACGTCACTTTGTAGAATCCAAAGCGTTCAAAATCGCAGTTGTTCCCAGCGCAGACAAGAGCATGGACACTTGCACAGTCTGCCAGACCCGGCGCGGTCACGACTACGTTGTGATGCACCGTTAAATCCCGGTACTTAATTTGGACACCGGAAGGAGCGTGATACACCCAAATTCCAAAATACCGACCAAAGCAATATGAAGCAACACCCACTGCCAAGGAGGTACAGTGGGTGTTGTACATATTTGAGAAATGGAGGTCAGCTTTTGATTCAAAACTGGAAGTTCCAGCGCGGAGATATTTACTTCACCCGGTTCGACAACGCTACGGGCTCCGAGCAGAGCGGCAATCGTCCGGCTGTTGTGTTGCAGAATGACGTAGGCAACTTTTATTCGCCTACGCTGATCGTTGCCACACTGACGAGCAAAACGGCCAAGAAGTACACCCAGCCCACACACTGCTATCTGAACAATGCAGGGCTGTCTGTTCCGTCCATTGTTCAGGCCGAACAGATTTTCACCATCGACAAGAGCAGAGTGCTGAAATTCCTCGGACATCTTACCCCGGAAGAAATGAGCCGGGTGGATGATGCCGTAAGAACCAGCCTTGCATTAAACCCGATGGGGAGCATCCAAAAGCTCGCGCCCATCATCCGCTCTACGGCGGCTTACGCGCCGCCAGAAGTGGTTGATGGCAAGCCGCCTGTCTATCCCTATACGCCCATCAAATCGTCCTTTGAGGACGCTGGAACGGTTGAGGAAGTAATGCTGTATACCGAACTGGAATCTGCAGTACACGCGATGATTCAGCGGTTGGAGTACAGCTTTACTTTTAACCCCAGCTTGTTGAGGATTCCGAAACGGAAACAGCAAGTCACCGGGATTCTGGAAGAAGCCGAGAAGTACATCTGGAGAATTAAGGAGGAGATGCGATGCGTCTGAAAGAGCATGAAAGCCTGTTCAACGGTGTCAACCCGCCGTACCAGCTGCTTGTGATTCACAGCAGCAAGCTGATTTACCCCCGCGAGCTGTACCAGCGCGGTGTCCAGCGCAAACGCGTGGAGCAGATCGCCGCCCACTTCAACGAATATGTGGCGAACGAACCGAAAGTCAGTTACCGCAACGGCAAGTTTTACGTTACGGACGGTCAGCATACCATTGAGGGACGCATCCTGCGGAACGGCGGCAAAGACCTTTTGATTCTCTGCAAGGTGTACACTGGCCTGACTGTCCAGCAGGAAGCCCTATTCTTCGCTGAACAGAACGGTTTCTCCGCACCGCTTTCGGCGGGCATCAAGCTCCGCGCAAAGGTCGTGGGCGGTGACAAGCCCTCTGCTGCTTTTGTTGAAGCCAACCGGAAGGTCGGCCTGTTTGTTGACTACACCCAGCAGGCCAGCAATTACCGCATCGGCTGTGTTGGCACGGCTCTCCGGCTCTACAAGCAGATGGGCGAACCGCTCTACTGCGAAACCATGCGGCTCATTGTGGACGCATGGGAGGGCAAACCGGATTCCCTGCGGGCATCCGTTCTCAATGGCATGATGCACTTCGTAGAACTGTATCGCGGCGAATACGATGAGGGGCGGCTGCTCCGTGCCCTGCGCGGCATCCATCCCATTGATGTTTACCGCATCGGGCGTGATAACCCGGAAAAGCTGCCGGGATGGAAGAAATACGTTTATCCCATCTACACGGCCTACAACGGCAAGTGCAGAACTGACGCTCTGCCGATGAAATTTTGATATTTACAGGCATCCCTCCCTTATACAGCAAGGGGCATCCGCTTGACGCAGATGCCCCTTGCTACATATTAAACGCAACATTTAGCTCTTGTTCGTGTATCAAGCACAATATATTGAGAAAAGAGGTAATATATGCACTCTCAATTCACTTCGTATGACCAGTTGCCCATCACGCTGACTGCCGATCATGTTGCTGCTGCACTGGGCATCTCTCGCGCCAATGCTTACATCCTGCTCCGTTCCGATGGCTTTCCCACGCTCCACATCGGCAAGCGGATGGTCGTTCCCAAAGACCGTTTTTTTCAGTGGATCACCGACAGCGTAAACGGCTGATTTGACATCCTTGATTCAAGAGGTTTCTTTTTCTATACTATTCACGAAACAACTTGATATCGGAAAGGGGGCATATATGCCTAGCAAACGTTCACACGGCGAGGGTACGCTTCGCCACCGCAGCGATGGCCGCTGGGAATTACGTATGATGGACGGCTACCAGAAAGACGGTTCGCCGCGCTTCAAGACCTTCTATGGCAAAACCCAGAAGGAGGTCAAACTCAAACTGAAAGAGTATCAGGATGCGCTTATCAGCGGTGTCCGGCTGGACACGATTCTATACTTTGAAGATTGGGCTGATACATGGTTCGAGGGTCACAAGGACAACATCTCTCCCACGACACAGGAAAGCTACAAATACTGCCTGAAAATGCTCAAAGAGGGATTCTTCCACCGCCCCTTGACCGTCATACGTCCCATCGACATTGAAAACTTCCTGAAAGGGATGCGGCGCAATGGCCGCTCGGATTCTTACATCAGCAAGGCACGAGGGATGCTCTACCAGATTTTCCAAAAGGCAGAAGCCAATGACCTTGTGCGCCGCAACCCGGTTCGGCTTGCTGAAAAGATGCGAGCATCCGGCACTGCAAAACGCAAAGAAGCCTTCACCACGGCAGAGGTCGCTCACTTGATGAAGGTACTACCCGATGACCGCATGGGCTTGAGCATCCGGCTTTTGCTTGGCACTGGTATGAGAATGCAGGAACTTCTGGCTTTGGAGCCGCAGTTTATTGAAGAAGATGGCTCTGTCATTCACATCCGGCAGGCAGTAAAGGTCGTAAAAGGCACGGTCAGCATCGGCAGTCCGAAATCCAAAGACAGTATTCGGGATATTCCGGTGCCTCTGAACGTCCGTAAATGCGCCATCAAGCTGCGCGATACCACCGATCAATTCATCTGGGAAAGCCCCAAGACTGGCTTACCCTGCAATCCCACCCATTTCCGGGATGTATTCCGCAAATCTCTGGAAGAAGCTGGCGATGTTCGCTTGCTCACTCCACATAGCTGCCGCCACACCTATGTGTCGCAGATGCAGGCGTTGGGCGTAGACATTCAGACCATCCAGAGCATCGTAGGCCATGCCGATACCGAGATGACTGAGCATTATCTCCATGTTCAGGAATCCATTCGGCAGAACGCGATTCAGCTTTTTGATGAGGCTTTTTC
>CAVLAO010000155.1:0-5305 GCA_963660915.1 Bacteroides sp. CAG:927 | reverse complement strand
GTCTTGCCCGCATCGTTGAAGTCCTGAGCCGCGATTTCTTTTCGTTCTGGAAAGCGAGCGCGCTGCTTTTGATCAGCTGTATTCCGCTTGCCTTTGGAATGAGGGTCGCGCTGCTTACTGGCAATGCCTTTGTGTTGCTTGCTGTCGCAGCACTGGGGGGAATGATTGCCGGCCCACAGCTGTGCGGCATTGCAGATACCATTCTGCGTAGTCTGCGCGATGAAGCAGGATTCTGGTGGCACACCTATGTGCAGGCATGGAAACGAAACGCACGTTTTTGTCTGCTTCCCGGTGCAATTATGGGAATCTTGGTCGGGATGCAGTTCTTTGTCCTGTGCAATCTCGGCAAACTTACTGTGACCGCTGGTCTGGTCGTTGCATTGCTTTTGGGTATTCTGATCTCGGTCAGCGTTTTCCTGCTGGTCTGGATGCAGTCTGCTGTGATGAATCTTTCCTTCGGAAACATGATTCGCAACGCGGTGCTGCTTATTCTTATCAGCCCTGTTCGTGCAGTCGGTGCAGTGATTGTCCAGATTCTGTACTGGGGTGCGATCTGGCTGTGGTCGCCAGTATCTCTCGTCATTCTTGCTCTTACCGGTGCATGGCTCCCATTCCTGCTCAGCATTTTCCTGCTGTACAAGCCATTGGAACAGAACTTTGAACTGGAAAAGAATATTTCCGATCTTCAAGCGGAAAAGTATGCGGACTGAAAGGACGCATTGTTGCGGCAAGCAGTGCATTTGTCTATACAAATGCCTATTTTGCGTTGCAAAATGCTTGTTGGGAATTCCCAAACCCTTTGTGTTCTGCATCCTCTGGATGCAGGCTGCGCGTTCTTTCCGAACGCTTTTGAATGTGTCAATACACACTCTCTCCGAAAATTCAGGCTGCTTTTTGGTGCAAGCGTCAATGGCGCAGCCCGAAAATCCGTGGTAGAATGAGAGCGCTGTTTGCTCAATACACGGAAATGGAAAGGACGATGCAAGGATGGAGCAGCTTTATCTGATGCCCGGTGAGGAACGCTACACAAAGTTTCAAGATGAAAACGGTGTACCGAAAATCCGCTATACTTACTGCTCCCTGCATGGCAAGCTGTTTAACTGTACCTGCCGTTCAAAAGATGAAGCCCAGCGGCTGTGCGAAGATTGGCTCGTGACGCAAGACCGCTGCTACATAAACTAAAAAAGCCGCCGAGGACTCTACCCCATGAAAGGTAGAATCCTCGGCGGTTTTGGTTTATCTGGTCTGCTGCTTTTCCTGTGTGTCTTTTTCTTCTGCGAAGAACAGTTCTATGTTTTTCTGTGCCTTTACCAACTCTTGCATTTCTTCCCGTGCTTTGCGGTAGTCCGGATAGGCCGCTTTCTTTTGGGTCAGAAGTTCAGAATATTCTGCGCTCAGTGCTTTGACTTTTGGCAGCTTTTTCAAGCCAGCTTCATCAAATGCGGCTTTTGCGGCCTTGTGCAGAGTGATCTGTTCCCGGTGGGCTTCCAGAAATCTCTTGCTGTATCCAGCTTTGCGGTAAGAATCGTAAACCGGTTTAGTTTTGGCGTAATTGATGATGTGCGTCCGCAAAACGGCAATCTCGGCCATCCGTGTTTCTGCCGACCTAATAGAATCCCCCAGCTGATGATATCTTTCAGTTGCCGCTGCTGTGCGTTCGTTCAACTCGTCTGCACTATTGATTTTGTGTTCCTGCAAGAAAATCAGCGTCTTGGACATTTCTTTCAGATTATATTTTTTCGCCCATCGTGCATAGCCGCTGCTCTTGCCCTCGGCCAGTTTTGCTTGAATATCAACCAGCAGTTGGAACGGCTGATCTTTGGGCGGTTGCTTTTGATGAGGATGGTGTTCTGCTTTCCCGGAAATTGCAGCCTTTAGTTCATCCTCGCTGTACCCTACACCCAGCGTTCTGAAACGAATGAATCGTTTCTGCCGTGCGCCTTTGACGGAAGTATATTTTCCTTGCTTGACCTCGTATCCCTGCTGCTCCAGTTTTTGCAGGAAATCTTCGTAGTCTTTAGGCTTTTCCGCCAAAATGTTGTCGATCACGCCGCATAGACGGTCGCGGTTGCTTTCCTTGGGTGGGTAGCGAATCCGTTTCTGCCGGTCGCGGTATGGTTTCTTTTCAATGACCGAGAGCTGGTGCTCCAGACAAATCAAATCGCTCAACCGCTGCACGGCCAGAGCCGAAAAGAAAAAATCTCGGAACTTTTTTGAACCATCCAATGCGGTGGAGTTGAAAATAATATGATTGTGAATGTGCGCCCGATCTGTGTGAGTGGCTACTACAAAAGCATATTGGCCTTTAGTAAAACGCATGGCAAGTTCGTAACCTACTTTGTTGGCTTCTTCGGCGGTGATCTCGCCGGGCTTGAAAGACTGCCGAATCTGGTAGGCAATGATATCACTTTTCTGACTGCGCCCATTCACAAGGGCGTATTGTCGTTTTGTAAGCATAAATTCTTCGTCTACTGTCAGAGAACTACACTTGTAGCAGCTTATCAATTCGCCCTGCTCGGTCTTATCGGGATTCTGCACATAGTCTGTGCGGCTTTTCAAACAGGCCGCAACAGTCTTACCCTTATTCTTGTGCAGTGCAATCAGCCGTGTCGCGGCCATCCTGAATCACCCCCATAAAAGGAAAATGCCACCCGAAGGCGGCAAAAGATTGAAAATATTCTTTACAGTTCGGCAAGCCATTCACTGAAACGTCCGATGCCCTCGGTGATGGCAGTTGCACCAAAAAAGAGAACAAAGCAGATGAACTCGGCCACCAGCAAAATAAAAAACTGATCCCAAGTCTGGCGGTAGGCGGTGTAGATGCAGCAGCCGAAGATGTAGATCATCAGCGGAGCGACCACATAACTGGACAGGGTCAGCAGCCACTTTGCTATCAGAGCCAGAAAAGCCACAATGAGAGAAATCGGGAAAAGAATCATCTTTTTCAACATATTGGGCACCAACCTTTCTTTCGCCTTTATTATAAAGGTATCGACTACTGTGCTGCAAGGATGTCAACTGTTATGTACACCGCAGCCTTTCAACTGCGGATTTATTTTGATGTTCAGAGTTCAGCCAGCTTGGAAAGAATCTGCCGGCCAATGTTAATCAACTCATCCAGTCGGGTGTGCAGGTCAGCAAGATCGGTTGCATAGATGTTGCCGCTTTCATTAGCGCGTTTTGCAACCTGATTCAAGTTGCTACTGCAATTCTGGAGCAGATAGGCCATCTTGCGCAGCTGTGGAAGGTCGAGGTTCAGGCAGTATCCATCCAGCGCCATCTTGCGGATATAGGCGCTCATGTTCCGAATGCCCATGCTGAACATCTTTTCGTAAATCTGATTTTTCTCGGATTTTGTCAAGCGCAGGATGATGGTTTCATCCCGCTTTTCTTTCATCGTGCATCACCATCCTTATCATAGTAGCTGCGGAACGGTTTGACAGGTTCCGGCTGGCTGGCTTTTTCCTCCAATGCAGCCAGTACGGACGGACGAGCCGCAGATGCTTCGTTTTCCTTGTTTTTTTCGGGAGCATCCTGCGAGGAACTGCGGTCACGGTCGATGTTCAACTGCGCGTTCAGTTCAGCAAGACGGGCGGATTTTTCCTGCAATTCTTCTTCGCGTGCAAAGGGTTTTGCCACTTCAACCTCGGCGGCTTGCTTTTGCTGTTCAAGGGTTTGCAGAGTGCTCTCTGCATCGGCGATGCGGTCAGCAAAGAAGTCTAGGGCATTATCCAGACGCGTGATGTTGCCGCGCGCATCATCGCCCAGCGACACCGGATAACTCAATGTTCCGCGAAGCACTGCCTGATGTTCACTTTTGAAACTGTCATAACGGATGTTCAGTTCAAAGCCGCGGTAAGTACCCAGCAGCATCATGTCAGCGCTGGGCATTTCCTCGCGAGCCAGAAGCAGCCGTTCACCAGCAGCCTTTTTATCGTCAAACACCATGCCCTTGATGGTCATACCGCAGAAGTTTTCTTTACCCTGCGGATGTGCTACTGCAATCTGCGAATCCTGCTTCAAGGCCGCTATATGGGTTGCTTCTTGCTGAATCTTTTCCGGAAATTCCTTGAGCAGCTTATCTTCTAGACGATACTTCTGATTCTGGAAGTCACCGCGCAGCACTTTCAGTTTAGCCACCTGTACATCCAAATCCATCTTTTCCCGGATGCGCGGATCACCAGCACACAGTGCTTTGACCTCGGCATAGGAAAGAGCCTGCTCGTCTACATCATCACAAGAACGCATGGGCGATTTACTCGTCATAATCTGGCTGATGAATTTTTGCTTATTCTCCAGTGTCTGCCAGAGGTAGGCATCAAAAGTCCCTTCGGTAACGTAATTATAGACGTAGACCTGCTTGTTTTGATTTCCTTGTCGGATAATACGGCCATTGCGCTGGGTCATATCGGAGGGACGCCAGCCAACATCCAAATGATGTACTGCCACAAGCCGCGTTTGGACGTTGGTACCTGCGCCCATTTTTGCGGTACTGCCGAGTAAGATTCGTACATCGCCAGAGCGCACTTTGGAAAAAAGCGTTGCTTTTTTCTCTTCCGTGTCCGCATTGTGGATGAATGCGATTTCCTGCTCTGGTATACCGGCATGGAGCAGTTTTGCACGAATATCGTCATAGACGTTGAAGGAGCCATCCCCCTTGGGAGTAGACATATCGCAGAAAATCAGCTGGGTCAGCTTCTGCTCCTTTCCCTTACTCCAAATTTTTAGCACATTCTGCACACAGGCATTCAGTTTGCTGTTGGGGTCATCGGGCAGGGCCGAGTTCATCAACCGCTGGTCGAGGCCAATCTTGCGGCCATCCGATGTGATCTTCAGCATATTGTCCTCGGAGGGGTCAACGTCACCACTGTGTACTGCTGCGGCACGTTCGCTTAACGCCTGCACCATATCTTTCTGGATATCCGAGGGTTTGACCACAACCGTTTCAAATTTTGCTTCCGGTACCGGTAGATTCAATTGATCGGAGGTTTTGATGTCCGCTGTTTCCTTGAACATCGCCATTAGTTCGGGCAAGTTAAAAAACTTCGCAAAACGAGTGCGCGCACGGTAGCCGGTGCCCTCGGGAAGAAAGTTGTCAAGATATTTTCTGCGTTTTCTCTAAATTCAGCAAATTACGCTGTCTGGTCTCGTTGAGGATATCGTGCGTGCAGGCTTCCCGCAGTGCTGATTCCAACGGTTTTTTTGCATCCTCTGATGGCAGAACACGGACAATGAAGTTGGTCTTTCCGATTCTGACGGAATAGGAATCGCCATCTGCGGTTGACTTGCTTACTGAAGCATTGAC
>CAVLAO010000154.1:0-5374 GCA_963660915.1 Bacteroides sp. CAG:927 | reverse complement strand
ACTCACCCTACATGGGGCGCTTTTTATTCATGTCTACTAATTTGGGGGCTGTTCAAATTCTCACGGATTGGCAGCTTTTCTCTTTGAAGTTGTTATGATCACGGCGGATTTTCTATTGATGCTTTTCCCAGTATTCTCTTGGTATGTTGCCAACGTGGCTCGACACCTGCAAATTGATGTCGTAATTATACATTTTTCGGGTTCGTTCTTGGGAACAATGCAATGCAGGCGTGAGGAAAAGGGAGGAGAGAGCAGATAGAGCGGTCGTTCTGGGAAACAGAGCAATCTGTCGAACTTGCGTAAAATACTTCTTTACAATTTGACTTGGCTGCTATTGTTTTCAATAAAAGAAAATGCAGAGGGAACAGTTGCTGTCCAAAGCCTTGTGACATCAAGACCGTGTCGCTCCAACATGGCACGACAATCCTTGACTTTTAGTTTGCAAAAGTCAGTTTTAAAGTTTCTGATACTGTTACTCTTGGTAAGTTCTGTAACGGATTTTACATCTGTACAGTGAGTAAGTTCATCTTCTAGGTTTAAGACCTGTGGCAAGAAGACGATTCGCAGTTTTCCGCAATAACGACGAAGTAATTCTAGATTTTTCTGGAGATTGGCTGTAACAGGAACATCCGTATCAAAAACCAATATCACAATGGTGCCAGCTTGGATAGAAAGCATTTGCGATTTTGGAATTAGGTTTTGAACAACATTAAAGACCTTTACTTTTCCGGGAACGAGTTTTGAAGGGTTCTCTTTTAACGCAGCAATCAACTGTTGTTCACAAGGACCTTCAACGTAATAGATACACTTATTGTTCATCCGCCCACCCCATTTCAAGTTCATCCAACAGGGAATCTTGAGGCAGGGAAGAGAACACATCGTTTTCCACTGCATTGCGCAAAGAATCTGTATTGCGCTTTAGAACATCAGATGCGGAGATGGCAGAAACTTTATATTCGTCATTCTCTAACTGTTTTCGTAGAAACACATAACTATGCTTTGGTAGATTCAAATCAAGCATATCTGTGTTATGAGTGGTAAAAATCAATTGCTCATCATTAGAAAGCTGGTCTAACATGATGCCAAAGATGCGTTTTTCGATATCGCTTTGAATATAAGAAAAATGTTCATCACAATAATAGAAGCTGCTTTCCCGTGCAATCATAGAAGCCAAGAACATAGCGACATCGATACCTTCGGCTGTTCCGCTGGATAGGACATCGCGGTTTAGCAGTTTTCCCTCTTGAATAATGATTTCGGTGTCATTACGGCGAATAATAAAAGTATCTTTTAAATCCTTGGATAATCGAACATCTTGAAGTGTTGGATCAAGCGTACCAATTACGGCTTGGAGAGTTTTTAGAAGAATTTTTTTGTTGGTCGTTGTCAGCTTAAGTGATTTTTCAATTTCGGGATAGGCAAAACGATATTGGAAGCCGCCAACGCAATTTTTTAAGGATGTCGGTGTTTGAGTGGCTTCAGAAGTATGATCAGTCAATTTGGTAATACACTTCTCATAGGAATCCATAATGCTAATGTCAGCAGTTTCATAGCGAATATCTACTGTAGACTTTGTGGGAATAATAGTGGCATAAATACGCTGAAGCCGGTAATCGCCGTTGACAAAATCGATACAGAAAGTTCCATGTTCACCGGAAACCATATCATATAAAAGCGAAGAATTTCCGGAGGAAATGTATCCGAAAATACGAAGGAGAGTTTTACCGAGACTGGTTTTTCCGGTTGCATTTGCGCCCATCAAAATAACAGCCTTTTTATAACGAAAGCGTTCTCTACCAGCCAAATGTTCATCTTCGATGATGGAATTAACAATTTTCTTTGGATAGGTAAAATTGATATTGAAATCATTGAATCCGTAAATGTGATCTAAAGTAAGATTTAAAACAATCATTTGAACACCAACCTTTCGTTACATTAAATATTACGAACTAATGATACCACGGATGCGCTACAATTGCAACGGAATGATTGTCGAGTTAAGTACTGGAAAGAGATTTATCGCACCGGAGTGCCATTATTCTGTTTCCTACGTCACCTGCAATGCGACCTAACGCAGATTATGCGAACAAAAAAGAAAGCTGCCATCCATGAGAGGAAAATTTCTCACGGATCGGCAGCATTTCTCTTTGAGGCTGTTATTCCTTCGTTGTAGTCAGAACCTCATCATTGACCAGTTGGTTGGCCTTATCAAAGGCTTCAATCATCTGGGTCGCTTTCGGATGGAGATAGACTTCATCCAGCGTTTTGGATTTGGGCGTGTGCCCGACAGCACGTTTCAGGATGTCCTTGTTGACACCTGCACGGTCACAAAGGCTGGCATAAGTATGGCGAGTGGTGTAGGGTGTATAGGTGGCAAGCTTCCCAGCAAATTCCGGTTTGCATTTGCCATTTTTATCGTAAGGATTCGGCTGGATACCGATTTCCTCCAGAAAGGGATAGAACTTGCGGTTACGCCAGTTCTTTTCATTCCAGAAACCGCCTTTTCCATTGGGAAAGAGCGGGCCGTTTTCCACAGAGGTAGCATACGCATGTTCAAAAATCGGAATTCCAAAATCGAGAATGGGAATGATGCGGTTGCGTCCGGCCTCGGTCTTGCAGCCACCAATCAGATAGGCACCGGATTCCGTGCGGTGAAAATCTTCATGTTTAAAGTGCAGCAGCTCATAGATACGAACACCGCAGGCTAAAAGAGCAATTACCATCTGCCCGGTAGTAGTGTTCTTCTGACTCAGAATCAGAGTTACCTGTTCGTCTGTAAAAATCTCGCGTTCCGGAGATTTAAGTCCTTCGACTTTCAGAACAGATGCAAGGTTAGCGTCCACAACACGCCAGCCAATGGCTGTGCGATACAGCTTGCTGATAAGAGTTTGCTCCTTTTCCAACATGCTTTGGGACATGCCGTCATCAGCCATCTTGTCCAAGATGTTCTGAAAGTCCTGCGCATAGAGGGCGGCAATTTTGAAGTGCCACAGCGGACGGAGATATTTCCACGCAAGGTCATAGAGCTCGCGGGCCTTATCGGACCGTCTCTTGTATTCACGGGACTCTTTGAACATCCGGAAGCAGTCCTGCAGGGTAGAGTCCTGATAGGGTGTGGCTGGACGTTTCATCATTTCGGCACGAACTGCTTCGGCTTCTTCGCGGGTTACATAGGTACCAACAGCTTTCATAACCGTAATTCCGGTGTGTGGATCAGGAATCGGCATACGGAGCAGCCATGGTTTCCGGCGCGTCCCTGACATTCGTGTGATGCTGTCGTTTCCGGAAGAGGCCTTCAGACGAGGAGATTCTCGTTTAACCGGGACGGGCGGTGGTGCTGCTACGGAACTTGGGGTTGGTGCTGTGCCAACGGGATGCCCGCAGGCAGAACAAAATTTGGCGGTATCTGAGATCGGATGACCGCAATTTTCACAGAACATAGATTTGAACCTCCTTTTTCAAAAAATGCCCTCAGCATCTGGAGGATACTGAGGGCGAACAGCTAGATCAGTTGCGGGCACGGGAGAGCTGGTAATCCAGGCTCTGTTCAGCCGTGAGCCCCTTTTGGAGAAAGCGGACCACATTGGGGTAAAACACGTAGATACGTGATCCATTCGGTACGTGGCTTATGTAACCGGCGGCTACAAGATTGCGGAGACTGTGGTATGTTATATCATAACCTTCGCTCCGTGCACGACGTGCGGCACCTGTTAATGTAAGAAAGTCCTGCGGCTTATTAACCATAATTTTTCGCTCCTTTCGTGAAATGATGGAAAGCACAGGTGGCTTTTCATAATAAGCATATGGGCTTGTGCAGATAAAAAATAAACAGTGCGGGGTGACATGATGCCACTCCGCACTGTTTTGTTTAGGTAAAGGACTTGAGCACGGTTTTCAGTGCTTCACGCTGCTCTGGGGAAAGTCGGGTAAGAAGTTCTAAAAACTCCTGCTTTTCCTTCGGGGTGAGACTGTTCTCCGACTCAGAATGATGTTGGTGGTTCATAAAAGACACTTGCTCCTTTCGGCAAATCCTGTTCAGCCATCAGTTCAACACGAATCTGACGCTTGTATTTATAATAGGTATTCTGGGCAAGACCTGTGAGCTTCATACACTCGGCATCGTCAAGGGTGCCGCCAAAGGTCTTGCAGTGGGTGCGGATGATCTGCTTGGTTTCTCTGGCTTTCTTTGTTTCAAAGCCGACACCCTTTTTGCGGCCAACCTGCTTTCCGTTCAACCGGGCGGTCAAAAGTCCTTCACGGGTGCGCTGGTGCAAATCGGACACTTCTTTTTCGGATTGTTCAAAGGCCAGCTTGATCTGCTCCTTTGCTAAGGCCATCAGATATTCGTTGATGCCCTTTAAAATGAAGTCTACATTTGTCCCTGTCATGGCAATGCTGCCGGACAGGGCCTTTTTGTAGGTTTCGGTGTCGATGTGGTGTTCTTTCAAAAACACTAGTTGGATGCCCTTGTGGTAAAGGTCTTCGTACAAAGCAAAACCTTCGTCTGCATTTCTGGACATCCGGGACACTGAATCGAACACTACCATATCCTCAGATTTCAGAATCCGATAGAGTTTCAGCCATTCCGGACGGGTGATGGAAGTGCCAGTGTAGGCTTCCTGCACGATATGGGCAGTCGGGTACGCGGCCTTGATATTGCGAATTTGACGGTCGATACTTTGCTTTGCCGTAGAGATACGGCAATAGCCATAGACGTTCATGCTTCTCCTTTCTGGCTCAAAGATAACGAGCGACATTTTTAAGACTGTGTTTTGTCCTTCCAATAAGCCTGAAAACAGCTGATTTTGATACAAAACGGAGTATACGGCATTTTTAATACGGTTTTAGTGGATAGGCAGCGATAAGCTGCACCGGTGCTTCCCTTAAACTTCAATGATAAAAGCTCTGAATTTTTCCTTGTAGAAGTCCATTGCGCTCTGCGGCAAAGAAGTCATATTTCCGTCGCTGTCGCATCCGGCCAGAAATCCCGGCCCAGCAAGAACATCGGCTCCATCCCACAGCGGACGATTGAGCGGCAGGCCAAGCAGCTTGCCTTCATCATTGCAGACCAGCGTGACTTCTGAACCGGTGTCACTTAATGTGATACATTCAATCAGCCCGCCTACAAATTTCTGCATAGCTTCAAGGGTGTTATCTAGCTCGATCTCCTTGGGTGGCTGCATGGGCAGAAGTGCAAGGACTTTGATCTTTTTTTCTTTCATTGTGTGTCTCCAAATAAAAACAGGACAATCCAAATGGACTGTCCTGCAAAAATAAAGGGGGAGCATCCGAAGATGCTCCCCCTAAGTGGATATACAGTGAACAGCCCCCAAATTAGTAGACATGAATAAAAAGCGCCCCATGTAGGGTGAGT